>JAEYYY010000230.1 GCA_023430775.1 Pseudomonadota bacterium
CTGCTGGTCCGCTCGCAAGGCGACAAGTCGGCCGACTATCTGCTCGGCCGCCGGCTCGCCGAGGGCATCGTCACCGCCGACTCGAGTCGCACCGAAGGTGCGCGCGCCGCGCTCGCCGCCGTCGAGCTCGCCAGCTCGCTCCAGGTGCGGATGCCGGTCTTGCAGGGCATCGCCGCCGTGCTGCTCGGCAAGCTCGAGCCGCGCGAGGCCGCCCAGCAGATCGGCGACACCGTCGCGTTCGAGGAGTAGTGCGCCTCGTCGCGCTGTGTGCCGTCGCGTGCGCCGGTTGTCCCGGCAAGCACGCCGTCGTCGACAACGTGGCGACGCCCGCCGAGGGCACCGCGATCTCGCTGTTCCTCGGCCGCGAGCCGGGCACCGCGATCGCGATGATCGACGATCGCCGCAAGCTGACGATCGCGAACGGCGCGATCGTGCTCGAGCGGATCGACGCCGCGGCGCAGCTGCCATCGCTGGTGATCGAGTCGCTCGACCACCGGCCGCTCGAGCTCGGCGCCTGCGCGCGCGAACGGATCGAGAACAACCCGTTCGCGCTCGACCAGCTCGCCCAGCCGCGCACGCCGGCGAAGCAAGGCCAGCCGCGGCCGTCGCTGCCGCAGATCGCGCCGGGCGTGCTGTCGCCGCTCGTGCGCTGCAGCGTCGGCGCCGCGCCGGGCACCTACTTCGTGCGCGTCGTCCAGGTCTCGCCGCAACCGACGGTCCGCGCGTTACACCAGATCAAGCTCGCGGGCGAGCGCGCGACGATCACCACGCGGTTCGCCTTCACCACGCCGCCGTGGGCCAGGCAGCGCGCGACGCTGACCGTGTTCGACGCGCTGCCCGGTGGCGAGGCCGCGCCGAAGGCGATCGCGCGCGGCGACGTCGTGCTCGACGGCACCCTGGCGGTGCTGGCGAACCCGCCCGTCGAGGCGCCAGCGCGGCTGCGCACGATCTTCGACGGCGCCGTCCGCGATCCGTTGGTGTCCACCAGCGATCCGGCGTGGGGCCGCGAGTCGAGGCGCAGCGTCGCCGCCACGCTCGAGCTCGAGGGTCTCGAGCTGACCTCCGGCCAGGTCGATGTCGAGGTCGACCGCGATGGCACGCCGCGCACCGTCGTGGTGCCAGCTCGCGATCGCGAGCGGCTCGGCAACGTGCTGCGCCTCGCGCTGTGGACCGAGGACGCACTGCAAGCGACCCGCCGCAACGTCGTCGAGAGCTATCCGCGATCGAATGGCCGCGAGATCAGGCAGCGTGTGTCGCTGGCGGTCACCAACATCTCGGACAAGCCGCGCGCGGTCTCGATCGAGGAGCGGCTGCGGCCGGTCAAGACGCGCCGGCTGTCGGGGCTGCGCTCCGACGCCAAGGTGATCGATGACGTCGTCCGCCTCGACGTCGAGCTCGCGCCCGGCGCCACCGAGCGGGTCGAGTTCGGCGTCGATTACAGCGGCCTGTAGTACGCGCTCGTGGGTGGACTGGCGGTCTCCGCGCGCGCCGAGCCGCGGTTGACCGCGATGTCGACATTACGGTCTCCGTGCCCGACGACCCACCGCCGGGCCAAATGACCGCGTGGTGGTGACGAGCGTCCGACGCGGCTTTGGGTAAACTGCTCTTGCATGCTCGATTGGCTCGGCTCCGTCGCGGTGCGCAAGCGCTCCGCCACCCGCGTCGAGCTCGATCTGACCCGCGCCACCGCGTGGACCGGCTGGGGCCTCGCCGCCGGCGGTTCGTGGCTGGTGTTCCTCGGTGCGGTGTGGGCGATCATCCTCGGCGGGTTTCTGTTTTCGGCCGGCATCCTGCTCGGCACGCTGCGCCGCCGCCTGGTGTTCGACCGCGAGGAGGGCCTGCTCAGGATCGAGCAGCGCGTGCTCGGCGTGCGCCGGCGGGCGGCGATCCCGCTGTTCCATCTGCGGGCCGTGGTGGTCGCGGCGCGCCGCGGCGGCATCTATGTCGCGTATGTCGAGCGCCGGGTCGGCGGGACGATCCACCTCGACGAAGCCAGGCGACCCGCGGGGTTGATGGAGCTGGCCGAAGCGATCTCCGAGGTGGCCGAGCTGCGCGTGGTGTTCGACGCGACCACACGCGCCGCCGCCGAGTGAGGTTGCGGGAGCGGATGACACGGCGCGGGCGTCGCGTTACCGTCGCGCGTCGTGACGTCCCGTCTCTCGATGTTCCTGCTGGTCGCTGCGTGCAGCTCGGATGCGAGTGTCCCCAAGGACAAGCCGGACACCGAGACGCCAGCCGGCAAGACGGCCGGCGTGTTCCCCGATCGGTTCGATTGTCAGTCGATCGTCTCGCTCGACACGCTCGCCCAGCTGCTCGGCGGCCAGATCCGGCGCGTCGAGGGCCCGATGCCGAGCCAGCGCGGCGTGCCCCGGCCGTGCGAGTACGAGGTGGCGAGCGATCCGCCCGCGAAGTACCAGTACGACTTCGACTGCCGCGACAACTACAAGAAGACGGCCGACGCGCTGTTCAAGCAGTATCGCGAGCAGAACACCGCGCGCATCGAGGAGTACAACCGCGCCTCCGATGCCGGCCCGCAACCGAAAGCGCCGAAGGGTGCCGAGGATGCCGCGGTCGAGATGAAGCAGCCGGGCCAGGCCACCGAGGTGGCGGTCGGCAGCAAGGGCCTCGATCACAACGATCAGGGCATCCTGTTCCTCGACGACGACGCTCCCTGCTACGTCCGCGTCTATGGTCCCGATGCCGGCAAGCGCCTCGAGCTGGCGAAGCTGATCGCGAAGAACCTGACCTTCGTCAACGCGCCGATGGATCCGCGCCCGTTGAAGTGACGTGAGGTCGAACCAGGTTCGACCAGACTCGACGTGAGGTCGAACCAGGTTCGACCGGATCCATCAAAAGGCCGATTCGAAGCCGGCGATGAAGCGCAGCGCGCCGGCGTTCGGACCGTCGAGCGGGAACGCGAAGTCGAAGCGGAACAGATCGCGCGCGGTCTGCGGGATCAGCATGCGGAAGCCGAAGCCGACATCGTGGTGGAGCTGGAGCTTCCCGCTGCCGTTGAACGTGTCGCCGACACCGCCGACCTCGTAGAACAGCACGCCGCCGTAGCGGATCACCCACAGCGGCCGCGGCACGGTGCGCAGCTCGACCTGCGTGCGCATCAACCGATCGCCGGTGCGGACGCCGCTGAACTCGTTGATCAGGAAGCCGCGCAGGCCGTTGTCGGAACCGATCGCGAAGAAGCTGTTGTTGATGTCCTTCCAGCGGGTGGCGAGCGTCGACTCGGCGACGATGCGCGCCCACTTGTACGTCGGCGTGACGACGCGAACGCCGACCGTGGCGGTGTTGTTGACCAGCTCGTGATCGCCGTCGTTGTCGGCGTCGCGATACTGGGTGGACATGCTGATCGCGGGGCGGACGAGGCCATCGCGACACCACTGAAAGCCCCACGACGCCGCCCACGAGCCGCGCTGGAAGTTGAAGTCGGAGCCGAGCAGCTTGAGGCCGACCGAGTACGAGACGTCGAACGCGGGACCGAGCCTGGAATCCTCGGCGAGCTCGAAGGTGGAGACGTTGCGGAACGTCTTGAAGCGCGGGACGAAGAAGCCGTACGAGATGAACGGCGTCGACGTCATCTCGTTGCGCGGCAGCACGTCGCGGATGAACGCCTCGCGCTCGACCGCGCTGCCCGGGAACGAGGGGAGCGGCTGCGGGTTGGTGTCGTCGATGCTGTAGCCCACCGAGAGCTGCTGCTTGACCGAGGTGCCCCACTGCCGGACCGCGGAGGCGGTGGCATCCCAGCGCTTCATCTTGTACTGGACGCCGATCAGGCTGGCGTCGACCGCGTCGCGCGCGATGTCGAGCTGGCTCTGGAAGCGGTTGTTGCCATCGAGCGGGAACACGCACTCGCCCGACGAGCAATCCACGGGCAGCAGGCCGAGGCCGCGGAACCTGCGATCGATCGCGTAGCGATGCGAGAACGACACGCCGACGCCCCACGTGCTGGCGAGCGCGAACAGCGGCTTGCTGAGCGAGAACGAGCTCTGCGAGCCCTCGCGATTGAAGCCCGGCCGGTCGCGCTCGGAGATCGTCGGTGGCCCTTCGGCGAGCCCGAACTTCTCCTGCAGGTTCTGGCGATTGAAGATGAAGTCGAAGCGCGCGCGAAAATCGAGCCTGAGCCCGAGCAGATTCTTGTCGAGGAAGATCGGCCCGGTCGCGATCGCGCCCTGATCCATCGCGAAGCCGGCGGCGAACACGCTGCGGCGGCCGGCGAAGTTGTTCTCGGACAGCGCGATCGACAGGTTGGTGAGCGAGCCCTGCTGGAACGTGTACTGGGTGTTGAGGCGAAGGCTCCAGATGTCGCGGGTGACCACGAGCATGTCGACCTTGCCGGGCTCCGCCGACACCACCGGGATGACGACGACGACGCTCGTCCACAGTGGATCGCGCAGCCGGCGTGCGGTCTCGTTGACGCGCTCCTGATCCCAGACCTCGCCCTCGTCGATCACGACCTCGACCTTGATCGCGCGCTCCTTGGTCGTGACGTGGAAGTGATTGAAGAACTCGAGCAGGCCGAACTTCTCGGCGAACACCGCCTCGTTGTAGACGTGGATCTTGCCGATCACCTTGCCCCACGGCGCGGGCTCGACGGTGTAACCGCGCTTCGTGATCGCGCGCGTCGCGCTCTGGCGCTCGAGCGATGACAGCGTGGCGAGCCAGTCGCAGCTCGGATCCTTCGCGATGCACTTCTGCTCCGCGAGTGCGCGATCCAGACGAGCATCTGCTCTGGCAAGGCCACCCGCGCAGATCACGCAGGCGGTCACCACCAGAAGCATTCGCACGTCACGCATCGTACACGCGCGCAGGCACCGTGGAGTAGGATGGCGCCGTGTACTGCCCTGTTTGCCATTCGGAATATCCGGCCGACTGGAAGGCGTGCCCGAAGGACGCCACGAGCCTCCTCAAGTCGGCGCAGATCGGCAAATACCGGATCGAGGGCATGCTCGGCGTCGGCGGCATGGGGGCCGTCTACAAGGCCACGAACCCCGACATCAAAGGCTCGCGCGTCGCGATCAAGGTGATGAACCCGGCGATCGCGGGCGCCGAGCAGATCCGCGAGCGCTTCAAGCGCGAGGCCGCGGCGGTCGCGGCGCTGCGCACCAGCCACGTCGTCAAGGTCTACGACTTCAACGCCGAGCCCGACGGCACGCTCTACCTCGTCATGGAGCTGCTCGATGGCCACGCGCTCCGCGACGAGATCCTGCCGGCGCCGAGCTACATGGACCTCGCGCGCGTGCAGATGGTGATGGAGGGCGCGCTCAAGGGCCTCGCGGCGGCGCACAAGGTCGGCATCGTTCACCGCGACCTCAAGCCCGAGAACATCTACGTCGCCGATACCGATGACGGCGAGGTGCCCAAGCTGCTCGACTTCGGCATCGCTCGCGTGCGCACGCAGGACAAGAACCTGACGCACACCGGCTCGTTGATGGGCACGGCCTCGTACATGGCGACCGAACAGATCGCCGCCGGCGTCGGCGAGATCGGGCCATGGAGCGACGTCTACGCGATGGGCGCGATCCTGTACGAGATGCTCGCCGGCGCGCCCGCGTTCGGCGGCTCGACGGTGACCGAGGTGCTGCAGCGCGTGCTCAAGAGCGAGGTCGTGCCGCTCGCGTCGGTGCGGCCGGGCTTGCAGCCGGAGGTCTACGCGCTGGTCGAGCGCTGCATGAGCAACCAGCCGATGACGCGGCCGCAGGATGCCGAGGCGATGCGCATCGCGCTCAACGCGGCACGCCTCGTCCCGCTCGGCTCGCCGATCCCGCCGCCGCACAAGACGCGCGTCGATTCGGGGCCACCGAGTCACGTCGCGCCGGGCTCGAGCCCGGGCGGCACCGCGCTCGGCGTGATGGCCACCGAGGGACGCGACACGCCGCTACCGAAGCTGACGCCGCCGCCACCGGGAAACACGCCGCCGGCCGGCGTGCCGGTGACTGGCTCGAGCCCAGGAGCTGCGCGCGATTCGAGCCCGAGCGTCGGTCGCGATAGTGGCGTGTCGGCGTTCGGCCCGACGGTCGGTGTCGGCACCGAGCCCGGTGCGTCGACGACACCTCCGTCGGATCCTCCGAAGAAGTCGAAGCTGCCGCTCGTCATCGGCGGCGTCGCGGTGGTCGGCATCGGCACCGTCGTCGCGGTGATGGTCGCGGGTGGCGGCAAGGAGAAGGACAAGCCCGTCACCAC
>JAEYYY010000284.1 GCA_023430775.1 Pseudomonadota bacterium
GCCCATTCATGTAGGGCCGAGCCTCGCGGTCCGAGCGTTGACTCGAGCTCGCCTTATGCGGCAAGCGCGCGCAGGCAGGGTGTCACGATCTCGTGAAGGACGGCCTCGCGCGCGTCTGCGGCTGCTCGATCACCCAGCACGCCATGCGCGATCAGATCCTCGTTGGCCGGCGCGACAGGTTCGATCGCCGTCGCGGCGAACTCGGCGAGCTCGGCCACGGTGACCGCGCCCTGGCGCACGCACCAGGCGACGATCGACCACGCGAGTGCGCCGTGGCGAGCCTCGTCCTCGGCGATCTGCGCGAGCGCGGAAGCGATCTCCGGATCGCGCGCCGCCGTCGCGGCGAGCTCCGCCTGATACGCGGCGGCGGTCTCGCCGATGCAGCCATCCGCGAACGTCTCGAGGGCGAGCGAGCGCAGATCACCATCGATCGCCGCGCGCGTCGCTGCATCGAACCGTCCCGGTCCGAACGTTTCACCCGCGTAGGCCGAGGCGAGCGCGAACGCGAGCTGCGCGTGGCGCACCTCGTCGAGTGCCGCCTCGTGGGCGCGCGCGATCAGCTCCGGCGGCGCACCGGCGGAGAGCAGCCGCAAGGCGAGCGAGGCGAAGGCCGCGATCGAGGCGTGCTCGAGCTGCGCGATCGCGAGCCACGCGCGGGCGAGGCGAGCACGAACCTCGGGATCGAGATCGAGTGATGGCGCGATCGCGGCCGACCAGCCATCGCGCGCCGCGACCTCCGCCACCTGCGGCACGCCATCGACGCGTAGCGCACGACCGGGGATCGAGTGCATCTGGATCATCCGGACCGGGATCGTGTAGCAACAGTCGCCTTCCTCGGTGGAGTCGTACGGCCGCAGCACACCATCGAACGCGACGCCCTCGGGACACGCGGGATCCCCCTTCGCCGGGCGGCTGGTGCCATTCGGCGGTGCGGGGATGCAACGGGTGTCGAGCGTGCGACCGGCGGTGAGCTGCACCGGATCGGCGGTGCCGACCGTCATCGCGGTGCAATGCGAGTAGCAGCAGAAGCTCGAGCGCGTCGCGGGGTCGTCGTGATCGGCGCGGAACCGGCGCGTCTCGTCGCGATCGAACAGGAAGTCGCGATAGGCGATCTCGGGGTTCTCGGCAGCTTCCTCGGTGAGGTGGAGCTTGAACTCCTCGATGCTGCTGAGGTTCGAACCACGCGAACCACACGTGCGAGCGGTGTCGCGACGCTCGCCGCACACCGACTCGGGAATGGTATCGCGCGGGCACGCCATCGCCTCGAAGCCGACGTGCACCTTCGGCGGCGATGGTGGTGGCGGCGGTTGTGGTGCGGGCGTGGAGCCGGTCCAGCACGCGGGGAGCCCGATCGCGATCAACATCTGGGCTCGGAGGTTGGTCAGCCGCATCGGGGCCGATTGTAGCGTCAGCCCTTGACGGCTGCCTTGATCGATTTGGGCGTGATCTTCTGCCACGTCACCAGCAGGAAGATCATGACGACGAGCGCCGAGCCGCCGATCGCGAACAGCCGCACCGCCTCCGACATCCCGGCGAGCGCGATCGACACACCGATGCCGACGGCGGCACCCGCCGCGCAACACCCGATCATTCCCCAGCTTGCCTTGAAGTACTCGCCGAGCGGTAGGTCGATCGTTCGCACGACGATCCAGCCGAGCACCGCGAACGCGAGCGGATAGCCGATCGCCCACGCCATGGCGACCGACAGCAACCCGCGGGTCTCCGACTCGACCGCGAAGTGCGGACCGATGAAGAACGCGCCGAGCAGGAACATCGACGGCACGACGATCGTCGCGCTGACCATGTAGCGAAGCGTCAGATCGGGCCGGCCGATACCGTCGAGCAGCGGCGGGCCGATGAAGCCGACCGCGCGCAGCACGCCGACGAGGCAGAGCACGCGAGCCGCGGTCGCGCACAGCTCGATCTCGTCGTAGGTCCACTTGCTGTGCGACAGGAACAGGTGAAGTGCCTCGGGGATGATCAGCATCACGATCACCACGTAGGGCAGCACCACGATCAGGTTGAGCCGGGTGAACGAGATGAACTGCTTGATCAGCGCGGGGCGGTCGTGTTGCATGCGCGCGAACGCGGGGAACGCGACGTCGATCACCACGTTCGCGATCGTCTTCACCGGCTCGAGCACGATCAGGTAGGCGAGCGAGTAGATGCCGTTGGCGCGCTCGCCGAACGCGTACGTCACGACCGAGTAGTCGATGTTTGTATAGAACTGATAGAGGATCTGACTGGTCGCGGAGCGCAGGCCGAACTTGATGTGCGGGATGATCTCGCGCGGCTTGAACACCAGCTTCGGGATGAAGGGGTGGCGCGCCTGGATGATGATGCCGAAGCTCGTCGAGCGGACCAGCGCGGCGAGCACCCAGCACCAGATCGTCGCGCCGAGCGCAGCGAACACGATCCGCGCGACGCTCTCGAGCAGGTGGGCCGCCATCCGCGCCTTCGCGATGTCGCCGAACTTGAGCTCCTTGCGGAGCAGCGCGAACGGGATCGCGTAGACGTTCTGGAACAGCAGCTTGCCGCCGTATGCCACCAGCAACCAGCCGATCGTCGCGTTGCCGAGGATCCAGCCGTAGACCGGTCCTATGATCCACAGCAGTCCGAACAGACTGCCCGAGACGATCACGTTGAACCAGAACACCGTCGAGATGCGCTCTTCGGTCAGATCCTCCTTCTGGATGATCGCGCTGGTCACGCCGAAGTCGGCGGCGTAATCGAGAAGCACGTAGTAGGCCATCGCGGCCTGCGCGACGCCGAGGTCTTCGGTGGTGATGAGCAGCGCGATCACCACGACCTGCGAGACCGCATCGCTGACCGCGATCACGGCCTGCGCGACGGCAGCCCAGGCGACCCCACGGTTGACCTGGGTACCGAGCGAAGGGCCTTCTGCCACGGCGATATGCTAGCGTGCGCGTCATGCGCGAGGTGCAGGTCGCGCCAGAGCATTACGACTTCGAACGCTATGACGACGCCGAGCGCTGGATGTCGTACTGGCACCAGCTGCGCGCGATCCTCGCCGTCCGTCCCCGGACCGTCCTCGAGATCGGGCCGGGCTCCGGGGTTTGCCGGCGTTACCTCGAACATGCCGGCGTCGACGTCAAGACGCTCGACATCGACGCCTCGCGCGGGGTCGATTACGTCGCCGACATCACCAAGCTCGACGAGACCCTCCCCGCCGGCCTGACGTTCGACGCCGTCTGCGCCTTCCAGGTCCTCGAGCACCTGCCGCTCGACCAGTTCGAGCTTTGCCTGCGCAACCTCGCGCAGCGCTCCAACCAGCACGTCTTCATCTCGCTGCCCTACCGCGGCCTGCGCGTCCGCTGGTCGTTCTGGTGGGGTGGCCATCACCTGACGCTCGGCCACAAGTTCATGCTGCCGTGGCGCCACAAGCCGATCCCCGAGCACCACTGGGAGCTCGGCTATCCGATCACCGCCGGCAAGATCACCAAGCGCATCAAGACCGTCCTCGACGTCGTCTCGAAGGGCTTCATCCGCGAGAACCCGTACCACTACATGTGGCAGCTCAAGAAGCGCGCCGAGCTTCCCGCTGGCGCCGGCGATTCGTCACGTTAAGCTGGACGCGTGCGCGCGCTGCTGGTGATGGCCTTGCTCACCTCGACGGCGGAAGCGAAGCCGTGCGTCGAGGAAGCCACGATCAACGGCCTCTGGATCTGCGGCGAGCCGAAGGAAGCGCCGTGCAACGCGACGGGAGATGATTTTGATCTCGTGCCGTGTCCATTCGGTTGCGGACAAGGCGGTTGTCAGAGCTGCTCGGCTGGGTCGCTTGCTTGTTCCGAAGGAAGCCTTTTCAGGTGCGACGACGATGGCAGCGTCGTGATGGAGGAAACCTGCATTGCGGGCTGCGTTACAGATGGAGCCGGGCTACGCGTCTCCGATGATCAGGGCATTGCAGGTGACGACGGAACGCGAGCAGCAACCTTTGGTGCAACAGGTGGCCCAGCCCAAGACGGTGAAGGTGTCGGCGGCAATGGAGGATTTGCCACGTCTACGCCGACCAAGGGCGGAGCCCCAACCAACGCCAACGCATTTCCAGGTGGTGGAGGTGGAAGCGCGGGGTTCATTCAAGTCTTCACGCCCGCCGGAATTGAACCGACGCTGACTCCGATGGCGATCTCGCCGCCGTTTCAACCTAACGGCATGCTCCCTACGCGATAGCGCTTAGGGCGCGGCGAAGCCCGGCGTGACCTGCGTGGCACTCACCTGATCGGCGAACACTTCCACGTCGTGGGCACGGAAGTCGCTGCCGTTCGCGGTCGCGTCAACAGTCGTGGCTCCGGGCGGCACATTGAACACGAGGAACGTGCCGGAGAGCTCCGTGACGAACTGACCGACATCGACCGGTGTGTTGCCGACAGGAGTACCGCCCTGGGTAACTGTCAGCGTCGCACCGGCGACAGGCTGCAGCCCACAGTCCGTGACGATCACGATCAGCGCGCCGTTGCCAGGAGTTTGACCGCCGGCGAGTGCTCCTAGCGTCGAGAACGCATTCGTCGTCATCGCGAGCGCGGGAACATTCGCGAGGTCGGCGCGAATGGGTTCCGACGGGAAGATGTTGCTGGTAACGAGCCCGGTCTTACCGACCTTGAGATAAGCGTCAAGTGGCTCATCATTCGGGGTGTCGATCGCGGCGGTGGTGAAGTCACAACCCGCTTGACCGCAGGGAGCCATCGCGCTCGTCGTGCTGTCGAGGTTGCTGTTCCCCTGGCAATCGCCGACGCAGACGTTGATGTCCGCCTGCGGAAGCGGCTGAAGATCAGGCGAGATGCCCTGGATGTCGAGTTGGTTTGCAGCGCCGGACGCTGTGACCGTCGGCGTTGCCGTCGTCGGAGCCGTCTGATTGGCGGCACACGACATGTCGAGAACCTGCGAGTCCGGCGGCAACGGCCCGTCAGGATCGAGCAGCGTGGTGTCGGGCGGCTGCGAATCGACGGGCTGCGGAGTCTCTTCGCCTCCACCACCACAGGCGGCGAACGCGAGGAATAGGACGGCTGGCAGGTTCCTCATCGCCGGCGGTCGTACACCCGTTGCCGTCGAGAATCCACGTCGAAACCCCTCACCCGAGCTGACGAAGGTGAGGTGTCGACCGCTGTCATCCCGAAGTCACGAGACCTGGCCGGAACTATCGGGTCAGCCCTTGCGGAGCATGATGACGTGCTCGGCCTTCGGGCGATCGCCGAACGCGCGCAGCTCGCCGGTGCCGAGCATCGGCCGCTCCTGCGAGGCCCACGCCTCGACGGACAGGTCGCCACCGAGCGCACCGCGGATGTCATCGATCGCGTAG
>JAEYYY010000299.1 GCA_023430775.1 Pseudomonadota bacterium
GGCGTCGCGCTGCGGCTCGCGGCGTCGTGGCCCGATCGGATCGCCGGGCTCGTGCTGGTCGCCTCCGTGGGTCGCGACGTCCACGACGGCGGTGCGCGCAGCTGGGCCGACGGCGAGAACCCGCTGATCCCGCGCCCCGAGGACATCGAGCGCTTCATGGACCTCGTCCTCGAGCGACCACCGCCGGTGGGCAAGGCGGTGATCCGCTACGTGATCACCCAGCGCGCCTACCGCGCCGATCAGCTTCACAAGCTGTTCCGCGGCTTCATCCAGAACGCCGGCGAGCGCGGCGTGCCGAGCGATCTGCGAGCGATCGATCAGCAGACGCTGATCATCCACGGCGAGCAGGACCGGATCATCAGCAAGAGCGTCGCCGAGGATCTGGTCGCGCACCTGCCGCGCAGCGAGCTGGTGGTGATGCGCGGTGTCGGCCACGCGCCGCAGCTCGAGGCCCCGCGGACCACCGCGAAGATCATCGAGCACTTCGCGCAGCGTTTGGGGTAGGGTCCAGCCGCCATGTGGCGCCGGTTCCGGTACGTCCTCCTGCTGATCGGGCTGTGCTCGATCGCGACCTGTCCGGCCGCGAAGCGCGGCTGCACGGCGAAGCAGCGTGCGAAGGAAGCCGATCAGCTGCTCGAGTACCTCGCCGATCGCGTCGAGGCGTCGATCGGCGCCACCGGTCACGTGCCCGGCACCGCCGCCGGGCCGACGCCGCTGCCCACCTGCTGCGAGGTCGGTGGCACCTGCGAGCCCGATCCCACCACGTTCGCGTCACCGGGCTGGCAGGCGCTGCAGTTCTCGATCGACGGCGACTTCCGCTACACGTACACCTACCAGCCCGATCCGAGCGGCCGCTCCGCGGTGATCCGCGCCGTCGGCGATCTCGACTGCGACGGCGAGAGCAGCCTCTACGAGGTCGAGGTCAGGATCGACGGTGCCGGCGTGACTCGCACGTGGACGCGCAAGCAACCGTACGAGTGAGTTGATTTGCGGCCGGTCGCACGGTAGCGCTTCTACATGCGCAGTTTGCTCCTGGCCCTGCTGGTGGTCGCGTGCGGTAAGGGTGACAAGCCACCTCCGCCGTCGTCGAACTCGTTGCTGACGCAGGAGTCGGGGCCGTCGCATGGCGGCGGCATGCCAGAACAACCGCGGATGGCCTCCGGTCCCGACGCGGCGACCCTCTACAAGAACCAGTGCGCGATGTGCCACGGCATCGGCGGCAAGGGCGATGGCGTGTCGGCCGGCGCACTGTCCGTCAAGCCGCGCGACTACACCGATCCGAAGTGGCAGGCGAGCATCACCGACGACGACATCAAGAAGATCATCCTGCTCGGCGGCAAGGGCGTCGGCAAGAGCATGGCGATGCCCGATAACCCGTCTCTGAAGGACAAGCCCGAGGTCCTCGACGGGCTGGTCAAGATCATCCGCGGATTCGGCGGGAAGTGACCGACTCCAGTCGCGCGCCTGACCCCCGCGACTCCAGTCGTGCAATCGTCACGTCGGCCGATGGCCAGTGGGCCGCGATCCGGATCGGCCGCTCGCTCTCTGTCGTCGATCGACCCGCCACCGAGGATCCGCCGCCCGCGGCGAGCATCGAGCTCGCCAGCGAGGATGTCGATCTCGCGATCGTGATGCCGGGTGGCGTGATCGTCGTCGAGCGCACGCCCTCCCCGCGCGTGCTCCTGCTGTCGCTGCCCGAGCTCGAGCCGGTCGCCGCGATCGAGCTCGAGGCCGCGTATCACATCCGCGCGCTCACCGGCTCGCGCATCGTCCTCGGCGGCACCGGCCCGCACCACGTGATCGTGCGCGTCGCGTCGCGCGCGCTCGCCGCGCAGGGGTGCGAGCCGGGCATCGCCGATTTCGTCGCCGGCATGGACAAGCACCAGATCGTGTTCGGGTTGGCCAAGAAGCTCGAGGTCTGGGATGCGGTGTCGGCGCGCCCGCTGATCCGCATGCAGCTCCAGCTGCCACCGCCGCCGCGCGTGGTCGGTAGCGCGCTCGGCCATCTGTTCGTCACCCGGCCCGGCAGCGACGAGGTGTATGTCTACCGCCTCTCCGACGGCCGGCCGTTTCGCCATCAGGCCGGCTCCAAGGTCGAGCGCGCGATCGGTCATCCCGCGTCGGGCATCGTCGTGCTGGTGACGCCGCGTGGCCTGGTTCGCATCAACTGCTTCGCCCACTCGCTCACCATGATCGATTCGCCGTACGTGCCGGGCACCGCGCTCGCGATCCACGGCACCGGCGATGCGGTGACGCTGCTCGGCGTGTCGCCGGCCGGCGAGGCGTGGCGCGTCTCCCTCGAGGTCACGCACCCGGCGCCGAGTACACCGGTCACGCTGCCGCCGGCCGCACCACCCGCGTCATCGCTCCGCGCGCCCGCCCCCCCGCCGGTCGCTGCGTGGCGACCGAACCTCGTCGAGGCGGCGCGCGCGATCGTCCGCGGAGAGTCCGCCGGGCTCGGGCTCGGGGACTGCGAGCTCACCCAGCTCGCCGCCCGGCTCGGCCTCGGCGGGACGGCGCAGCGTGCGCTCACCGCGCTCTACGCGCTCTACCTGATCGGCGAGACCGCCTCGATCGCGCGGCTCGCCGAGACCATCGACGACTGGACCGAGCCCCTCGGCCAGGGCGAGCTCGCGCAGCTCGCCCTGATCCGCCGCCTCCCCGACGGCCGGGTCCGGCTGCGCCACGTGGTCGCCAACCTGCTCGACGGTGCCGCGCCGCACGCGGTCCGGCTCGCGGGCGCCGCGCCTGCGAGCTCGCGCCACGGCGCGTTCAAGCTGGTTCGTCGTGGCCGCACCGACGCCGCGATCGAGGCGGCGCTGATCACCCAGGTCGGCCGGATCGCCGTGATCGAGGGTGATGTCGCCGGTGGCTTGCTCGAGGCGCGGCTTCACGATGCCGTCGCGCTCGCGCACGTCGCCCCTGCCCTGCGTCCCACGCCGTGGCCGCGGGATGCCAGCGCGGTGATCGTCGTCGACGATGCCTCGCCGCGCTGGGTGACCGAGCTACCCGCGTACGACGCCGGGTAGCGTCAGTCGAACATCAGCTCGAGCTCGTTCGCCGCTCACAGCCGCATCACGGACGCCGACTTCTTGATCGCCTTCTCGACGTCGACCTTGGCATCGTTGGCGGCTTCGAGCGACGCGTACTTACCCATCCGCACACGGTAGAACGTTCCCTTGCCGCTGACCTCGGCCTCGGTGACGTAGGCCGAGTACCCCGCGGCCTTGACCGCCGACAGAAACACGTCGGCCTCGTGACGATCCTGGAACGACGACAGCTGGAGCGTGAACTTCCCCTTGTTCTCGACGGGCTTCTCGATCGGCTTGTCGAGCGCCGTGATGACGTCCGCGTTGACGCGCTCGTCGAGCGGCGCCGGCTTCTTCTCGGGCTTCTTCTCCGGCTTCTTCTCGGCCTTCGGCTCCGGCTTCGACTCCTTCATCGAGAGCTGATCGGGCTTGGTCACCGGCTCGCCCGGCTTGTCGGCGGCCTTCTTCTTGTCGTCCTTCTTCTGATCCTTCTTGTCGGCCTTCGGCTCGACCGGCGCCGCCTTGACCGGCTTCACCGCCTCGGGCTTCGCCGCCTCGACCGGCTTCTTCGCCAGCTCGTCGATCTGGTGCTCGACCTCCGTCTTCGGCTCACCCTTGGTGAGCGCCTCCTGGAACGTCAGCTTGCGGCTCTCGAGGCCATCGAGCGCCGCGAGCGGATCGCTGGCGCCGCGCGACGGATCCATCCGCGACAGCCCGTCGACGTGGCTGCGCGACTCGACGCGCCGCCCGACCATCACACCGAGCACGAACACCAGGCCCACCAGCACCGCACCGCCGAAGAACAGATAGAAGATCTGGCGGCCGTCGAGGCTGACCTCGACCTTGTCCTTATATAGCTCGGCGCCCCGGCCGTGATCGTTGTGACCCATGACGCCAGCCTCTGCAACCGCCGGCGCCGGGGCAAGAAATCGTCAGCGCTACTGGAGGACGCTGATGTTCGACAGCGGGTTCGGCTCGATCCGGAACACCTTGCCGCGGGTCGACGGCAGCGAGATCGAGGTCGACAGGAAGTCGCCCTGATCGACGACCCAGATGCTCTGCGTCGGACCGCGCACCACGCGCACCGGCATCGTCGCGCCGACGTTGACGCCCTGCTGGACGAAGCCGGCCGTCTGGCGGAACGACATCTGATAGTTGGTGAATACCTGGGGGATGTTGCCGAGGCCGTTGCCCTTGCGATCGAGGATGCAGGCCTCGTCGCCCGGATACGTCGGGTCGACCAGCGTCAGGTTCATGCCGCGATTGCGGAACCGGATCGCGGGCGCCTGGCGCGGCACCAGCTGGGTCGGCTCGGCCTCGAGCTCGCACGTGCCCTCCTTGTATTGCGGCACCACGTCGACGGTCTCGACGGTGAGCGAGCACGGGTTGGGCTCGAACGTGCCGTCGGTGCGGCGGCCGCTCAGCGGATCGATATCCGGGCCCGGCGGATCGCACGCCGGCGGCGCCAGCGGGATCCGGCCCACCAGGTACGGGTTGGCGTCCGGATCGCGCACGCACTGGCCGTTCGCATCGGCGATCGTCGCGTGCTCGAAGCCGGTGCGCTCGCCGATCACGGAGAACGCCTCGCCGGCGCGCAGCTCGTAGCGTTGCGGCGCGTTGATGCACGCCTGCGGAGGCAGCACGCCCTCCATGCAGAAGCCGGCCTTGGTGTCGTCGCCGGTGCCGCCCTGGCAGACGGTGCCGGTGATGCAGTCGACGTTCGAGTCGCAGCGCAGCTGGCAGCGCTTGCCGGTCGCCACCGGGGCGCGCAGCGGATCCGCCTGGCACGTCCAGGTGTGGGAATCGGGCTCGGTGGTGTCGAGCATCGGGTGCTGCGACACGCTCTGGGTGAGCGCGTAATCGGCGAGCGCCTCGCACTGCGCGTCGTCGGTGCAGCCCTCGAGCGGCGTGGTGCGCAGCGTGTGGCGGCGCGGCAGCAACTGGAGCTCTCCGCTCTTGGTGGCACCGACGGTGTAGCGCCGCAGCGAGGTCAGGAAGTCCTTGCACGCGTCGGCGAGGCGGTCGGCCTCGTCGTCGAGCAAGCACGCCCCGATGCCTTGCAGCTGGCTGTTCGGGTGCACGAAGCAGCGATAGCCGGTGGGGCAATCGGCGTTGGCGAACTGCGGATCGCAGCCGCGCATCTGCATGATGTCGAACCGCTCGACGCCGGCGTTGCAGAACGGCTTGGAGCCATCGATCAGGTGCAGGCCCGAGCCGTCGATCCGCATCTCGCTCTCGCGGATCGCCGGCCCGTCGACCGAGGTGTTGATCTTGTCGAGCGACAGCGGGCCTTCGTAGATCAGCGACCACGCCTCCTCGCCGCGGAGCCCCAGCCAGTCGGGGTACACGAAGTCGCGGATCGCCTCGGGCGCGACGAACTGGAGGTCGGCGACCGCCTTGGTCTCGTCGAAGCCGGTGCACTGCACCTGGCGGAAGCCGGGCAGCTGGAACGCCTTCTCGGGCGCGAACGAGCCGAGCGGGATGTTGCGCGCGGGCGGCGTGGTGGTGCGCGGGCCGCCGACGACCACTCCGGTGACGTCCTCGAGGCCGTTGATGTCGCACAGCGGCAGCACCTCGGGCGGCGTACCGCTGTCGCCGTCGGTATCGACCTCGGTGGTGGCGAGCTCGCTGCGGCCGGGGACGGCATCGCGCAGCTGGTGCGCCACCTGGAGCACCATCGGCGTCAGCAGCGGCGCCTGCGACGAGAACAGATCGCGGCGATCGTCGTCGTCGATGTTGACCACGAGGATGTTGCCGTTCGACGCGCCGATGATCGCGAAGTAACCGACCAGCCGGCCCGGGTCACCGGGGCCCTTCGAATCGGTGGAGAGCGCCTCGGACTTGATGATGTCGACCGAGATCGGCAACGCATCACCGATCAGCTGGATGCCCGGGCCGCGGGCACCGGCGCGACGCGGCGGCGTGTTCGCCCCACCGACCGCCAGGCACGACAGCTCGCGGACGCTGTTGAACGTGCGCAGGTAGCGCGAATCGACCTGGGTATCGCACTCGGTGCGGATGTCGAGGATGTCGGCCACGCGGACGGTGTCGTCGGTGGCGATCGCGTAGACGAACTGGAACTGACCACCCGCCGCGATCTCGTCGTTGATCATGTTGATCTCGCCGCCCATACCGATCTGGGGCGACAGCACGACCTTGGTGAGACCGAGATCGCCGTCCGGATCCTCGAGCGGGACCTGGAACAGTGACTCGGGGGACGAGTCGGTCTCCGACAGCTCGACGACCGTGATCAGCGAGCTGTTGTCGGCACCGATCACCATCCGCCGCTCGGCGGTGCGCGGATCCTTCTCGAGATCGAGCGTGATCGGCCGGACGCCCGCGGTGGGCGTGCCTCCACCGCTGCACTCGTCGATGCAGCTCGCACCGACCGTGTCGAGCTCGGCGGCATCGAGCACGCGCGGGCCCGCACCTTCGAACAGCACGCCACCGGAGAGCACGCCGGTGCTCGCGTCGATGGCGGCCACCAGGTGGCAGCTCGGATACGCGACGTAGATCAGGCCCTCGGCCGTGCCGGTGCACTTCTTTCCGATCACGTCACTCGGCGGCTCGGCCACCATCGCGGCGGGCTTGGCGCGGATCGGCGTGCCGTTCGGCGTGGTGACATCGACGCGCCGGACATCGATCGGCGTGGTCGGATCGAAGTCGACCGCGGTGGCGACGTCGAGCACCGACAGGTCGCACGAGCCCGCGTTCGCGGTGACCACCTTGCAGCCGGTCGTGTCGGTGGCGATCGCCACGGGATCCTCGCCGACCGAGATCGAGTTCTTGCCGGGCGTCAGCGGATCGGCGTCGAGCACCTGGACCTCGCCCTGGAACGCGGTCGACGGCTTGGTGGGGAACTGCGCGATCGCGACGGTGCCCGGCCCCGACTGGAGGATGAAGGCGTGCCAGAACGACTGGCCGATCGGCAGGCCACCGAGGCCCGTCAGGTCGTCTTGCCCCGGCGGTACCGGCACCGGCGTGTTCGGTGGATGATCGCCCGACCGGATCTCGCATGCCGTGGTCGGCATCGCGCTGAAGATGATCTCGTCGGCCGGATCGCCCATCGTCTGATCGGCGCGATCGTCGGGGATGATGCGGAGCCCGCCGACGCAGGCAAACGTCATGTCGGTGGGACCGTCGAGGTTGAGCTGGTTCGGCGGCGTCGACGTGGTCTCGCCACACGACATCGCCGCGAGCACCGAGCAGAGAACGAACAGCTTCTTCATCGCAGGTTCCTCGGGATGCCGATGCGCAGCACGACGCGGTTGCGCGTCGGCGAGTTGGGCGTGGTGTCGATCACCGCGATGGTGTCCTCGAGGAAGTTGGTGACGAACACCTTCTTGCGCGTCGGGGCGGCGACGATCGAGTACGGGCCGCGACCGACGAGGACGATGTCCTCGACCATCACCTGCGCCCGCGGATCGACGACGTAGACCTGACCGTCCTGGAAGCAGGTGACGTACGCGCGCTCGCCATCGCCGCTATCGGAGACCGCCACCGTCGAGCCCTGCCGGCAGATATCGGTGGTGCCGAGCGGCGTGTTGGACGGAACGCCGGTGGCGTCGAGCGAGGTATCGAAGATCTGCAGCGACGGCGGGCGGCGGTTGACCAGGTAGAGCTGGTCGCCGGTCGGCGAGAACGCCATGCCGCGGGTGTCGCTCGAGTTGCCGTTGTTGGCGCCGACGAAGTCGAGGAAGAAGTAGTCGCCCGTCAGCATGTACGGCGACGCGCCGTTGGGCGGCCGGCCGACGGTGAACGTCTGGATCCGATCCTCGGTGCGGCTGGCGACGTAGACGATATCGCCCGCGGTGGACGGCGACCGACCCGCCACGCCGGTCGCGCCACGCAGGCCGTTCTGGTCGGGGAGGAACACGTTCGCGGTGATGTCGGTGATCACCGCGTTGCCGTTCTTCGGCGAATCGATCAGCGTGATCGCGCCGGTGGTGAGGTGAGTGACCATCGCGAACTCGCCGCCCGAATCGGCGAACACGCCGAACGGCTCCTCGGGGATGCCGAGCTCGGGGTTGGTGATCGCGAACGACAGCCGGTGATCGTCGTCGCACAGCGCGAACCCTTCGGAGCCGCTGCACGACAGGCTGGTGCCATCCCAGTCGGCCCACGCGATCGACGGATCACCGCGGGTGGGCACGATCAGGCGCAGCCGGCCGCCGTCGAGATCCTGCACCGCCAGGTCGGTGGCGAAGTTGCCGACGCGGACGCCGGCTTGCTGGGCGATGAACACCGGCGCGTCGTTCTCGCTGCGGGTATCGCAGATCAGGCTCTCGATGTGATCGGCATCCGGCGCGCAGCCGGTGGGCACCGTCAGGTTGGTGAGCCAGTCGCTGACGATCGAATCGACGAGCGACAGGTCGATGACCGAGATCGAGCCGGAGTCGTAGCGCAGCTCGCTGTTGGCATTGGCGAGGAACAGCACCGACTCGTCGGGAGCGATCGCGAGGCCCGTCGGGAAGAAGATCTCGTCGACGGGCGGCCTGACTTCCTCGGCGGAGGCCGTGCAACCGGCGAGTAAAAGACAAGCGAAGAGCCTCATTGGCGAATGCTTCGACCGGAAGTCCGGTCCCTTGGTTGCCTGCATGATCCTCGTCACTTCCTAGTACTTCCGCCGGCTTGCAGCGCCGCGCGCGCCGCCGCGACCCGCGCGATCGGCACGCGGAACGGAGAGCACGACACGTAATCGAATCCCATGCGGTGACACAGCTCGACCGAGCTCGGTTCGCCGCCGTGCTCGCCGCAGATGCCTACCTTCAAACCCGGCTTGACGCTACGGCCGCCGCGGACGCCGAGCTCGATCAGCGCCCCCACCCCGTCGGGGTCGAGCACGGTGAACGGATCGACCGGCAGCACGCCGCCGTCGACGTAACTCGGCAGGAACCGGCCGGCGTCGTCGCGCGACAGCCCGTACGTGGTCTGGGTC
>JAEYYY010000362.1 GCA_023430775.1 Pseudomonadota bacterium
GCTTTCGTCCCACGGCAATTCCCTTCACGCGCAGCGCCCCTCTGACCATGCGGCTTCCACATCCGCGCTTGTGCCTTTTGAACTCCGCGTGGATGAGAGGAACGAGAGCGAGGTCCTCACGCTCGCGGTCGCCGATGCCGCGTTTGAGGTACGCGTAGAAGCCGCTCTTCGAAACCTCGAGCTCGCGGCACATGAAGCTCACTTCGAACTGTTGGAGGGCGTTCTCCGCGGCAATGAAGTCGAACTTCACTTGCTTTGCTGCGCGAAGAACGCCGCCGCTTTTTTGCGAACTCCAACTGCTTCTTCGTCTCTTCCAGTTCGCGCTGAAGTCGATCGATCTCCGCCTGCATGGCCTCGGGTGTCTGAGCCATCGGACCCTGCACGAGCTTGGGAAACACGGCTTGCCGTTGTTTCGTTTTGCCAGTTTTCTTCATCCAGCCATAGAGCGTCGCATAGTCGACGCCTAGGTCTCGAGCAACCTCCGTGATGGGGCGCTTCGATTCGTCGCACAGTCTCACGGCTCGTAGCGTGAACCCGCGTGTGTACTGCGTCGCCTTCGGCTTCTTGTTCGATCCCATAGATCCTCCTCAGTGGAGTCCACGGAATCGGAGCCAGACCAGGCTCTGTTTCGGCAGAATTCGTCGATCGCCAGGGCCGCTCTGGAGACCGCGCGAGCTCGGTCGACGGTGATCCGTCGACCGAGGGCCGGCGTGATCGGGACGTTTCCGGTCGACGGCGCGCGGTCGACCGGACTTGCGCGTTCAGTACAGCGGCCGTGGATCGCCGGACTCTGCGTAAGCCAATCTTGGCGAACCTTGGCGGACCTCGGCGGCTTGGCGACCCTCTGACCACGCCCTATTCGTGCGCGATGTTGGTTAGCGACGAGGAAAAGCGTTACGTCAGCCAAACCGTCAGCCAAAGCGTCAGCCAAGCGACAGCCAAACGAGCCAAAGCATCAGCCAAAGCGACAGCCAAAGCGACAGCCAAAGCATCAGCCAAGGCGTCAGCTCATGCGTCCAGCGTCAGCGTCGCTACCGATTGATCACGTGGATCGCTTCACCGAGCGCCACCGCCGCCGCTTCCATCACCGCTTCCGACAGCGTCGGGTGTGGGTGGATCGTCAGCCGCAGATCATCGGCCACCGCACCCATCTCGATCGCCAGCGCGGCTTCCGAGATCAGATCGCTCGCGCCGTTGGCCACGATGTGCACGCCGAGCAGCTCGCCGGTCTTGGCGTCCGCGATCACCTTCACGAAGCCTTCCGTGTCATTGACCGACAGCGCGCGACCGAGCGCCGCGAACGGGAACTTGCCGACCTTGAGCTCCGTGTGGCCCTTGGCCTTGGCTTCGTCCTCGGTGAGGCCGGTCGACGCGATCTCCGGATCGGTGAACACGACCGCCGGGATGGTGCGGACATCGAACGCCGCCTTGTGGCCGGCGATGATCTCGGCGACGACCTCGCCCTCCTTGGTCGCCTTGTGCGCGAGCATCATGCCGCCGATCAGATCACCGATCGCGTAGATGCCGGGGACGTTGGTCTTCAGCTGATCATCCGCGATGACGAAGCCCCGCTTGTCGACGGTGACTCCGGCGACATCGAGCCCGAGGTTCTCGCTGTTGGGGCGGCGGCCGATCGACATCAGGATCTTGTCGGTGTCGATCTGCGCGGTCTTGCCATCGGCGAGCTCGACGGTGAGGACGGCGCGATCGCCCTTGTCCTCCCACGACTTCGCCTTGGTCGACAGCATGACCTCGACGCCCATCTTCTTGAGCTTGCGCTGGACGACCGCGACACAGTCCTTGTCCATGCCGCCGAGCAGGTTCGGCGTGGCCTCGACGACGGTGACCTTGGTCCCGAACTTCGCGTAGACCATGCCGAGCTCGAGGCCGATGTAGCCACCGCCGATCACGACCATGCGGCCGGGCACGGCATCGAGGGCGAGCGCTCCTGTGGAGTCGATCAAGCGGGACTTGGCCGAGCTTGCGCCAGAATTGCCGTCGAGCTTGAAGCCGGGGATCTCCATCGGCCGCGAGCCGGTCGCGAGCACGATGTTCTTGGCGATGATGGTCTGCTTGCCGGACTTCGTCTCGACCTCGATGACATGACCGTCGTTGTTTCGCTTGGCCAGCTTCGCGGTGCCCTCGACGATCTCGACGCCGTTACCCTTGAGCAGCGTGCGGACGCCGCCGGTCAGCTTGTTGACCACGCCGCCCTTCCAGGTCTGCAGCTTCTTCATGTCGAGGGTCGGCTTGCCCTGGATCTGGATGCCGATGTCCTCGGTGTGGCCGAGCTTCTCGTACATCTTGGCCGCGTGGATGACGGCCTTCGACGGGATACAGCCGACGTTGAGGCAGACGCCTCCCATGTACTCGCGCTCGATCACGCACGTCTTGACCTTGAGCTGGCCGAGGCGAATGGCCGCTGGATAGCCACCAGGACCGGCACCGATCACGACTGCATCGAACCGCTGTACAGATTGTTCGGGCATGCCGGCGCTATACCACGCCACGCCGTGGCGGGTTGACGTGGCCACGCCGCAGCGGCGGGTTGACCCGATCAGGCAGCTGCGCGCTGAAGCATCCGTTCGAACGTCGCCTTGAGAGTCGCGCTGCTGCACGGCTTGCTGAGCAGCTCGTCGACGGCGGAGGTCGCCCGCTCGATCTCCTCGCGATGGGCGGAGCCCGACAGCATGATCCGGAGGGTCGCCGGCCAGCGGTCGCGGACCTGCTCGAGGAGCTCGACGCCATCCATGCCGGGCATCCGCATGTCGGAGACCACGATGTCGAAGGGGCGTGTCGCCAGCTCGGCGAGGGCCTCGCGGCCGCCTTCGACGAACACCGTCTCCCAGCGCTCGCGCTCCCGGCTCATCAGGTTCCGCAACCCGACGAGCACGTTGGGGTCGTCATCGACGAACAGGATCCGTTTCTTCACTCGACAACATGGATCGACCGCCGCCCGCCTTTCGTGTGGGGCGCCCCGGGATAGCCCCGTCATCGACGCTACTTCGTCGACACCTCCTTGGTGACGTCCGTGAGCTTGAGCTCTGCCAGCTGGTTCTGGAACTTCACGCGTTGCAGCATCAGCTTTTCCTGCGCCTCGACCAGCGCGATCGTCGCCTTCTGCGTGCGGTCCGACATCTCCGCCAGCTTGGTCTTGAGCGTCATCATCAGGTCGCCGCCCGTGCGAACCGCCTTGAGGGTGACCAGCTGTGCGTGTAGCTCGCCCGAGCGCGACCGGTACTCGACGAGCTGATCGCGCAGCGTGCGGATGTGATCCTGGAGATCCGCCGAGCCCTTGTGGGTGGCGAGCAGCGCCTGGACCTGACGCCGCAGGACGGGCGAGGCCTTCGGGTCGTCGATGTAGACCTTCATCATGCCGAGCGCCGAGTCGGTGGACAGATCGAACGTTCGCTCGACCGGTGTCGCCTCCGCGATCATCACCTGCCTGGTCTCGCCGGCCGCGAGCTGGATCTCGAACAGGTGCGAGTCGCCGACCTTGGTGTAGCGCTCGGGGTGATCGATCAGCGACCAGCCGCTTTCGAGGCGGTGGCGCAGATAGACCGTGGTCGGGGCCGCGAGCCGGCTGGTCACCGAGAACCTGGTCTCGCGGCGATGCTGGACCTCGGCGGTGAGGATGCCGCGCTGCACGGTGACGAGCTTCGCGATCTGATCGTTCTCGGCACCGGTCTTCTCGACGACGATCTGCTTGTCGAGCGCGAACGGCACCACCGCGGGGGCGTGCGGCGGCACCGGCTCGGTGATGCCCTCGCCGATGAACTTGCCATCGCCGTAGACGGTGACCGGACCGGGCTCGAGGGTGTCGCCGGTCGGGTTATCGAGGCGCACCGCCTTGAAGGCGAACCGCTGATCGCCGCGATCCGAGACCGGATCGTAGAGATAGACGACGCCACCCGTGGTCTCGCCGTGCACCATCGCGACCATCGCGCTCGAGCCGGCGCGGATCGTCATCGGCCGCTCGGCGAGGAAGTGGCTCTCGCCGACAGGACTGTCGCCCGGCGTGATCTTCGAGGCAGGCTTCGCGGTGGCCACCGCGCGATCCTTGTCGGCGCGCGGCGCGCTCGCCAGGACACCGATCGTCTCGGGCTCGCCGGGCCCGCGCGTGGGCTGGATGTGGATCTTCGCCGCCGGCACGCCATCGTCGACGAGCCGGTTCTTGACGGTCTGGCCGCGCCCCATCGCTTGCTGCTCGCTACCGGCAGGGCCGTGGACGACGATCACGACGTCGCGCTTGTCCTTCTGGACCTTCGCGACGATGCCCTTCAGCCGATCATCGGGCTTCGGCGGCGGCGCGGGCTTCGACGCCGAGCGCTCGGACTCCTGGCTGCCGGTCTCGACATGCTGGAAGCCGCCGAAGTCATCGCCGAGCACGCCGCCCCGGGCAGGTCGTCGCGTGTTGCGACCCGCCGCGCTCTCGTAGGTGCGCCCGGGCGTCGGGATGTTCTGCGTCGTGTAGTTGCGGCTGATCGAGACGCCCTGGGTGGTGCTCGTCGGATCGATCGTCGGCACCGTCCCCTTGATCGTGATGACCTCGCCGCCCGCCTGCGCCGGGTTGATCTTCTGGTACGCGCGCGTGGTCTTGTTCTTGTAGACCTGGAGGCCGCTGCGCTCGATCGTGATATCGGCGTAGTAGTACGTCGTCAGGTACGTGCCCTGCGGCAGGTTGCCGATCGAATACTGGCCGTTCTCGTCGGTGATCGCGGTCTGCGCGCTGCCGAGCGCCGGTCCGGTGACGACCACGGTGACGCCGGCGAGCTTCTCGCCACTCTTGCTGTCGGTCACGGCCCCCGCGATCACGCCGGTCGATTCGGTCGGCCGCGCCGAGCCGGTCGTGTTGACGCCATCGACGTAGTACTGGTTCTCGAGGCTCGAGCTGCCGGAAAATGACTGGCCGTTGGCGTCTGACTGCGATCCGGCGGCGGCCCCGAGCGTGCCTTCGAACGTTCGCCCGGCAGGCGCGCCTGCCGTCGGCTTGATCTCGGAGCCCGCGATCGCGACCAGCTCCTCGGCCTGGTTGGTGTCGGAGTACGGCGACACGCCGGTCGGCGGCGCGATCGCGAAGCGCTCCTCGCCTTGCAACAGATCGCGATCGATCGAGCGCACGCTCCACAGGTCGTAGCGAAAGGCGAGCGCGCTGCTCGCACCGACGCCGACCAGCACGCCGTTCCAGTCCTCGCTGCTGGTGTTGTCGACGACCGCCCAGCTCTCGAGCATCACCTTGCCGTCCTTGCCGACGACGACGCGATACGACGGCTTCCACGCCGGCGCCTCGGTGACGTAGGTCAGCATCACCTCGGCATGGGGGTTGTCGGGCACCTCGAGGGTCATCGACAGGTACTGCCCGTCGGTGTCCTGGCTGCGCGGGATCGCGATCGCCAGCGGCTTCTTCGTCTTGCGGTCGACGATGGTCAGCGACTTCAAGAAGTCGTCGACCCGTTCGCGGGGGACGCGGACGGTCAGCTTGCCGTCGACCACGGTGGCGTTGCGCTCGTAGAACGCGACGCCGTTGCGGTAGATGACCACGCGGCCGAGCACGCCTCCCGAGACGTGCGAACTGCCACGATGATGACAGCCGCCGGCGAGACCAGAGGCCAGGGACAACGCGAAGAGCAGCACCCGGAGCTTGCGCATGTTCGATCCATACGGGCTCGTCGCCGACGCCGACATCGCCGGGC
Source organism: Pseudomonadota bacterium (assembly GCA_023430775.1). Lineage (GTDB taxonomy): Bacteria > Myxococcota_A > Polyangia > Haliangiales > Haliangiaceae > JABFXX01. The sequence goes on from JAEYYY010000362.1 coordinate 5,694, forward strand.
GTTGACGCCTCGTGGCCTCGTGTCAGCGGTTGAAACTGTCGCAGGCGGATCGCTGTCGCATGCGTCAGCAGCGAGGCGCGGCCTTCTCAGTGCTGGTGCGGCGACTTCGCGCGCGGCCCGGCGGCGAGCTCGGCGAGCTGTTCGCGCAGGTTCCACGTCGGTTCCTCGAACACGTCCTCGATCAGCGACTCGAGCGGCGGCGCACCGATCGCTTCTTGCCGGGCGATCGAGTCGCGCACGTCCTGTTCGATCTTTGCCGCCAGGGCGTCCTTCTCCCCGGCCTCGAGCCAGCCGCGCGCGGTGAGGAAGATCTCGAACCGGCGGATCGGATCGCGCTCGCCGCGCCACACCGCGGTGACGCTCTCGTCGCGGTAGCGCGACGGATCGTCCGACGAGCTGTGCGCGCTGACGCGGTAGGTGAGCAGCTCGATGAACGTCGGGCCGTCGCCGCGGCGCGCCTTGTCGGCGGCGTACTTGACCGCGTGATAGACGGCGAGCACGTCGTTGCCATCGGCGCGGATCGCCTCGACGCCGTAGCCGAGCCCCTTGAGCGCGATCGTCTCCGACGCGGTCTGCAGCGACCCCGGCGTCGAGATCGCCCACTGGTTGTTCTGGCAGATCAGCACCACCGGCGCCTTGGTGACGCCGGCGAAGTTGAGCGACACGTGGAAGTCGCCTTCGCTCGTGCCGCCGTCGCCCATGTAGCCGAAGCACACCGCCTTGTCGCCCTTGGTCTTCATCGCCATCGCGATGCCGACCGCGTGCGGGATCTGCGTCGACACGCACGACGACATCACGACGTAGTGACGCTCGCGATCGCACGGGTGACACGGCATCTGCCGGCCCTTCGTGGGATCGGCGGCGTTGCCGAAGATCTGCGCGATGTACGAATCGAGCGTCATCCCGCGGTAGAGCCCGACGCCGGCCTCGCGCAGCGCGGGCACGATCCAGTCCTCGGGACGCGTCACCGCCGCGGAGCCGACGACGGCGGCTTCCTGTCCCATCGCCTCGCCGTAGAAGCCGATCCGGCCCTGCCGCTGGAGCGCCATCATGCGCGCGTCGGTGACGCGGATCCGCACCATGCCTTCGAACAGCGTGCGCGCGAGGGCGCGATCGAGCGACTCGACCGCGGCGGCATCGACCGGTGTGCCGTCCTCGCCGAGGAGCCGGAACAGGCCGACGGCCTTGTCGTGCGCCGATCCCGCGAAGTAGTCGAACGCCGTGGTCTTGTTGATCGCGTTCATGGCGCTCACGATCCCATCCCGAAGCCACCGAGGACCGAGCCTTCACCGGTGCCCCGGCCGAAGCCGGCGGCGACGGCAGCGGCGAGCATGCGACCCGCGAGCCGCGAGAACGGCAGCGACTGCAGCCACACCTTGCCCGGACCGGTCAGCGTCGCGAAGAACAGGCCCTCGCCGCCGAACAGCGCGCTCTTGAAGCCGCCGACCCACTGGATGTCGTAGTTGACCTTGGGCTCGAACGCGACGAGGCAGCCGGTATCGAGCCGCAGTGTCTCGCCCGCCGCGAGCTCCTTGGCGACGATGGTGCCGCCGGCGTGGATGAACGCGAGGCCCTGACCCTCGAGCTTCTGGAGGATGAAGCCTTCACCGCCGAACAGGCCGGCGCCGACCTTCTTGTTCCAGGCGATGCCGACGGAGATCCCCTTCGCGGCGCACAGGAACGCATCCTTCTGGCACAGCAGCGTGCCCTCGTACTCGCGCAGATCGATCGGGATGATCTTGCCGGGGTAGGGCGCCGCGAACGCGACCTTCTGCCGCGTGGTGCCGCCGTTGCCGTAGACGGTCATGAACAGCGACTCGCCGGTCAGCAACCGCTTGCCGCCGGCGAGCAGCTTGCCCATGAAGCCCTGCTCCTGGGCCTGCTTGGAGCCGTCGCCGAACACGGTCTCCATCTTGATGCCGGGATCCATGTAGAAGAACGCGCCGGCCTCCGACACCGCGGCCTCGCCGGGGTCGAGGACGATCTCGACGAACTGCATCTCGTTGCCGAACACCTCGAAGTCGATCTGATCGGCGACCGTCTGTGCCGGTGCAGGACCCGGTGGTGGCGGCGGCGGCGGTGGTGGCGCCCCGGCGTTGAGCACGGCCGCGAACCCGGGGACCTGCGCGATCGGCGTCCAGGTCGGCTGGGTCTGGCTATAGACGTATGCGGTCTGGTTGACCTGACCCGCGCGGATCAGGTCGATCACCTGCTGGGCGCCGAGCGGACCTTGCTGCTGTCCGTTGATCCCGATGTACCAGATGGCCGGATCGCTCATGGCCCGGTCGTACTACGCCGCGGACGGTGTGACCATCGATCACGAGCCCGGGATGAGCTCGATCGTGCCCTCGACGATCTTCTTGCCGCGCAGCACGCGATAGTCGCTGCCCCACTGCTCGACGAGCAGCGTGTCCTCGCCGGGTGCGCCGTACAGCCACCACCGGCAGCGCTCGACGTGACCGGCGGGGCGATCCTTCTTGAGCCCGCCGAGCCCTCCGAGATCGCCGTGCAGCGAGCAGGTGGCGGCGCCGCGCTTGTCGAGGACATAGCGGGTCTCGCCGATCACGATCGCCTCGGGCGGATAGCCGGTGATCGGCGTCGAGTCGTCCTGCTGCATCAGCCGGGTCGAGCTCGACGATGCGCGCTCGAGCCCCATCACCAGCCAGTGGACGACGCCGGCATCGACGATCCGGCCGGCGACCCACTTGTGGCCGTCCTCGTCGTACTGGATCACGCCCTCGCACAGAAAGTCCTTGCCGTCCATCGTCAGCACGTCGTCGACGCGGAGATCGCGCACGGTGCGCTCGAGGAGCTTGTCCTTGCCGTCGGTGAGGAGCTTGGTTCCGCCGGAGGAGGGCAGTTTCTTCTGGTTCTTCATCGCGATGCCCACCGCGGTGACACCGCCGAGCACCGTGATCACGACGAGCAAGATCCAGAGCACGCGCCGACTATTGCACGGGCGTTCCTTGACGCGACACCGGGCAACCGGCAAACGTACGCGGCACCCACGCCCCATGCCCACGATGAACATCATCGAAGCGGTGCGCGACGCGCTGCGCACGCAGATGCGGCTCGATCCGCGCGTCATCGTCCTCGGCGAGGACGTCGGCAAGTTCGGCGGCGTGTTCCGCGCCACCAGCGGTCTCTATGAAGAGTTCGGCGCCGACCGCGTGATCGATACGCCGCTCGCCGAGGCCGGCATCATCGGCACCGCGATCGGCATGGCCCTCTACGGGCTGCGGCCGGTGCCGGAGATCCAGTTCGGCGACTTCATCTTCCCGGCGTTCGATCAGATCGTGAACGAGCTGGCGAAGTTCCGCTATCGCTCCGGCGGCAACTACACGTGCCCGGTCGTGATCCGGACGCCCGTCGGCGGCGGCATCCGCGGCGGCCACTATCACTCGCAGTCGCCCGAGGCGCTGTTCATCCACACGCCGGGGATCAAGGTCGTCGCGCCGTCGAACCCGTACGACGCCAAGGGCCTGCTGCTCGGGTCGATGCGGCAGAACGATCCGGTGCTGTTCATGGAGCCCAAGCGGATCTATCGCGCGAGCCGCGGCGACGTGCCGGAGGACGACTACGCGATCGAGCTCGGCCAGGCCAAGGTCACGCGCGAAGGCGATCAGGTGACGGTGCTGGCGTGGAGCGGCATGGTGTCGATCGCCGAGGAAGCGGCGAAGAAGCTCGACAGCGTCTCCGTCGAGGTCGTCGATCTGCGCACGCTGATGCCGTTCGACATCGACACGATCCTGGCGAGCGTCCAGAAGACCGGCCGCTGTGTGATCGTCCACGAGGCGCCGCGCACCTGCGGGTTCGGAGCCGAGCTGATCGCCTCGATCCAGGAGCGCGCGATCGAGTACCTCGAGGCGCCGATCATCCGCGTCACCGGCGCGGATACCCCGTTTCCGTATTCTCTCGAGCACGAGTACCTGCCAACCGCAGATCGCGTCATCGCCGCGATCCGCAAGACGCTGGAGTGGTAGATGGCGTTTGACTTCTACATGCCGGATATCGGCGAAGGCGTGGTCGAGGGCGAGATCGTCGCCTGGAAGGTCAAGGAGGGCGACACCGTCAAGCTCGACCAGCCGCTCGTCGAGGTGATGACGGACAAGGCCACCGTCGAGCTGCCGTCGCCGCGCGCCGGCAAGATCGTCAAGATCAACTACAAGGACGGCGACATCTGCCCGGTCGGCAAGATCCTCGTCGTCATCGAGGAGGCGGGCGGAGCGTCGACGCAAGCAGCGCCGCCGAAGCCGCACGGCGCTGGATCCGGCTCCCACCAGGTCGCCGGGGCGCCGAGCCACGCGGCGATCCCGACGCCGGTCGCTGCCCAGGGCTCTCACGCCATCGAGGTCGTCGATGCCACAACGTCGCGGTCGAAGGTCCTCGCCACGCCGGCGACGCGCCGGCTCGCCCGTCAGCTCGGCGTCGAGCTCGGCCGCGTGCCTGCCACCGGCAAGCACGGCCGCGTCACCACCGACGACGTCAAGCGCTTCCAGGGCAACGGCAACGGCGGAGCGCTGGTGCCGGCGAAGCAAGCGCACGCACCCGTCTCGATCAAGGCCCAACCCGGCTTCCTCGAGGAGCGGATCCCGCTGCGCGGCATGCGCAAGAAGATCGCGGAAGCGATGTCGCGCTCGGTCCACACCGCCGCGCACTTCACCTACGTCGAGGAGATCGACATGACCGAGCTGGTCGCCGTGCGCGACCGCGCGAAGTCACGCGCCGCCGATCGCGGCGTCAAGCTCAACTACCTGCCGTTCATCGTCAAGGCGGTGGTGTCGTCGCTCAAGAAGTGGCCGCAGCTCAACGCGTCGCTCGACGAGAGCACGCAGGAGATCGTGCGCAAGAAGTACTACCACGTCGGGATCGCGGCCCAGGGACCGCAGGGGCTCGTGGTCTCGGTGGTGCGCGACGCCGACATGCGATCGATCTTCGATCTGTCGCGAGAGATCGATCGGCTCGGCGATGCGGTGCGCAACAACACCGCCACGCGCGATGACCTGACGGGCTCGACGTTCACCATCAGCTCGCTCGGCAAGCTCGGCGGCGTGCTCGCCACGCCGATCATCAACTTCCCCGAAGTCGCCATCATGGGCGTCCACAAGATCGAGGAGAAGCCGGCGGTGCGCGACGGTCAGATCGTGATCCGCCACCTGATGAACCTGTCGATCAGCGTCGACCATCGCCTCGCCGATGGCTGGGACGGCGCGATGTTCCTCCAGGACGTCAAGTCGCTCCTCGAGGACCCGACGACGATGTTCATGGAGATGGTGTAGCCGCCCAGTCGTCCTCGACGTCGACGTCGTTGACGATCTTCTTGTGGGTGAAGCGGCGGATCCGATCGAAGGAGCGCTCCGGCTCCTCGGTGCAGCTGCCCTGGACGATCGCGCGGTGGGCGTCGTCGACCCAGCGCTGCGGCTCCAGATCGGCGCACGAGCCCTTGTCGCGCGCGTTGCCGCCGATCCGGTAGCGCACCTTCTTGCGCTCGAGATCCCACACGATCATCGCGCCGTTGCGATAGCCGGTGACCGCGGTCTTGCCGTCGGGCGTGATCGCGAGTGGGCCGCCGGTGCCTTCGTCGGCCCCGAGCTCGCCGAGCAGCGACCACCGGATCGCGTCCCAGACCAAGAACCGGCCATCCTCGCCGGCGGTGTACACGAACCGTTGGTCGTTCGTGTACGCCAGCCCCCAGATCGGGCCGAAGTGCTTCTTGTGCTTCGCGAGGACGCGCCCGGTCTCGAAGTCCCACGCGTACAGCGTGCCGTCCTGCGCGCCGGCGACCACCACCTTGCCATCGGCGCTGAGCGTGCTGCGCAGCACGCCATCGTCACCATCGATCCGGAAGTCGCGTAGCAGCTCGAGCTTGCCGGTCCACACCTTCACCCTGTTATCGAGCGACGCGGTGGCGAGCAAACCACTCGGGCTGTAGCCGACGCCGTAGATCTGGTGATCGTGGATCGTCTTCTCGACCAGCTTCTTGCCGCTCGCGATCTCGAACAGCCCGAGCACGCCCTTCATGTGCCCGGCGGCCAGGATCCGATCGTCGGGCGACAGCGCGGCGATGCGCGGATAGACCGCCGTCGGGATCGGCGGTAGCTCGCGACCCGTCAGGTCCCAGCGGCGGATCATCCTGTCCTCGCAGCCCGCGGACAGCACGCCGGCGCGGGTCAGGTTCGGCGACGAGCAATACATCCGCTTGCTGTGCTGCGCGGGCAGTGCGATCTGGAGCTGTTCGCGGCCGTCGGCGAGGTTCCAGACGCGCAGGGTGTTGTCGTCGGCGATCGTCGACACCCGCGTGCCGTCGCTGGTGATCCGCAGCTCGGCGATGCCGTTGCGGTGGCCGACGGCGTCGATCAGGCGAGGGATCGCCGCGACGTTCCACACCGTGGGGATGCGGCTATCGCCCGCGGTGACCAGCCACTTGCCGTCGTCGCTCAGCGTCACCGTGTTGGTGCGCCCGCCCGGCAGGTCGATGACCGTGATCAGATTCCGCGTGCTGACCTCCCAGAACCGCAGCTCGCTGGTGTCGCCGGCCGAGATCAGGACGCGCGCATCCGGCGACACGGCGATGTCGTGGATGCTCATCTTGTCGGTCATCGCCGCCGGGAGGCCACCCTTGACGGGCCACAGCTTGAGCTCGAAGTCCCAGCCGGCCGTCGCGACGTGCTCGCCGTTGCGCGAGAACTCGACGGTGCGAATGCCACCGTTCTCCTGCGCGCCGCGCAGCGCGCCGGTGCCGGTCGCGACGTCCCAGATCCACAGCGTGCGATCGTCGCTGCCGCTCGCGAGCCGCTTGCCATCGGGCGAGAACGAGACCGAGTACACGCGCTGCGTGTGGCCCTTCATCACCCGGCCGGTGCTGGTGGCGATCGTCCACACCCGCGCGGTCGCATCCTCACCACCACTCGCGAGCAGCTCGCCATCGCGCGAGTAGGTGAGGGACCACACGCGCTTCTCGTGGCCCTCGAGCTTGCCGATCGGCGCGAGCGCCGGCGTCAGGCGATGGATCGCGCCGCTGTCGTCGCCGACCGCGATCTCGTGGTCGGTCGGCGAGTACGCGACCGACCACAGCTGATCGGGAAGCTTGCGGTGCGCGATCAGCTTGCCGTCGTCGCGCTTCCACAGCCGGATCTCGCCCGCGGTATCGACGGTGACCACCCGCTCGCCGTCCTTCGAGATCGCCGATGCGGTGACCGGCTCGGTGTGACCCTCGTGGCGGGTGTGGGCGACGATCGCCTTGGCCTCGGCGAGGCCGCCGAGCCAGCGCGCCGTCCCCGGATCGGCCTGCACGCGCGACGCCGCGTAGTACATCGCGGCGTCGGCCCAGCGCTGCTTCGCTTCGGCGCTCTTGCCCTTCTGCACCAGCGCCGTCGCCAGGCTGCGGCGAGCGTTCTCGGTCTCCTTGGTCGCCACGCCCTTCGCCGTCTCCGCTTCGGCGCGGCGCTCGTCGGCGACATCGCGCTCGCGGATGATGCTGCGCACGCTGTAGATAGCACCGACGATCAGCACGGCGACCAGCGCGGCGGCGACGGTGACGGTGGCGCGATGGCGCGCGAGCCAGCGCTTCGCGAGCGCCTTCCAGTCGTACTGGTGCGCGGTGACGAGCTGACCGTTGGTGAACCGCCGCAGATCCTCGGCCAGCTCGCGCGCGGTCGGATAGCGATCCTCCTTGTCGCGCGCCATCGCCTTGTCGATGATGGTCACCAGGGCCGGCGGCGCGCTGGGCGCGAGCTGCGCGACCGGGGTCGGACGCTCGCGCTCCACCATCCTCAGCAGCTCGGCGACGCTCGTCGGCTTGCTGTCCGAGAACGGCGTCACGCCGGTGATCAGCTGGTAGAGCATCGCGCCGATCGCGTAGACGTCCGCGCGCTGATCGGCCTTGTTGCCGAGCGCTTGTTCCGGCGGCATGTAGCTCGGCGTGCCGAGCACCGAGCCGTCCATCGTGCGGTCACCGATCGAGCCGGCCTCGATCACCGCCGCGCTGGTGCGCGGTGCGGGCACGTCGGCGACGGTCGGCTCGTCCTCGTCGACGAGCTTCGCGAGCCCCCAGTCGATCACCACGGTCTCGCCGAACGAGCCGACGAGCACGTTCGCCGGTTTCAGGTCGCGATGGATCACGCGCTGGCCGTGGGCGTAGGCGAGCGCCTCGGCGACCGCGACGATCACGCTGAGCTGCGACAATCGCTCGGCCATCGTCGCGCACTCGGCGGTCACCTGTTGCAGCGACTTGCCGGCGACCAGCTTCATCGCGAAGAACGGCTCGCCGCTCGGCCACCGTCCGAGCTCGTAGACCGGCACGATCGACGGATGCTCGAGGATCGCGGTGACTCGCGCCTCGCGGGCGAACCGCTTCGCCGTCTCGGCGGCGTCGCCGAGCATCTCCTTGAGCGCGACGATGCGGCCGGTGCGCCGATCCTTCGCCTTGACGATCCGCCCGAGCCCACCGCGCGCGAACTCCTCGAGGCGCTCGTAGTTGGCAGCGTCGACGATCGGTAGCTGGTCGTCGTCGCGATCACCGGCGAGCTTCGAGGTCCCGCTGCGGACGAGCGCGCTCGCGTGCGAGGCCCCGGGAATGCCCACCAGCGTGTGGTCGTTGCCCGGCGTGCTGACCGCGGAGCCGCCGGCGAGCGTGTCGTCGAGCCCGGACTCGTCCAGGTTCTTCGCCGGGCGTGCGGGGGCCACGGTCTCGTCGAACGCCGACGGCCCTTTTCGCTCCACGGGACCAGCGTATCACTCGCCGGTCGCTGCAAACCGCGGGGCGCCCCTCGTACCTGCCGGCGGAACACCATATAAGGGGGGCGATGGCGACTACCTCGTCGATTCCTCCGATCACCCTACGCAGCGTGGTCGCCGGGCTCGTGCTGTCTCTGGTGCTGTGCGCGATGAACTCGTACCTGACGCTGTCGTTCGGCGTCATCGAAGAGGGGCCGACGATCGCCGCGCTGTTCTTCTTCGCCATCTTCTTCCTGTCGAAGACCAAGATCACCGCGACCGAGATGGTGATCGTCGCGACGATGGGCTCCGCGGGCGGTTCGCTCGGCTTCATCTCGAACTTCTACGCCGCGAAGGCGATGACCGGCACGCCGTACGACGTGCTCGACATGGCGCTGTTCGGCATCGTGTCGAGCATGATCGGCCTGGTGATGGCGATCCCGCTTCGCCACATCTTGATCCTGCGCGACAAGCTCCCGTGGCCCGGCTCGCGCGCGGTCGAGAGCGTGATCAAGGCGCTCGTCGAGGAGAGCGATCGCCGCCAGCCGATGATCCTCGGCGTCACGTTCGTGGTGTGCGCGACCTACGTCGTGCTCAACAGCAGTGGCTTCGGCATCGTGCCCGAGGAGACGCACCTCCCGTACCTCGCGGCTTTCGGTGGCGCGATCGCGTGGTCGCCGTTCGCGATCGGTGGCTCGTATCTGATGGGCATGCGCACGTGTGTCGGCTTCCTCGTCGGCGCGATCGCGCTGATGGTGATGGCGCCGTACATGCCGGGGCCCGCGCCCGGCGTCGAGTTCGACATGTCGGCACCGAACCGGTTCTACTGGCCGGGGCTCGGCTTCCTGGTCGCCGGCGGTCTGATGCAGATGGCGATCAACTGGCGCACGATCGCCAGCGCGTTCAAGTCGATCGCCGCGCTCGGCAGCAAGGCCGACGACGACGACCCGACGCTGTCGGGGCGCACGATGATGATGTTCGCGCTGGTCGCGTTCATCGCGACGGTGGCCGTGCTCGGCTGGCGGTTCGCGATCCCGATCTGGATGACCGCGGTGCTCGTGCTGATCGGCGGTCTGATCCAGAACATCATCGCCACGCGCGCCGCCGCGCAGACCGCCTTCAATCCGGCCCGCGTGATGGGCATCCTCCTGCAGGGCGTCACCAGCACGATGCCCGGCGGATCGCCGGCCGCCACCAACCTGACGGGCGCGGGCTTCGTCGCCGGCTCCGGCGCCCAGGCTTCGCTGTTGTGTAGCGACCTGGTCTACGGCCGCGCGTTCCGGGTGCCGTCGCGCTGGCAGTTCTGGACCCAGACCGCGACCGTGCTGCCGTGCGCGATCATCTCCGCCTACGCGTTCATGATGATCCATGCGGATCGCCCACTCGTGCTCGAGGCGCCCTCGGACGAGATCACGCTGCCCGCACCGACCGGTGACAAGGTCAGCGACGCGCGCAGCATGCTCGAGACGATCAGCGCGGCCGTGCTCGAGCCCGCGAAGCCACCGCCGCACCCGGCGCCGGTCGCGAAGATGTGGGCGCAGAGCGCGCTGATCTTCGAGAAGGGATCGGATGCGTTGCCCGAGGGTGCGCTCGCCTGGCTGTTGATCGGTGGGCTGGTCGGCCTGGTCTACACGCTGGCCGAGAACATTCCGCGGATCCGGCCGTGGCTGCCGGATGGGCTCGGCATCGGCCTCGGCCTCGTGCTGTCGGTGTCGCTCGGCTTCTCGTTCTTCATCGGCGGCTTCCTGCTGTGGATCGTGCTCGGCCGCTGGTTCAAGGTCGGCGACACCACGCTGACCACGATCGCCGTCGGCTCGATCGTCGCCGAAGGCATCGGCGGCGTCCTGCAGTCGATCCTGCCCAAGCTCTTGTGACCACCGGTCAAGTCGCCGGGAGGTCGAAAACGAACGTGGTGCCCTTGCCGACCTCGCTGTTCGCGGTCAACGAGCCGCCGTAGCTGCCGACGATCTCGCGCGCCACGGGCAAGCCGAGACCGGTGCCCTTGTCCTCGGGCTTGGTGGTGAAGAACGGCTGGAAGATCTTGTCGAGCTGATCGGCCGCAATGCCCGAGCCGGTGTCGCGGACCTCGCAGACCACGCGCTTGCCATCGCTGCTCGGGTGAACGTCGACGGTGATCTTGCCCGCGTTGGCACCGATCGCATCGACCGCGTTGACGATCAGGTTGACGAGGATCTGCTCGATCCGCATCCGGTTGACCGTCACCATGATCGCGTCGCTCGCGAGCTCGGTGACCACCTCGACGCGATGGAGCTTGCCTGCTCCGCGCAGCATCGCCACGACATCGCGAACCACCTGATTGAGATCGAGTGGCTGCACGTGATCGGGGCCCGGCCGCGCGAGCTGCATCAGGCGCTGGCCGTGGGCGGTGATGTGCTCGCCGACGCGCTCGAGATCCGGAAGGATCTGCCTGGTCAGCGCCGCCATGTCCTCGTTCGCCTCGAGTGCCGCCGACAGCTCGTCGACGGCCGCGACCTGGATCTGGGCGATGTTGCGCAGCTCGTGACCGACGCCGCCGGCGAGCGTGCCGAGCGTGGCGCGGCGCTCGGCGAGCAACAGCGACCCGCGCGTCTCCTCGAGCTTGGCCTCGATCGACGAGTTGAGCGCGCGCAGCTCGTCCTCGGCCTTGCGGCGCCGCTTGATCTCTTCTTCCTTGTCGGCGAGCAACTGCCGCAGCTCGCGGATGTCGCGCGCGACCAGCACGATGCCTTGCAAGGTTCCCTTGTCGTCGAGCACCGGCGAGCCGGTCACCGAGACGGGAATTCGCTGACCCTTCGAGGTCAAGAGCCAGGATTCTTCGCGCCTCAACACGTCACCATCCTCGATCCGCCGTCTCACGATCGTTCGGAGACCCGAACTGTCGTCGATCAACAACTTCGCGACCGGCAACAGCTTCAACTGCTCGGTCGTGTACCCCGTGATACGGGTCGTGGCGGTGTTGGTCGCCGAGATCCTCCCCTCCACATCTACGACCAACACGGCATCGACCATTGCCTCGATGACGTTCTCGAACACCTGCGAAAAATCGTATCACGTCTCTCTCGTCGAGCCGGCAACCAACTACAGTGAGCTGTGGCCCGGTGCCCGACGTGTCACCGACGATTGCTGTCGGGGCAGCCTTGCGCCGAGCACGGTGGGACGCCGGTCCCGTCTTCGCAGGAAGAGGTCGGTCCGCCGCCTGCGTGGTCCGTGCCGCTCGAGCGTTGCATCGGTAGCGGTGGCTTCGCCGCCGTCTGGCAGATCGCCGGCCGCGACTCGGTCCTCAAGGTCGCGCATGCCAACCACGAGCTCGCGCGGGCGCGGATGCGGCGCGAGGCCGAGGCAATGGCCGGTGTCGGTGCACCTGCCGTGCCGGCGATGCGCGCGCACGGTGTGCTCGACGACGGTCGCGCGTGGATCGAGATGGAGCGCGTCACCGGCACCAACCTCGGCGACATCATCGCGTCGGGCTCGCTGCGCGTCGAGGTCGTGATCGCACTCGGCATTCGGCTCGCCGAGGCGCTGGCCGCGATCCACGACAAAGGTTACGCGCATCGCGATCTCAAGCCCGACAACATCGTGAGACGCGCCGACGGTTCGCTCGTCATCCTCGATCTCGGTCTGGCGCGTGTGCTGCCTGACGATCCTGACGACCCCAACCGCGCAGGTGTTCAGGTCGGCTCCGTCGAGTACATGGCACCGGAGCAAGCTCTCGATGCGACGACGGCTCGCGGTGCCGCGGATATCTATGCGCTGGGTTGCATTCTTTACGAGCTGTGTAGCGGGCGACTGCCGTTCGTCGGTGACGCCGGTTTGCTCGAGCGCGCACACGCCGCGCTCAGACCACCACCGGTCAGCACGTTCGCGGTCGTCCCGGCGTCGCTCGATCAACTGATCGCCGAGTGCCTCGCCAAGCAGCCGTCGCGGCGACCGAGCAGCGCGGGTCAGATCGCGGACCGCTTGCGCCAGGTCGTTGGCGAGATCGACAGTGCGCAGCGTACGCAGCACTCGATGTCGGTGATCGGTGCAGGCAAGCAGCCGGTCGTGCTGCTGTGGGCGGAGCTGCCGAAAGTCGATCGCGCCCTGATCGGCACCTTGACTGCCAGGAAGGTGACGATCGTGTCGCAACGCGGCCGCCGGCTGCTCGGCGGCATCGCGGGAGGCGAGCAGGCCGATCCGGCCGGTGCCGCGATCGCGGCGGCGCGCGATCTCGCGGCGGCCGGCGCACGGGTCGCGCTTCACCTCGACGCCGTCACCGTGATTCACAGTCCCACCGGGCTCCAGCTCGCCGGCCCGAGCATCGACAAGCCCGAGGACTGGCTGCCGGGCACGCCGTGGACCGGCGTGATCATGACCCGCACGCTCGCCACCATCGCGCAGGTGCCGACCCGTCCCTCCGAGCAGTCGGGCTTCATGGTGATGGGCGACCCGAGCAAGCCGAGCGAGGAGCTGTTCGGTCGCGATGCGTTCCTCGCCGATCTGGTCGCCGAGGCCGCCGCCGCGCTGTCGGGCCTCGGGCCCGGTCTCGCGCTCGTGATCGGCGATCACGGCATCGGCAAGACCGCGATCGCGCGCGCTCTCGTGCCGCAGCTCAGCGCGCTCGGGGTTGGCGCGGACGCCAACCCCGCGCTCGGTCCATTATCCGGACTCGGGCTCGGTCCATTACCCGGAATCGGGCTCGGCGCACGCGTGGTGTCGACCGCGGTGCCACCACCCGGCTCCGGCCGGCCGGGGCACAGCGCGCTCGCCCAGCTCGTCGGTGCGAAGCCGGAGGGGCCGATCGTGCGCGCCGTCGGTGATGCGCTGCGCAGCGCGGCTCGCCAGCGGCCGCTCGCGATCATCCTCGACGAGCTCCACCTCGCCGAGCACGAGCTGCTCGATGCGCTCGAGTACGCCACGCTCGGTGGTGAAGCCCTGCCTCTCTGGGTGCTGGCGCTGGCGGCGCCGCGCCTCGATCAGCGGCGCCCCGGGTTCGGTCAGCGCGCCGAGCGCTCGCTGCGCGTCACGTTGCCGCCTCTGGGTGACGAGGCGGCGTTAAAGATGACGGCCGCGCTCCTCCATCCCGCCGAGTACCCGCCGCTCCGCGCGCTGCGCCAGATCGCCGCGATCGCGCGCGGCAACCCGATGCACCTGTCGACGCTGACGCGCGAGATCCACGATCGTGGCGCGATCCGCACGCGACCCAACGGGGAGCACTTCCTCGACACCACCACGCTCGAATCGTTGCCTCCGATCGCGCTCGGACCGTGGCTGGCCGCGCGCGAGCTCGCCACGCTCGGCGTCGAGCTGGTGTCGCTCGCCCGCGTGTGCGCGACCCTCGGCGGGGAGATCGATCGCGAAGAGATCACCGCGGTGATCGGCATCGCGGAGCGCCGCGGCAGCGCGACCACCACCGTCGATCTCGATGTCGGCCTCGGCGAGCTGGTCTCGCACCAGATCCTGAGCGCCGGACCGGGTGGCTGGACGTTCCGGCAGGCGCTCCTCGAGGAAGGCATCTACGCCACCACCAACGAGACCGAGCGCGCCGCGCTTCACGCCGCCGCGCTCGAGTACTGGCAGACCAAGTCGATCGACGATCCGGCGGTCGCCGCGCGGATCGCGCGCCACGCCGAGACGATCGGAGAGAAGCGGATCGCCGCGGCCGCGTTTGCCCGCACCGGCCTGCACGCCCACGAGGAGCACCGCTCGCTCGATGCCGATCAGGCGTGGCAGGGCGCCGTGCGCAACCTCGACACCCGCGATGCCGATCGCGCCCGCGCGCTGCTCGGCCGCGCCCGCGCGCGCTATCGGCTGCAGCGCGTGCGCGACGCGCTCTCCGATCTCGAGGAGGTGCTCGCGATCGCGAGCGAGCTCGACGAGCATCTGCTGGTGCTCGAGGCGCTGCTCGAGAAGGCGACCGCGCTCGACTGGGGCGACGACTACGAAGCCTCCGCGGCGGCGGCCAAGCTCGCGCAGGCGAAGCTGCGTGGCGACGAGCCGGACGGGCTGGTCGCCGAGATCGATCTCGCGATCGCGCGCTCGATCTATCGCGAGGGTCGGTTCGCCGATGCGGTGCCGCTGCTGGAGCGCGTGATCGAAGCGAGCCGCGGCGTTCGTCCCGAGACCGAGATCGTCGCCACCGTGCTGCTGGCACCCGCGCTCGTCGAATCGCACCGGCTCGAGGATGCCGAGGCGGTGTTCACGCAGCTGATCGCGCGCTGCCGGGACAGCGGCGATCTCACGCACCTCGGCGCGGCCTACGCGAACCGCACGTGGCTGTGGGCGGATCGCGGCGAGATCGAGCGCGTCGAGACCGATCTCGGCACCGTGATCCAGATCGCGCGTGAATCCGGTCAGGCGTCGCTCGAGCGGATCGCGACCTACAACCTCGCCGAGAACCGGCTGTGGCAGGGCCGGCTCGACGAGGCGATCAACCTGGCGCGCCGCTCGCTGACCCTGCAGCGCGGCCACGGCGAGGGCGCGATCCACTTCGATCAGCTGCTGCTCGCTCGCATCCATGCCGCCCGCGGCGAGCGCGACGAGCTCGCATCCGTGGTCGCGGCGCTCGAGGATTCGGAGATCTCGGAGGGTGATCGCAAGGTGCTCGCCGTCCTCCAGTGCGCGCTCGATCCGGCTGCGAACAACTGGCAGCCGGCGCTGGCCGCGCTCGGCGACAGCATGCTCGATCTCCGCATCGAGCTCGCCCACCTCGCGCTACACGCCGGGAAGCTCGATGCCGAGGTGCGGGCCCAGCTGCGCGCAGAGCTCGCGGCGGCCACCAAGCACTCGATCTGGATGACCCGCTCGGAGCTGTAACGCCTACATACACGAACGGTGGCGGCGGACGACTCGTCGATGCAGTGAACACCGATCGTGGCCGTCGACGCACGACGCAGCACTCCGATCAGTTGGTGAGACGAGCCGTGGGGCTCGATGGTAATCAATTGGTCTTGGATCCGCTGGCGCCCCCGATCATCCCGGACTACCGCATCGAGCGGTTGATCGGGGAAGGTGGGTTCGGTCAAGTGTGGTCGGCGTATCGCGATTCCGATGGTGTGCACGTCGCGATCAAGGTGTTGCATCTCGAGCTGGTGCGCTCGATCGACGCGCTGACCCGGTTCCAGCGCGAGCTCGACGCGATCCAGCGGCTACGGCATCCCAACGTCGTCAGCGCGCTCGATCACGGCACGCTCACCGACGGTCGCCCGTACCTCGTCCTCGAGTACATCGAGGGCCCGAGCCTGCGCGATGTCATCCAGGAGCGCGGCGCGATTCCGCCGAAGCAGGTGCTCGAGATCCTCCAACCGATCTGCGATGCCATCAAGCTCGCGCACGATGCCGGGCTCGTGCACCGCGACGTCAAGGCGTCGAACGTCATCCTCGGTCGCGAGAAGTCCGGCGAGCTGAGGCCGGTGCTGCTCGACTTCGGGCTCGTCAAGCTCGTCGATCAAGTCGGTCCCGGCCTGACGTCGTCGCGCAGCATGCTGGGGACACCGGCGGCGATGGCGCCCGAGCAGATGCGCGGCCAGCCCGTCGACGCGCGCACCGATGTCTACGCGCTCGGGCTGCTCGCGTATCACATGCTGACCGGCCAGCCGGCGTTCGGTGGGGCGCCGGGCGTCGTGCAGAGCTACCTCCAGGTGCACGGGCCGCGACCGCGGCCATCGGCGAAGGTCGATATCGACCCCGCGCTCGACGCGCCGATCGCGCGCGCGCTCGCACCCGATCCGAACGATCGGTTCACCAGCGCCAGCGAGCTGGCCGATGCGCTCCGCGCGATCGTCGAACCGGCCGAGCTGGGAGAGATCGACGTCGTCGCCCTCTACGTCGAGGGCACTGCATCGGAGGTGGCAAAGGCCGGCGAGCTGGCCGCCCGGTTCCACATGCAGGTCGCCCTGTCGGCTCCTGACTCTCTCCTCACCATCGCCCGACCGGGGCAGGTCGATGTCGTGAAGCTGGAGACCGAGCTACGGCGCCACGATCCGGCCACACGGATTGCCATCGGTTGGAGCCGCGCGACCATCACCGGGACGATCGACGGCCCGGTTCTCGATGTGGAGAGCTGGGCGCCTTATCCACTTCCTGCGGGAGTGTGGGTCGGACCACCTACAGAGGCGCCAAAATAGCGATCTTGCTTTGAATTCCTGATCCGCTCATCGTGGTCCTGATGCGTATTCAAGCTGTCTGGACCGCGCTGGCGTTGATGGGGTGCACGGATGGGATGAGCGAGGAGCCGACGTACGGAGAAGAATCGTCGTCGGTCGTCATCGACAATCGATTGTCGGCGAATCGACTCTCCGCGAATCGACTCTCCGCGAATCGTCTGTCGGCGAATCGACTGTCGGCGAATCGACTCTCCGCGAACAACCTCCAGTTGACGATGATCGATCAAAACGATCTCGTGTGCTCGAGCGATGGACAGGAGGTGCTGGCGTTCATCGTCAGCTGCGCGATCAAGGAGGGCGAGACGTTGTCGGCGACCGGTATCCGCGACTTCTGCGGCATCACCGATCCGGCCGACGAGACGCCCGACACCTTCGAAGCCTTCGGCGAGCTCGGGCTCGCGAATCAGTGGCTACACAAGCCGCTCAGCGATGCCGGCGCGGGCTGGGTGAGCGCGTGCTTGTTCGCTCGCGTCAACGCCAGCAGCGTGCCGATTCCGGTCTCGCTGCGTGGCCCGAACCCGCGGCTCAAGGCGAGCGACGAGGAGCGCGAGGGCTGGCCGCTCGAGGAGGGCGCGTTCTACGGCAACTACTTCGGCGCGACGCTCGAAGGCCACCCGGACCTGCCCGACTGGCACGCGTGCCGCGGACGCGATCAGGCTGCCGGCGAGACCGCCGGTCTGATCGAGCGCGACTGCGCCGAGCCCGATCCGATGAATCCGGGGTTCACGATGTGCGGCTTCGCGTACGCCGGCGAGTGTGGCGACTTCGAGGTCAACACCGACTGGGCCTGCAAGGACTTCTCGGAGAACCGCACGTTCTACCGCCGCTGCTCGGCTTCCGACGTGTTCGATGGTCACAAGGACAACAAGGTGAAGAAGAAGACGCTCTATCACCAGGTGATCACCGCGTACGTGCTCGGCAGCTGATCACTTCTTCTCGAGGTGCGCGACCAGGCCGTTGTAGGCCGTGGTGACGCGCATCGACAGCTCGTTCGCGGCCTTCTGCTTCTGCGGATTTCCGGCGTGCATGTCGGGGTGATATTTCCGCATCAGCTGGCGATACGACGACTTGATCTGCGCCATGTCGGCGCCGACCTGGAGATCGAGCACGCGATACCACTCGAGCACCTGCGCCTCGTTGCTCCCCGGGCGTGGTGCGCGCGCCGATCGTGCGGAGCTCGAAGAGGAAGAGGACGAAGAAGATGAAGAAGTCGACGAGCTCGACCACGAGCCACCGCCGCGCGCCGCTTGCTCCTTCATCCGGCGGAACGCCTCGTCGGATGCGGCCTTCTGACGCGCGGCCCGATCGTCGCGCTCCTTGTGAATGCGCGCCGCGCGCTCGCGTGCGGCTCGGTCGCGAGCAGCCCGCGCGGCCGGATCGGACGTGGCCTGCCTGGCGAGGGGATTGTCGAGGGGCTTCTTCGGTGCGCGAGCGCGAGCCGCCTTGCGCGCAGTCAGCTCGGCCTGCAGCGCGGCGCTCTCGACGTGGCTGAGCGGTTCGTCATCCGCGATCACCAGCGAGGTGAAGCGTGAGATGCCGCTCTGTGCGCTCTCGAGGATGCGCTTGGTGATACCCACACGGGCACGGTAGCATCGATCGCGTGAGGGGCCTGGTCGTGATGCTAGCGATCGCCGGCTGCGGCTCGTCGAACCCGGGCAGCGATCCGGACGCGTCTTCCGGCGACGGCTCTCCCGGCGATGGCCAGCCCGGTGACGGTCCCCCGATCGGCGATGCCCCACCGGACCCGTGCGATCCGGGCGTCTGGTGCACCGAGGACTCCCCGGTACCGAACGTGCTGCTGAACGCGGTGTGGGCGGCGAACCTCAACGACGTGTTCGCCGTCGGCGATAACGGCACCGTGTTGCACCGGCGCGACAACGTGTGGACCGCGCTGACCATCCCGACCACCGAGGATCTGCGCGGCGTCGGTGGCGTGTCGGCGACGGATCTGTGGGTCACCGGGACCAACGGCGCGGTGTTCCACTACGACGGCGAGACCTTCACGCCGCGCGGCTCGTTCGCCGCCGACATCCACGCGGTGTGGGCCGCGGCGTCGAACGATGTCTGGATCAGCGGCAAGCAGCTCGCCTCGCACTGGAACGGCTCGCAGTTCACCACCACCGCGCTCGCCGGCGAGGTGCTCTCGATCTCGGGCTCGGCGCCGAACGACGTGTGGGCGACCGGCGAGTCAGCGAAGGTCGATCACTTCACGACGAGCTGGCAGACCGGGATCGATCCGGGTGCCGGCGCGACCTACTTCGCGGTGCTCGCGCTCCCGGGAGAAGCGTGGGTCTCGACGTTCGCACCGAACAGCGAGACGCTGCGCTTCACCGGCTCGTGGACGCCGCACGACACCGACGGCGCGGTGTTCCACAGCTTTCACGGCATCGCGAGTGATGACATCTGGGCGGCCGGCTCGACGAAGGTCGGCCACTGGGATGGCTCGAGCTGGACCACCGAGGCACCGGCGGGGAACATGGTGCAGCTGTTCGGCATCGGTGGCATCGGCTCGTCGATCTGGGTGGTCGGCAGCAACTCGCTGATCCTCCACCACCGCTGACGCGCTTCGTAACCCGGCTGTAAGAAGCGTTGTGTTATCAAGCCGGCGTGGATGTAACGACCGCTGCGTCGAAGACCGCGCTGATGGTGTGTGCGTACCGCGCTCGCGCCAGCCAGTGGAAGAAGCCGCTGTTCGTCGACCCGTGGGCCGACGCGATCGCCGGTACCGAGGGCCATGACATCGCCGCCAAGCTCGATCCGCGGTTCCCGCCGATGGAGCTGTGGCTCGCGCTGCGCGTCGCCTATCTCGATCGCCTCGTCGGCATCGCCGTCGATCGGTTGAACGTCCGCCAGGTCGTCATCCTCGGCGCCGGTTACGACACCCGCGCGGCGCGCCTGCCGCGCGCGGGCGTGCGGTTCTTCGAGGTCGATCATCCGGCCACCCAGGCGGCCAAGCGCGAGAAGCTGGCGGGGCTGGCGGGCTATCCGATCGACAACGCCACCTACGCGAGCTGCAACTTCGAGCGCGAGGATCCGATCGAGCGGCTGACCGCGAACGGGTTCTCGACCACCGAGCCAGCGCTCGTGATCTGGGAAGGCGTGGTGCCGTACCTCAGCGAGCCCGCGGTGCGCGCCACCGCGGCGCGGCTCGCGAGTGCGCTCGATCCGCGGTCGCTGGTCGCGTTCGACTTCGTCGGCAAGAAGCTCGCGGCCGGCAGCGGGCTATCGGAGAAGGATCTGCAG
>JAEYYY010000405.1 GCA_023430775.1 Pseudomonadota bacterium
CGGCGATCGGCATCGGAGTCCTCGGCCATCCTCGACGTCCGTCAGCGGCTAGATCTGGTTGCGGCGCCGATGCTGGAGAAGGCGCGAGCCTTTCTGCTCCGGATCGTCGCGATGCTCACCGCGATGGTGCTCCGATTGGGCGAATCTGGCTCGGGCTCGCGCTCGGGCTCGGGCTCGATGTAGGCCTGCCCGAATTGCCGGCAGCTCCACGCGTTGCAAGCCCTCGGAGCGCCCCGTAGAGTCGACTCCATGGTGATGAAACCCGAGCTGAGCTACCTGGTCCCCACGGTCATCGAGCAAACCCACCGTGGTGAACGCGGCTGGGACATCTTCTCGCGCCTCCTCAAGGACCGGATCATCTTCCTCGGGACGCCGATCAACGACGACGTCGCGAACGTCGTCATCGCGCAGCTGTTGTTCCTCGACTCGGAAGAGCCCGAGAAGGACATCATGCTCTACATCAACTCGCCCGGCGGTCACGTCTCGGCGGGTCTCGCGATCTACGACACCATGCAGTACCTGCACTGCGACGTCGCCACGATCTGCATGGGCCAGGCAGCATCGATGGGCTCGTTCCTGCTCGCGGCCGGCACCAAGGGCAAGCGCTACGCCCTGCCCCACTCGCGCGTGATGATCCACCAGCCGCTCGCCGGCTTCCAGGGTCAGGCCACGGACATCGAGATCCACACCAAGGAGATCTTGAAGACCCGCGACACGCTCAACGAGCTGTACAGCAAGCACACCGGCCAGCCCGTCGACAAGATCAAGAACGACACCGACCGCGACAACTTCATGTCCTCGGCCGCGGCCAAGGAATACGGCCTCATCGACGAGGTCCTGATCACCGCAAAGAAGAAGACCGACAAGCCCGAGCAGAAGTAGCTCGGACCCGGATCCGCGGTACGCTGGCACTCACATGGCGATCGAGAAACGCGACGGGGCTTCGCTCACCTGCTCCTTCTGTGGGAAGGCACAGAAGGAGGTCAAGAAGCTGATCGCCGGACCCACGGTTTACATCTGCGACGAGTGCATCGGCCTCTGCAACGACATCATCGCGGAGGAGATCGAGAAGGAGGACCAGCAGTACGGCACCTCGTCGATCCCGAAGCCGGCGCAGATCAAGAAGGTCCTCGACGAGTACGTGATCGGTCAGGACCGCGCGAAGAAGATCCTCGCGGTGGCGGTGCACAACCACTACAAGCGAATCGATCACAAGCAGACCACCAACATCGCGCCGCCGCAGGGCGAGGCCGAGGAGATCGAGCTCCAGAAGTCGAACATCCTCCTGCTCGGCCCCACCGGCTCGGGCAAGACGCTGCTGGCGCAGACGCTGGCGCGCATCCTCAACGTGCCGTTCGCGATCGCCGATGCCACCAACCTCACCGAGGCGGGCTACGTCGGCGAGGACGTCGAGAACATCATCGTCTCGCTGCTGCAGAACGCCGATCACGACATCGAGCGCGCCCAGCGCGGCATCGTCTACATCGACGAGATCGACAAGATCGCGCGCAAGTCCGACAACCCGTCGATCACGCGCGACGTCTCGGGTGAAGGCGTCCAGCAGGCGCTGCTCAAGATCATCGAGGGCACCACGGCGAGCGTGCCGCCCAAGGGTGGCCGCAAGCACCCGCAGCAGGAGTTCCTCCAGGTCGACACCACCAACATCCTGTTCATCTGCGGTGGTGCGTTCACCGGCCTCGAGGACATCATCGAGAACCGGATCGGTCAGAAGCTGATCGGCTTCGGCGCCGGCATGAACAAGAAGGTCGAGCGCTCGCAGTGGGAGCTGATCCAGGAGGTCGAGCCGGAGGATCTGCTGAAGTACGGCATGATCCCCGAGTTCATCGGCCGCCTGCCGGTGATCGCGCCGCTCCACGAGCTCTCCGAGGAGGCGCTGGTCCAGATCCTGACCCAGCCGAAGAACGCGCTGGTCAAGCAGTACCAGAAGCTGTTCGAGATGGACGGCGTCAAGCTCAAGTTCGGCAAGGGCGCGCTGACCAAGGTCGCGGCGATGGCGGCCGAGCAGAAGTCGGGTGCGCGTGGCCTGCGCGCGATCCTCGAATCAGCGCTGCTCGACATCATGTTCGATACCCCGGGCCAGTCGGTCTCCGAGGTGATCATCAACGAGGACGTGATCGAGAAGCACGGCTCGCCTTTGATCACGTACTCCAAAGAGCCCAAGGCAGCCGAGGGGTAACAAGAAACTCCCTCACCCGGGCCCGGATCGTAGGACAATGTCCCCGATGCGGCTGGTCGTGCTGTGCCTGCTCACCAACCTCGGGTGTGGTGCGAGCGTGGCCGGCGGCGACGATGACGACGCACCGACCTGCGGCGATGGCACCGTCGACGAGGGCGAGGCGTGCGACGACGGCAACGCGATCGAGGGCGACGGCTGCGATAGCAACTGCACGGCCTCGGCGTGTGGCAACGGGATCGCCGCCCCGGGCGAGACCTGCTTCGCGGAGAAGCAGACGATCGCCACCGGCATGTCACCGCGCGCGGTCCGGATCGGCGATCTCGATGGCGATGGCGATGTCGATGCGGTGGTCGCCAACAACCTCGGCGGCAGCGTCAGCGTGCTGCTCAACGATGGCACCGGCACGCTGACCGCCCTCGCCGCCACGCCCTCCGGTGCCGGCACCAACTGCGTCGCGCTCGCCGATTACGACGGCGACGGCCGGATCGATGTCGCGGCGGTCAACATCACCGACAGCACCGTCACCGTGATGCGCAATGTGGGCGCGGGCATGCTCGGCGCGGCGACGACGATCCCGCTCACCGCGGCGAGCAATCCGTTCTCGATCACGGCCGGCGACATCGATGGCGACGGCGACATCGATCTGGTCACCGCGAACTTCACCGCGAGCACCGTCAGCATCCTGCGCAACACCGGCACCGGCACGTTCGCCGCGCCGGTCGATCTGCCCGCGCCCGCCAACCCGCACGCCGCCGTGCTGCGCGATCTCGACGGCGATCAGGCACCCGAGCTGCTGCTCGCCGCCCACGGCGCCGACGCGATCGGCGTGTGCCGCAACACCGGCGGCAGCTTCGAGGCGGCGATCACGCACACCGTCGGCGACGGCCCCGAGGATTCCGTCGCGATCGGCGACATCGACGGTGATGGCCGGCTCGATCTGATCTCGTCGAACACGTTCACCGACAACCTCAGCATCCTGCGCGGCACCGGTAACCTCGGCTTCGCGAACCAGCAGCTGGTGTCGCTCGCACCGATGTCGTTCCCGCAATCGGTCACCACCGGTGACGTCGATCAGGACGGCGATCTCGATCTGGTGGTCGCGATCAAGGAGCTCGACTCCGCCGGCGTGTTGCTCAACGATGGCAGCGGCGGCTTCGCGGCCCCGCAGCTGTTCGCCGTCGGCGATAACCCGGAATCGATCGTGCTCGGCGATCTCAACGGCGATGGGCTGCTCGACATCCTGTCGGCGAACGCAGGGACGAACGACCTCGTCGTGATCCTGTCGGCGCCCTGAGTCCAGAGGCGGCTCGTGACTAGTCGGCGGCGGTGAACACGCCGGGAGCCGCATCCAGGCTCCAGTACAGCTTCTCGCAGTCGGGACTGAGCGCCGGGGTGCGCTCGTTGCCGCCGCCGCCGCCGCCGCTGCCCCCGAAGTTGTACAGGGCAGCCGGCGGATCGAATGGCGCGTCGAGGGTCGCGCGCGTCGCTCGCTGGAT
This sequence comes from Pseudomonadota bacterium, assembly GCA_023430775.1. Taxonomy (GTDB): domain Bacteria; phylum Myxococcota_A; class Polyangia; order Haliangiales; family Haliangiaceae; genus JABFXX01. The sequence goes on from JAEYYY010000405.1 coordinate 3,694, forward strand.
CTGGATGCCCTTGTCATCTTGACCGACGAACAGCAACGCTCGCCCGTCCTTCGAGAGATACGGATCGGCGGCGTTTGGAAACGACAGCGCGGTGAACGCCCACTTGCCGCCCGCCTGCTCGACACCCTCGAACAACCCGCCGGTGGCGCGCACGATCATGTGGCGCGGGTCGGTGCCGCTCGACACGCCTGGCACGAAGTCCTGATCGACGAGATTCGCGGGCGCCGTGATCACCACCGCGACAGGCGGATCCCACCTGTCCGGCAGTACCCGCTCCATCTTGACGAGGGAGAAGCTGTCGTCGTTGATCGACTGGCCGAGTGCGAACAGCGTCTCGCCGTCTGCCGACAACCGGGGACGCGAGAGCCTGAACATCGGGGTCGACGTGAACTTCAGGAGAGCACCGATGCCGGCCACGTCGGCGAACGTCTGGCGGATGTCATCGTCCTCGAAGATCGCGATCTCGCCGTTGGTGGTGTACGACGCCCCGCTGCCGATCAGCGGCAACGTGGGTTGCTCGGCAAATAGCTTCCCGGTGCACGCCTCGATCGGCATCGCGTCCGTGTTGCCGTCAGTCAAAAAGCCATCGGTCGCGCCATCGCCGCTGGCATCGCCGGTCGGGCAGCCATCGCCCTTGCAGAACTTCGCCGGCTGGTAACAACCCGCGAGCAAGCACAGCCACGCCCAACGCACGGGCGTCAGTATATCGCGCACACAAACCAAAAACGCCCAGGTTTCCCCGGGCGTTTCCAGACAAGGAGCAGCGGACGATCAGAACCAGTTGACGCCGATACCGATGCTGCCTGCCGTGATGTTGTTGTCGATGCCCTCGTACGAGCCGTTGATGATGCGGCCCTCGAGATCGACCGACAGGTAGCGCGA
>JAEYYY010000399.1 GCA_023430775.1 Pseudomonadota bacterium
AGACCATCCTGTGCAACGCGATCGGCATGGTCGCGGCCGGCAACTCGGTGGTGTTCAACGTCCACCCGTCGGCGGCGCAGACCTGCAACTGGTGCGTGCACCTCCTCAACGAGGCGATCCAGTCCGCCGGCGGTCCGCGCGATGTCATCGTCTCGGTCGAGCGACCGACGATCGAATCCGCGAATATCCTGATGAAGCACCCGCTGGTGCGCCTGATCGTCGTCACCGGTGGCCCTGCGGTGGTCAAGGCGGCGATGAACTCGGGCAAGAAGGCGATCGGCGCCGGGCCCGGCAATCCGCCCGCCGTCGTCGACGAGACCGCGAACCTCGCGAAGGCCGCCGATGCGATCATGCGCGGCGCCACCCTCGACAACAACATCGTCTGCATCGCCGAGAAGGAGATCATCGCGGTCGATTCGATCGCGAACGGCCTGATCAACGAGCTGTCGAAGCTGCCGGTCAAGGTCTGTTCTCCCCACGAGATCAAGGCGCTGGAGAAGGTCGTCCTCGAGGGCGATCACGTGAACAAGGACTGCATCGGCAAGGACGCCGGCGTGATCGCGAAGATGGCCGGCATCGGTAGCCACGGTCACGACCTGCGCATGCTGCTGTGCCCGGTCGACGACGAGCAGCATCCGTTCGTCCAGCACGAATTGCTGATGCCGGTGATCCCGCTGTTCCGCGTGCGCGATGCGATCGAGGCGATCGCGGCGGCGCTGCGCTGCGAGCACGGCTTCCACCACACCGCCACCATGCACTCGCTCAACATCGACAACATGGCGAGCATGGCGCGCGTCTGTAACTGCAGCATCTTCGTCAAGAACGAGGCGTCGTACGCCGGCCTCGCGCTCGGCGGCGAGGGCTACACGTCGTTCACGATCGCGTCGCCGACCGGCGAGGGCCTGACCACCGCCGTGCACTTCACGCGCGAGCGCCGCTGCACGTTGAAAGAAGCGTTCCGGTTCGTCTGATGCGAGGCCGAGGTGAGCGAGCGGGGGCCTTGGCAGGGGTAGGGGAAGCGAGCGAACGCGAGGCCGAGCATGGTTGATCGACGAGGCCCTGCTCTCGGAGTCTTGGAGATCGGGACCATCGCGCGTGGCATCGTCGTCGCCGACGCATCGCTCAAGCGCGCGCCGGCGATCTTGCTGAGCTCGCGAGCGGTGTCGGGCGGCAAGCACCTGGTCATGCTCGAGGGCGGCGTCGCCGAGGTCGAGGAGGCGATGATCGCCGGCAAGCTCGCCGCCGGGCAGACGCTACTCGATCACGTCGAGCTGCCGCAGGCCGACGATCAGGTCTGGCCGATGCTCGGTGCGCCGGTCATCGCACCGGACTGGACGCTCGATGAAGCCGCGGAGGCGGTCGCGATCATCGAGACCAGCACGGTGTGTGCGGCGATCGCCGCGGCGGATGCGGCCTGCAAGGTCGCCGACGTGATCGTGCGCGACGTGCGGTTCGCCGTCGACCTCGCCGGCAAGGCGTACTTCACGCTCACCGGCTCGCGCGCCGCGATCGAGGCGGCCGCGATCGCCGCGACGGCCGCGAGCCAGCTCGGTGCGAAGGATCGGCTCGTCGGCCTCGAGGTGATCGCGCAGCCGTCGCCGGATCTCCGCGGGCGGTTGTTCCGGTGACCGATCGCAACGAGCTGATCGAGGGGTTGCTCGGTGACGAAGGCTCCCGCAATCGGTTCGGGAATCGCAACACTCCCCCGGCGCTGATCATCGGCATCGTCGTCGGGGCCGTCGTCGCCATCGGCGCGCTGGTCCTGGCGATCCGCTGCGAGAGCGGCAGTCACCAGCGCGCGCGCGACGCCGAGGAAACCGCGCGGCTCGATGCAAAACGCCTCTGGTACGAGCTTGCACGGAAACTCGAGAAGGTCGCGACGTCCACCGCCGTACCGGATGCCGGCTGTCCGCCGTCGATCAAGCGGATCTCGGTCCTCCATCAGGGCCTCCTCAAGCGGTACTACGGCACGGGCGTGACGCCGGTGCCGCCGGTCCAATCGACGCCGTTTGTCTGGATTCACCAGGCCGAGACGCTGTTCGACGACCAGCTCATCAAGCAGGTTGCCCGTCTGCGAGAGCTGCTCGGCGACCCATACCTCGCGATCGTCGTGCCGACGAAGGAGCTGCCGATCCAGCAAGGACTCGGTCACTTCGAGGGCCAGATCCAGATCATCGATACGGCGACCGTGAAGCCCGTCTGCGCGATGACGCTGATCTTCGACGTGCCACAGCCGCCGACCTCCAAGCGCGAAGAGCAGGCATGGAGCGAAGCGTTCTGGAAGGCCGCCGATCCGGCGCTCGCGAAGGCGGCACCGGGCGCGCGCTTCCGGATCGATTAACTACCGAACTGCCACCACTTCCTTTTCTTCTTCGGCGGCTCGGGGGTTGGCTCGGCTGCCGGTGGCGGCTCGACGACCTGGACCTCGACACCCTGGTCGAGCTTCGCGAGCGTGTCGTGCGTGACCTGCTGCTGCAAGTGGAGCGGGCCCTGCGAGGTCGCGGTGAGGAACGGCAGGTTGAGCTCGGTGGTGGCGGTCTCGCGGAGCTCGATCACGGCCTTGATCGCGGCCTCGGCGACGCGATGGATCGCGACCTTGTCGAGGATGATCTGCGTCCCGTGCTCGGCATCGAAGGACCTGATCGCCTGCTCGGCGAGGCGCGCGCCACGCTCCGCCTCCTGCTCGTCCTTCGCGGCCACCGCGACGACGGCGATCACGGCGCGCAGCGCGACCCCCGGATCCTGCGACGTGGCGCGCGCGCGATCCCACGCCGCCGCCGACGTCACCTTGCGCTTCTCGTAGTCGCTCGGGCCCTGCGGGATCTCGATGCGGGGCGCGGCGATCATGTGCGTGGTTCCGCAGTACGGGCACGCCACGAACGGCGACTCCTCGTCGGGAGCCGGCAGGGATCCCGAGCAGCGTTTGCAGAGCAGTGCTTGGATCATCGCCGCTACCATATCGCGACGGCGGTTCCGCTAAGCTCCCGGCGGTGGATCCCGCGACCTGGATCGGCAAGACCATCGACGGGCGCTACCTCGTCGAGGCGGTGATCGGCAGGGGCGGGATGGGCATCGTGCTGCGGGCGAAGCAGACGTTCACCGGCGTGCACGTCGCGCTCAAGCTGCTCCATCGCGAGCTCCAGCTCGATCCCGAGATCCAGGCGAGGTTCCTCGCCGAGGCGAAGGCGCCGAACCAGATCGGCCATCGCTCGATCGTCTCCGTCGTCGATGCCGGCCGCACGCCCGACGGCATCCTCTACATCGCGATGGAGCTCCTCGTCGGGCGCTCGCTGCGCACGTCGCTGCAGCGCGGCGAGCTGTCGCCCGAGCTCCAGAAGCGCGTGATGCTCGATCTGCTCGAGGCGCTCGGCCACGCGCACGCGAGGGGCTTCATCCATCGCGACCTCAAGCCCGACAACGTGTTCCTGTGCGGGCCGCAGAACGACGTCAAGCTCCTCGACTTCGGCATCGCCAAGGTCCTCGACGATGCTCGCAAGACGGCGACCGGTGCGTTGCTCGGCACGCCGGCGTACATGGCACCGGAGCAGCTCGCGAATGCGGCCGCCGTCGACAGCCGCGCGGACCTGTGGGCGATCGGCGTCATCGCCTACGAGATGATGACCGGGCGCTTGCCGATCCCGGGGCGCAACGCGAACGAGGTCCTGGTGGCGCTGGCCTCGGCGGAGCCGACGCCGATCCGCGCGTATCTGCCGAACGTGTCACCGGCGGTCGAACAGTTCTTCGCGCGTTGCCTCGCGCGCGATCCGCGCATGCGCTTCGGTGCGGCCTCCGAGGTCGCACAGGCGCTCGCACCGCTGTCGTTCGCGCCACCACAGGCATCGCCCACCGGCACGATGGCGACGGCGGCGACCGGCTACCCCGCAGCCACCGCTGCGTCGGTCGCGCCGGTCGCGCCGCTCGCGCCCTCGATGGTGGCGTCCCACGTGCCGATCGCGCCCGCCTACGCGGCACCACCGCAGGCCCCGGTCGGCCAGCCGTCGAGATCGAGAGCGCTGTGGATCGTGGCCGGTGGCGCCGTGCTGTTGATCCTCGTCGGCATCGCGATCGCGGTGTCGGGCCGCAAGGCCCCCGCCGTGCCCGCGGATGCCGCCCTGCCACCGGATGCCGAGACGGTCGAGCGCGACGCGACCGTGATCGTCACCGAGCCGAAGACACCGACGACCTGCGAGGAGCGCTGTGCGTGGCTCGACAAGGAGTGCGATCTGCGTGGCGCGACCTGCGAGAGCGATTGCGTCAACCGTCCGGTCGCGTTCGGCGAGTGCTACGACCGCGCGCGCACGAGCTGTCGCGAGGGCGCGACCTGCGCCTTCGCGGTCACCTGTAACAAGCCGCCGTCGGGCACGCTGAGCTGCGGAGAGGCCGCGAGCTGCCAGCTCAAGTGCAACACCCTCGAGTGCCTCTGCACGTGTGCCGCCAGGCTGAAGCCGCAGTTCGCGCTCGAGCTCGGGCGGTGGAATGCGTGCTACACGCGCGCGGTCGCCGCGGGCTGCCTGGCGCAGGATCTCGCCTGCATCGGCAAGGCTTGCTCGGCCGAGGGCATCGCGTGTGACAACGCGGAGTGACGGCTAGGGCTCGACGGTATAGCTGAAGCGGCCGGTCATGCAGACGTCGACATCGGCGGTCCACGCCTCGGCGGGCAGCTGACCGCGCAGGTCCATCTCGACCACCAGCGAGCCGGTCTTCACGTACTCGACGGCGCTGTGCTGGACCGCCGCGGGGATGTCGAGCGTCGCGCCATCGGGCACGCAGTCGCCGGCGCACTCGACGATCGCGAGCGTCGGCAGCGTCGCTTCCGGATCGCCACTCGCGCCGGTCACGCTCGCCGCATCG
>JAEYYY010000563.1 GCA_023430775.1 Pseudomonadota bacterium
GCCTACGACGACGTCCATCAGGTCGCCGCTCGAGGTGTCGAGGGTGGCGGCGGTGCCCTCCCGCACAAGGAAGCGATCGCGGCCAGCTTCGGCGCGGAGCACGCCGGTGCGCTGGACGGCATCCAGGCACACGTCGGCGGCAACGCGGCCGCGGCGACCGAAACGCTCGGTGCCCAGGCATATGCCGCCGGGAGCTCGGTGGCGTTCGGCGGGCAACCCGATCTCCACACGGCGGCGCACGAGGCTGCCCACGTGATCCAGCAGAAGGGCGGCGTGCAGCTCAAGGGCGGCGTCGGCGAGGCCGGCGACAGCTACGAGCGCAACGCCGACGAGGTCGCCGATCGCGTGGTCCAAGGCAAGTCAGCGGCGGATCTGTTGCCGGCGGCCACCGGTGGTGGCGAATCGGCGGTGCAGTCCAAGCCGGTGCAGTTCCTCGGTCACAAGCTCGGCGAGAAGTTGCCGGAGGGCGCCGAAGCGCCGAAGTACGGCGAGGACGACGACCAGCGCCGGTACTCGCGCGAGCAGTACCAGGAGATGTGGGAGAAGGAGCAGCAGAAGAAGCTGTCGGCCGGCGAGAAGTCGACGATCGAGCGCGGCTGCATCGGTCTTACCGCCAACAACATCGCCGGTGGCGGCAACCCGCTCGATCACGCGCTCAAGGTCTACGGCACCTTCGAGCAGGCTCACAAGTTCATGGCCGACAAGAACGCCGAGCTACACGCGCTGCGCGCGGATCCGCAGACGGCGAAGACAGCTCCCGAAGGCGAGTACATCATGTTCGCCAAGATGTTCTGGTCGAATCAGGCGGCCGGCGACAACTCGAAGCCCGACGACAAGGCGTTCCGTCCCGATCCGAAGACCGGCGAGGTCGACATGACCGGCTACCAGTACAAAGGACAACCGGGCTACGTGAACTTCGACTACGGCTGGTGGGACGACAACACGTCGTCGTTCTGGCACGCCAATCACATGGAGTACAAGGACCCGGAGAAGCGCAAGACCAATCCGATGAAGGTCTACCAGAGCACCAAGGAGAAGTTCATCGCGGGCTATATCGACTTCGATCGCGTGGTGTTTGGCGTCGCGCTCGCGACCAACTACGATCCGGGCATGGCTGCGATGACCGGCGCGACGGGATCGAAGCCGCCCACCTCGTGGTTCTCTCGCATCTTCGGAAGGTGAATCCATGAGTCTCGATCAGCTGGTCGGTAACAACGTGACGATCGAGGGCACCGCGCGAAACGCGGCCGCCGGTGCAGTCGTGCTGACGGAGGATCGGACGCCGGTCTACGTCGCCGGTCTCGAGCGGTGGGACCGCACGCTGGACGGCAAGAAGGTCTCCGCGAGCGGAACGCTGCGACGCGAGGCGAGCGACGAGCTGGTGAACGCGAAGGGCGAGCACAACAGCGGCGTCGGGGCGCACTTCGTCCTCGAGGGTCCGTCGTGGAAGCTCGCCTGATCGCGTTCGCGATCGTTGCGGCATGTAGTAGTGGCGGCGGGCAGGCGCCGGGGCCTGCGAATGCACCACCCGTCGCGCCCGAGCCTGCACGAGTCACCATCGTCAGCGACGTCGCCACGGCGTCCGCGAACCTCGGCAAGCGTGTCGAGGTCCATGGCACCGCGCGCAACGCCAAGATCGCCGCCGCGGTGACCGCCGGCGATCTGGTCGTCTACTGTCTCGGTATCGACGGGTGGCCCACCAAGGTCGCGAACACGGCGGTGGTCGCGCGCGGCACGCTCGAGCACACGGACGAATTCGCAGCCGGTGACAGCGACGGCGAGATCACGGCGGGGACCAGCGGAGCGGTCTACGTGCTGCGCGCGTGCGAGTATGGGGCAGCACCCCCGTGACCACGCATGTCAGCTCGCCCCTACGATAACGTCGCCGCCCACGTTCGCGACGAGCTCCGCCGCGTCTGGCTGCGCGTCGAGTATCAGATCCGGCTGAGCTGGACCAAGGGGCAAACCCAGCTCGGCGATGACGGCATCCTCGGCCCGGCCGAGATGGGAAGCCTGTTCGCCGCGGCGCGAGGCGAGGTTCCGGAAGCGACCGACGAGTCGGGCGCGCAGACCGTGCTCGCGCAGTGGCTTGCCGCGCACCGCGAGGTCGAGGAGCGCGTGATCGCGACGCTCGACACCGGGCTCTCACCACTGTCGGACGTTCGCCGCGTGTTCGCGCTGACGCCGCGCCAGTGGGCGACGCTGATGTTCGCGCTGTTGCCGGAGATCGATCCGAACCTGGTCCACGCGTATCGCTACCTGACGCGCGACGCGAACTGCGACGGGCTCGACGGCCGGTTGCTCGCGCAGCTGGTCTACGACACACCGGAGAGCCGGCCGCTGATGGCGCGCGATCTGTCGCCGATGTCGCCGCTGTTGCAGTACCAGCTCCTCGAGGTCGCCGCGGGCCCCGGAGCGTCGAGCTCGCTGCTGTTCCGCAAGATTCGCCCGGCCAGTCGTCTGGTCTACGTCCTCGATGACGGTGGTCGCGAGCTCGATCCGGAGCTCGCCGACATCGCCGAGCTGCGCAGCGGGCTGGTGTCGGGATCGTTTCCGGACTCGACGATCGAGCGCGCGGTGGCGGCGATCCGATCGCCCGAGGTGGTGCTCGCGGTTCAGGGCCAGCGAGGCGTCGGCAAGAGACTGTTGCTCCACCTCGCGGCGACGAGCTGGAACCGGTCGTTGCTCGTCATCGATGCGGCGCGGATCGTCTCGCAGCCGCCTGCGGTCCAGGCGCACTCGGTGCGTGCGCTGGTGCGCGAGCTCAAGATCCTCGACGCCATCCCCGCGGTGGTCAACCTCGACGACGTGCTCGGTGCCGAGGGTGGCGGCGAGGACTTGCCCGCGTTCTTCAGCATGCTGGTTCGCGACTGGGATGGCCCGCTCGCGCTGACCATCACCCGCGAGCGGATGCCGCGGATCGCGCAGCGCCCGCTCGTCCATCTCACGCTCGACGTCCCCGGGCTCGAAGCTCGCGCCACGCTGTGGAAGCAGGTCGTGCCGTCGTTGTCGTCCGACGACGCGGTCGGGCTCGCCGGCCGGTTCGCGATTCCCGGCGGCGTGATCG
>JAEYYY010000810.1 GCA_023430775.1 Pseudomonadota bacterium
CGCGTCGATATCACCGACGCGCTCACGCTGTTTCGAGTCAAGCCGGACGTGATGCCCGAGAAGAAGCCCTGGTTCATCCCGGGGCAGTACTGCGTGCTCGGCCTCAACAACACCGAGAAGCCCGAGCTCGGCTCGGTGCGTCGCTCGATGTCGATCGCCTCGGCTCCCGAGGACGAATCGCCGTTCGAGTTCTACATCCGCTGGGTCGCCAAGCCCGAGTCCGAGAATCCGCTGACCCACCTGCTGTGGAAGCTGAAGAACGGCGACCGCATGTACATGGGTCCCAAGGCCACCGGCGTGTTCACCGTCAAGGACACCGTCGGCGAGGACGATCCGCGCATCCGCGTGATGGTCGCCGCCGGCACCGGCTCGGCGCCGTTCGTCAGCATGGTGCGCAGCGAGCTCCGCAAGAATCCCTCGGCGGATCTGTCGAAGTGGGTGCTCCTGCACGGCGCGTCGTATCCCGCCGACCTCGGACATCGCGGCGAGCTCAACGCGATGGTCGACAAGAACAAGCTCAAGTACTGGGGCAGCGTGTCGCGCTACAAGGACCACCCCGAGTGGAGCGGTGACAAGGGCCGCGTCGAGGCGTTCTTCGAGCCCGGCCGACTCGACGATCTCGAGGCGCGCCTCGGCCTGCCGCCCGGTGGCTTCACGCCGAAGAACGTCGTGATCTACATCTGCGGCCTCACCGGCACGATCACCGGCACGATCATCCCGCTGCTCGATCGCGGCTTCGTGCCCGACTTCAAGCGCATCCGCGAGGCGCTCGGCGTGCCGGCCGAGATCAAGGACAGCGTGTTCTACGAGCAGTACGACACCGAGCCGGTGATCAACGTCAAGGACGAGGCCATCGTCGCGCCGCTGCGCGAGCGCATGCAGGCCGGCCTGGCGAAGCTGACGTAATGCCGGCGTTCGTCCTCGGCGCCACCGGCTTCGTCGGCCGCGAGGTCGTCCGCCAGCTGTGCGTGCGCGGCGGCAAGCCGATCGCGCACGTCCGCCCGAACTCGCGGCGGGTCAAGGAGTGGAGCACCAAGCTCGCCGAGCTCGGTGCCATTGTCGACAACACCGCGTGGGGCGTCTCCGAGCTCGCGGCCGCGCTGCAGAAGCATCGCGCGACCGAGCTCTACATCCTGATCGGCACCACGCGCAGCCAGGCGAAGGCCGAGAACGTCAGCGGCGACATCTATCAAGAGGTCGACTTCGGGCTGACCAGGATCGCGGTCGATGCGGCGAAGGCGAGCGGCCTCGCGATCCGGCTGGTCTATCTGTCGAGCATCGGTGCAGATCCGAGCGCACGCTCGGCGTACATGAAGGCGCGCGGCCAGGCCGAGGACGCGGTACGAGCGGCCGGCATTCCCTGGGTGATCGCTCGCCCGTCGCTGATCGTCGGCGAGCGCGACGAGCTCCGGATCGGCGAGAAGGTCGGTGCCGGAATCGGCGACGGTGTCCTCGCGGTCGCGGGACTGTTCGGCGGCAAGCGCCTCCGCGCGAAGTACAAGTCGACGAGCCCTGACGTGCTTGCCTCGGCGCTGATTCGTATCGCCGAGGCACCGGAGCACGACCGGATCTTCGACGGTGACGACCTGCGTTAGCGCCTAAGTCTTCGACTCTTTGGCGTCGACGAGCGCTAACCGCGCGAAGGCGATCGCGAGGATCACGAACGCGAGGATGCTCAGACTATCGGTCCAATCCGACATACCCCGAGTACGAGCAAGCCTCGGGCCTGGCCCGAGCGTGGCAGTTCTCGACAGTTGGGATGGGCTGTGTCTGCCCGACCATTCGAGTGGCCGGGCAGCACGACCTCACGTAGCCCGGACCAGGAGCGCGACCTCAATCCATCCGTGGCCACGGCGGGACCTCGATCACCACGGTCTCGGCACCGGGCGGGATCGGGGCGCACCGCACCTCGAGCTTCTTCAGGTTGTCGCGGATCTTGCGGTCGAGATCGGGATCGTCGACCTCGGCGGGGACGCCGATCGCACACGCGGACATCGGGCCCGACGCCGCGCCCTTGAGCGTCGCCACCACGTCGCCGGGACGCAACACCGCCCTCGCCGCCGCCGCGGTCTTCTCGTCGGGAGCCTTCGCGAACTTGATCGCCGCCGAGCCATCGAGCCGGAACTTGTCGAGCGTGGTCGACGTCAGCACGCGCGGCTGCACGAACACCTGCGCGGCGCCCACCGGCGTGCTGACCGTGCTGCGCGCGATGACGTGGATCGACCGGCTGAGATCGGGCACCGCGAGTGCGACGCCCTTCATCACCGGTGCGTTGACGATCAGATCGCTCGCGGCCACGCTGCGCGTCGTGCCGGTGCGCAGCTGCGCGAACAGCTGCACCTTCGCGCGCGGCGCACCCTCGAGCACGAACGAGCCATCGGGCTTCGGTTGCGCGATCAGCTCGTAGCGGATCGCCGCCGGGTTGCGCGTGTCGCTGAGCGCCACCATGACCTGCGATGGATCGGCGCCGCGGAAATCGACCTTGCCCTCGATCCGGCTCGTCGGCTCGAGCTGGAGCGTGACGGTGCCGGAGATGATCGCCGCGCGCGATCGCAGATCACCCTTCTGCGCGATCAGCAGACCGTCCTGCACCGCCTCGAAGATGACCTCGCCCGACGCCGGTGTCGTCACGCTGCGCATCTGGTCCATGATGCTCGGGTCGGGGTATGCGGCGAGCTTGCCCGCGCCCCACACCGTGTAGCCGGCGGTCACCGTCGCGCCCTCGACCGGCTTGCCCGCCGGATCGATGACGCGCACGGTGAGCTTGCGCGACCGATCGATCGGCAACCGGCGCCGCCACTTCTCGAGCTCGACCTGCGCGCCATCGACATCGCCGGCGGAGAACTGCTCCATCGCGATCTCGATCTCGAGGCTGCGCGTCACCGGATGGGCGCTGCCGAGCCTGGCGTGCGCCGCGGTGCGCGCCGCCGTGACCCGCGTGCGCGCCGCCTTCAGATCATCGGCGCTGCCGCGCAGGCGCAGGAACCGCGCGACATCGGCCTCGCGATCGATCTGCTTCGCGATCCGGTCGCGCGCCGCGTAGCCCTTGATCGCGCGCTCGCCGTGGGCCACGGCCTCGCCGAAGTTCTCGCTCTTCACCGCGTACTCGGCCTGCAGCGAAGCGAGGTCGGCGATCAGATCTGGTTGCGAGACCCGCTCGACCGCCGCGATCGCGACCTTGAGCTTGGTGGTGCTGGGGATGCCGAACACCGAGCGGCCGGCCGCGAATGCCGCCGCCCGGATCGCGGTCTCGGCGCGGACGCGATCGTCGTTGCAGCGCTCGGCATCCTGCTCGGCATCGCCGAGGAGCTTGCCGCGATCTTGATCGCGCACGCCCGCGGCGACCATCCGTGCGTACGCACCCGCACAGGCGTCGTTGCCGCTCCGATCGACCAGCGCCGCCGCGGCATCGCGATCGACGGGGTTCGGCGTCGTCGACTCGCGGATCGCGGCGGCGAGCGCCTCGGCGAGTGCGGGCGACACCATCTCGAGGCGCGGATTGCCGGCGCACACCGATGGATCGATCGTGTACGCGCCGACGTCGGCGGGAGCGGCGTCCGGCGCGAGCTGCGAGACGGCGCGCGCCACGGCGTCGAGGCGCGACAGCACGCGATCGAGACACGCGGTGCGCTGGACGCGCGCTGCCGGATCGAGCTTGCACGCTTCGCCGCGCGCGCTGCGCCACGCCGCGAGCTCGCGGGTGACGAACTGGTGCTCGAGCGTGCGCTCCGGTTTCGGCACCGGGACCTTCGCCGGATCGATCGCCGGCTCCGGACACGCGGCGACCGGCGGCGCCACGGCCGGTCCCTCGGATGATCGGCCGAACGCGACGTAGAGCACCGCCGCGATCACCACGAGGCCGGCGGCGGCGGCGAGCCACAGGTTGACCTGCTTCGGCGGCGACATCTCGGCGAGCAGCGCGTCCATCGAGGGCCACCGCTTCGACGGCAGCGGATCGAGGCCGCGCCGCAACACCGGCCGCAACCGGCGCGGGATCTTCGAATCGTCGAGCGGCTCCGGACCGAGCTCGACCGCGCGCCGCAACATCTCGACGGTGTCGCCGCGAAACGGTCGCTCGCCCGACAGCGCTTCCCACAGCGCGACGCAGAACGCGAACTGATCGGTCGCCGGCGTCACCGCGCCTCCGGCCCATTGCTCGGGAGCCATGTACGCCGGCGTGCCGAGCACGGAGCCCGTCATCGTCAAGCCAGCGAGCGGCGTCGACGGCGTCGAGCCGCCGCTGACCGGCGTGCCGGCGACCGGCGGCGACACCACGCCGGTGGTCGCGAACGGATCCGCGTGCGCCTCGCGCGCGAGCCCGAAATCGGTGACCGCGATCCTGCCGGTCTTCGAGCGCAGGATGTTGTGCGGCTTGAAGTCGCGATGGACCATGCCCGCGGCGTGAGCGGCGGCGAGGCCCCGGCCGGCCGCGATGAACGCCGACAGGATCACCTCCTCCGAGCGCCGCTCGCTGCGCAGCCACTCGGCGAGCGAGTCGCCCTCGATCAGCTCCATCGCCACGAAGTCGCGGCCGTCGGCGGTGTTGACCTCGTGGACGGTGACGACGTTCGGGTGGGTGAGCCGCGCCATCGCGCGCGCCTCGCGAAGCAGCCGCTGCTTGTCGGCCTCGTTGCCCGCGTGATCGTGCAGCACCTTGATCGCGACGCGCCGCTCGAGGTCCGGATCGAACGCGGCGTGGACCACGCCCATGCCGCCGGCGCCGAGCTCGCGCTCGAGCCGGTACTTGCCGAGCGTCTTGCCGAGGGTCTTCTTCGTCCTGGCCTTGTCGTGCCCCGGAGCCGTCGGGCCGTGCGTCGCGGTGCGCCCGAGGAGATCGTCCTTGGACGCGGGTGCAGGAGAAGTCTGATCGAGCGCTAGCTCGTCCTCGCGATCGCCTGCCACAGCCGCAGGATACCGCAGCACGAGCTGCGTGTTCTGCAGCACGCCGGCACAGACACCGAGATCAATCGCGAGCTTGGGGGCGGCACGGCCGTTGCGAAGAGTGGGCGCTCAGGAGGTACTGATGCTGAGAAGTTTGAAGATCGCGTTGGTCGCTGCATCGCTGTTCGTCGGAGGCACCGCCCTCGCCGATCACGGCAAGGACGGCAAGCGTGCCGGCATGGGCGAACGCCGCGCCAAGCGCATGGCGAAGTTCGATAGCAACAAGGACGGCAAGCTCGATCAGAACGAGCGCGCCGCGATGGCAAAGGCGAAGTTCGATCGCCTCGACAAGAACCGCGACGGCGTCCTTAGCTTCGACGAGGCCCAGGGCATGCTGAACCGCGGCGGCTTCCACAAGCGTGGTGCGCGCGGCTTCGATCGTGATGGGCATCGCGGCCATCGCCCCGATCGCAGCGAGTAGGTATGCTGCTGCGCGTGCTGAACCTGCGAGGACGCGGTGCCCGCCCTTCCCGGCCTCTCGCCGGGTGGTCGGTGGTCGTCACGTTCCTGCTGATCGGCATCGCGCTGATCGCGACGGTGTGGAGCACGAGGTCGTCGGTCCTCGACGCCTCGGATGCCGTCCGGCAAGGTCAAGCGGTCGCGATCGAACAAGCGATCCGCGCCGACCTCTCCGAGCTCGAAAACCCGCCGACCGAGGCCGACCTGCAGACCTTCCTGAGTGCGCATGCCGATGAAGGCTTGCGCTACCTCGCGATGGTCGAGGGCAAGAAGGTCGTCGCGTCGGCGGGGGCGTCCGTTTCAGACAACCTCGAGATCCCCGACTTCCGGCGCAACGAGCGCATCCAGGAGGTCGACGGCCGGTTGCGGATCGCGGTGCGCCGCGCTCGCCGGCTGCGCGAGGGCGGCCGCAACATGCGGCTGATCGTCGAGCTCGAGCCGATCCAGGCCAACGAGCTGCGCGATGCCTCCACCGCCACCCTCGGCGTCGGTGCGATCGCGGCCGCGAGCCTGCTCGGCGTCGCGATCGTGCTGGTGCTGCGCGAGGCGCGCCGCAACGCCGAGGAGCGCGCCCGCGAGCGCGAGCGCCGGCTCGCCACGCTCGGCGAGATGAGCGCCGTGCTCGCCCACGAGATCAAGAACCCACTCGCCTCGCTCAAGGGCAACGCGCAGCTGCTGGCTTCGATGTTGCCCGCCGGTGAAAAACCCAAGGCGAAGGCCGAGCGCGTCGTCGACGAGGCCGTGCGCCTCGAGTCGCTGACCAACGATCTGCTGCGGTTCGTCCGCACCGGCGAGATCACGCGCGCACCGATCGATCCCGGCGCGCTGGTCCGCGAGGCCGCCGAGTCGATCCAGAGCAAAGGCGAGGTCTTCGTCGACACCAGCGGTGCGCCGAAAACGTGGCCGCTCGACGCCGCGCGCATCCGCGAGGTGATCGTCAACCTCGTCGACAACGCGGTCGCCGCCGGCCCGCCCGTCACCGCGACCGTCAAGCTCGCGAACAAGCACCTCGTCATCGAGATCGCCGATCGTGGCCCCGGCGTGCCCGAGGACAGCCGTGACAAGATCTTCGAGGCCTTTTACACCGGCAAGACGCAGGGCACGGGCCTCGGCCTGGCAGTCGTGCGGCGGGTGATCGAGCAACATAACGGCACGATCTCGGTAGAGACCAACCCCGGTGGTGGTGCACTGTTCGTGACGGAGATTCCGGAGAATTAGATGGCACGCATCCTGGTCGCAGACGACGAAGCCGGACTTCGCGAGTTCATCGTCGACAGTCTCGAGCTCGACGAGCACACGGTCGTTGCCGCGAAGGACGGCAAGGAGGCGGCGAAGATCCTCGATGAGAGAGGCTTCGATCTCGTGCTCACCGATCTCAAGATGCCCGGCCTCGACGGCATGGGCCTGTTGCGCAAGGTCCGCGCCGAGCAGCCCGAGGTCGAGGTCATCGTGATGACCGCGCACGGCACCGTCGACAACGCGGTCGAGGCGATGAAGCTCGGCGCGTTCGAATATCTCCAGAAGCCGATCTCCGGTCCCGACGAGCTGCGCCTGCTGGTCGCCCGCGCGGTCGAGCGCCGCGGCCTCAAGGATCGCGTCGATGGCGCCGAGCGCCACGTCGAGCCCTCCGGCCCACCGCTGACCTACGGCGACGTCGCGATGAAGCCGGTGGTCGAGGCGATCGAGAAGGTCGCGCGCACCAACGCCACGGTGCTGCTCCTCGGCGAGTCGGGCACCGGCAAGGAGGTCGCCGCGCGCGCGATCCACATGCAGAGCCCGCGCGCGACCAAGCCGTTCATGGCGATCAACTGCGCCGCGCTCTCCGAGCAGCTCCTCGAGAGCGAGCTGTTCGGCCACGAGAAGGGCGCGTTCACCGGCGCCACCGAGCGCAAGCGCGGTCGTCTCGAGCTGTCCGATGGCGGCACGTTCTTCCTCGACGAGGTCGGCGAGCTCAAGCCCGAGCTCCAGGCGAAGCTGCTGCGCGTCCTGCAGGAGCGCCGGTTCGAGCGCGTCGGCGGCTCGCGCACGCTCGAGGTCGATGTCCGCTGGGTCGCGGCGACCAACCGCGATCTGCGCTCGATGATCGCCGAGAACCAGTTCCGCGAAGACCTCTATCACCGGCTCGCGGTCTTCCCGATCAAGCTGCCGCCGCTGCGCGAGCGCCAGACCGATCTGCTGCCACTCGCGAAGTTCCTGCTCGAACGGATCGCACGCGATCTCAAGCGCGCGATGCCGAAGCTGACGGCGAGCGCCGAGAAGCGGCTCCTCGGCGCGGCCTGGCGCGGCAACGTGCGCGAGCTCGCGAACACGCTCGAGCGCGCCGCGATCCTGGCCGATGGCGACGCGATCGATGCGGCGCATATCTGGATCGAGGATGGCGGCGAGACCAAGACCACCAAGAGCGATGTCGTGAAGCCGCTCGTCGAGCTCGAGAAAGAAGCGATCCTGCAGGCGCTCGAGGTCGTCGGCGGCAATCGCCGGCGGGCCGCGGAGCTGCTCGGGATCGGTGAACGCACCCTCTACGACAAGCTCAAGCGCTACGGAGTGGATGGCTGATCTCAAAAGCTGCGGGAGCCGCAGCCCCTGCATGCGGAATCCGCAGGGCCCGCTCGGCAGACTCCGCAGGCGACTGCATAACTTGCAGGAATGACTGGCCCGACCAACGTGGCACGCAGGGTGCTGAACACTTGGTCATCATGCGCAAGCTGCTCATCGCCACCCTTCTCCTCGTCCTCGGCACTGCGGGAACTGCTGCTGCGGATCGTCATGACCGTGGTCATCGCGGTCGCAGCCACACCACCGTTCGTGATCGCGGATGGAACAACAACCACCGTCCGGTCGTTCGGGATCGCCACGTTCGTAGCTCCTACAACCGGTCGTACAACCGCGGTTCGTACAACCGTGGTCGCTACGTCTCGCAGCGTCGCCCGGTGTACGTGAACAACGGTCGTTACCACTTCCATAACGGCCGGAGTGTTGTGTATCGGCGACCGATCGTGAACGTTCGTTACACCAACTACGCGTACCGTCCCTCGCTACTCGTCGAGAACTACGAGACCGTGCCCGGCTACATCTGGGTGGCAGGAAACTGGCAGTGGAACGGCTACGAGTGGATCTGGATCAACGGCCACTACGAAGTCGACGTGAACTACGACGGGATCGGGGACTACCGGTACTAAGCAAAAGTACACAGACCAAACGACGGGCGTGATCGTTGTGATCGCGCCCGTTTTCGCGTCCTCCAATTTTAGCCATCGGGGCGCAATGCCACGGCGCGCGACTTTGTTCACACCAACAACTACATACCCATCCTGACTCCGTACAACCAACAAGGAGTACTCTTGAGACCCATGCGATACATCACCTTCACTCTTCTCGCAGTCATCCTGTCGGCTGGTTACGCCGATGCTGATCGCTATCGCGATCGCGACCGCGATGGTCGCAATGATCGCTACGAGCGCGATCGTGGCACCAGGCACAACCCGCGACCGGTGGTGCGAGACCGCGGATACAACCGCCCCGTCGTGCGCGAGCGCTATCGTCGCCAGCGTTACCGGGGTCCGGTCCGCGCGAACCGTCGGGTGATCGATCGCCGTCCGCTGTACGTCAACAACGGGCAATTCCGGTTCCACAACGGTCGCACGGTGGTTTACCGCCGCCCGGTGATCCGCCAGCGCTACTACGATGTTCGCGTTCGCCCGCAGATCATCGTCGAGAACTACCCGGCGCAGTACGGCTACATCTGGGTCAGCGGCAGCTGGAACTGGAACGGTGGCGAGTGGGTGTGGACGAGCGGCCACTACGCTCCTGACCCGGCCATCGGCGCGTACTACGACGACGGCAGCTACGAGTTCAGCGCGAACGTCGACATCGATGCGTACTAGAAACTCACCCTGACGAACGCCGCAGCTTGCGTGCGGTGAACGAGCGGCGCGATGACAACGCGCCGCTCGTTGCGTTTCGAGCGGCCGAGGAAGTACAGCGCGGCCCCACCTGCAACGGCTGCCCCGCCGGCGATCCAGCCGATCGTCGCGATCGTGTTGGCTCGACTGCCGTCGCGATCGATTGCCTCGCGCTCGGGTGTCCACAGACAGCCGGCCGCACAGGCGAGCTGGTTCTCGAGGTCGGCGCCCCTGGCGCTGTAGATCGCGCCGACGACCAGCCCGACCGCACCGGCGCCGGCGAGGGCGATGCCACCGAGCCGCTGGCCGCGGCCGCGATCGTCGCCCCCGACGACCGGCACGGCTGGCTTCGGCGGCTCCGCGATCGGCGTCGGCGCTGCGGTCGCCTTGCGATCGGCCAGACACGGCGCGAGCTCGGAGAGCAGCGCCTTGACCTTCGAGCGCTGCGCCTCATCGGCATCCGTCGCCTCGGCGAGGTAGCGCTCGAAGTACTGCGCCGCAGGCACGCAATCGAACACCTTGCGATACGACTGCGCGATGTTGAACAGGTAGACCGGGTCGCGCACCAGCTGGTACGCCTCGTCGAACAGTGCGATCGCCTGCCGGTAGTCGCCGGCGTCGTAACGAGCCTGGCCGCGCGTGAACAGCTCGTTCGCTCGACCCTGCGCATCGTCGGCCAGCGCCTCGGTCGACAGCGCGACCAGCAAGCCGAGCACCAGGCGCTTCACTTGATGCCCTTGGGCTTCAGCAGATCGCTCTTCGGTTGCTGGCGCTTCACCGCAGGACGGCGCGCGGGCCGCTGGATCGCGCGATGGACCGTCACCGGAGCCGGGAACGCGAGCGTCACTTGCTTGTACTCGTCGGCGTTGACCGTCACGGTCTCCGAGATCTCCGGCTTGCCCTTGAGCTTCGCGGTGACGACGTGCTTGCCGGCATCGACACCGCGCGACGCCATGTCGGTGCCCCAGTCCTCGCCGTCGACGAAGATCTCGGCCCCGTTCGCATTGCGCACGGTGACCGCGATGCCGCCGCGTGCCGGCGGTGCGGCGATCGCGGGCTCGGCGGGCTCCGGCTCCACCGGCGGCGGTGGTGTGCTCGGAGCGACAACCGGTGCCGGCGGAGCAGCCGCTTCGCTGTCGCCCCCGACGACCTGCCACGTCACGACGCCGGCGATCGCGACCACGCCGATCGCGGCAGCGGCGATCCACGGTGCTCGCCGCTTGTTGGGTCGCGGCAGCGTGATCGAGGCGCGGTCGGTCGGCGACTGCATCACCTGGCGGATGGTCTCCAGGCTCGGGCGCTCCGCCGGATCCTTGGCGAGCATCGCCATCACGCATTGCTCGAGCGGCCGCGGGAGCTTGACGAACTGCGAGATCGGCGGCGCCGGCTCGTTGAGATGCTTGACGACCAGATCCATGCCGGTCTCGCCGGTGAACAGCGGCCGGTTCGCCAGCATCTCGTACGCCATCACGCCGAGCGAGTAGATGTCGGCGCGCGGCGTGACGTCGATGCCGCGCGCTTGCTCGGGCGAGATGTAGCGCGGCGTGCCGAGCATGTTGCCGGTCTGCGTCTTCTCCATCGTCAGCTTGTCTCGCATCAGCTTCGCGATGCCGAAGTCGAGGAGCTTGAC
>JAEYYY010000857.1 GCA_023430775.1 Pseudomonadota bacterium
CTTCACCACCGCGGTCGACAACCAGCCGTTCGTCAACGTCCACGTGCTGCAGGGCGAGCGCGAGATGAGCGCCGACAACAAGTCGCTCGCGCACTTCGAGCTCACCGGCATCCCGCCGGCGCCGCGCGGCGTGCCGAAGATCGAGGTCGCGTTCGACATCGATGCCGACGGCGTGCTGTCGGTGTCGGCGCGCGATCACGGCACCAACCGCGTGCAGCGGGTCACCGTCACGCCGTCGACGGGGCTGTCGGAGCAGGATATCGAGCGCCTCGTCAACGAGGGTGCCGAGATGGCCGAGGGCGATCAGATCCGGCGCCTGCTCGCCGAGGCGCGCAACAAGGGCGAGGGCCTGCTGTACTCGTCGGAGCGCGCGATGGAAGAGTTCGGAGGCCTGCTCCCCGATGACGAGCGAGACTTCCTCGCCACGGAGCTTGCCGAGTGCAAGGCTGCTCTCGAAGCAGATGACCTCGGCTACGTGCAGGATGCAGTCGCGCGGCTCGAAGTGGCGGGCCAGCGCATCGGTGAAGCGATCTACGCCGCGGCCGAGCCGGCACCGGAAGAAGGCGTCTAGCGATGGCGCGTAAGCGTGATCCCTACGTCGTGCTCGGCGTCACCAAGACCGCGAGCGAGACGGAGATCAAGCGCGCGTTCCGCGAGCTCGCGCGCAAGCATCATCCGGACGTCAACCCGGACGGTGGCGAGCGGTTCCGCGAGATCAACGACGCGTACGCGATCCTGTCCGATCGCGAGTCGCGCGCTCGCTACGATCGCTGGGGCCACGCAGACGACAGCCCGGGCGGACTGTCCGCGGTCGTCGATGCCGCGCAGCAGATCATCAACAACGTGTTCCGCCAGCGCGGTCAGGGACGCGGGCGCGGCAAGGACATCCGCTACACCCTCGAGGTCAGCTTCGAGGAAGCGGTGTTCGGCGCCAGCAAGGTGATCTCGGTACCGTCGGAGACCGGCGCCAAGCAGGTGACGATCGTGGTGCCGCCGGGCCTCAAGCCGAACACCGTCAAGACCTTGCCCGGCGACGGCGAGCTTGGCAAGGGTGGCGCCCGGGCCGGCGATCTGATCGTCATGATCCGGGTCGCCGACCACGCGTCGTTCGAGCGCGACGGCATCGACATCCGCAGCGAGCACACGATCTCGTTCACCCAGGCCGCGCTCGGCGCGGTGATCGACGTGCCCACCCTCGATGGTCCGGTCAAGATGCGGATCCCCGAGGGCACGCAACCGGGCCGCGTGTTCCGCATCCGCGGCCGCGGCGTACCGCAAGCAGCAGGCACCAACGCGCCGCGCGGCGATCATCTGGTGCACGTCCAGGTCGAGGTGCCGACCGAGCTGTCGCCGCGCCAGCGCGAGCTGTTGCAGGAGCTCGACAGCGTGTCGGGCGAGCAAGCGAAAAATCAGCCGCAACCAAAGCGGCGGCTGCTCGATCGCGTGCGCTCGCTGCTCGACGAGTGAGCGCGAAGGGTCGAACCCCGAAACACCGGACCGCCACAGACTGGCGCGTAGCCGCGGTCGCGGTTCACACTTCCAACGTGCGCAGCCTTCTCGTCCTCACCCTGGTCGCATGCGGGGCGAAGCCGCCGCAGGGGACATGGATCGAGCGCGACGGGCTGGGCACCTCGACCAGGGATCCGGCGCCGATCGTGGAAGGAAAACCTGCCACGCCGGGCGTGGACGTGTCGAAGATCGATCTGAAGACACTCGACGACGCCAAGATCGATTCGTTCGACGAGCTGACCCTGCGCGCGCTCCTCGACCGGCTCGGCACCGACGCACCGGCCGCGAAGGTCGCGCTGCGCGCCGCCCGCCTCGCGTGGCATCGCGGCGATCGCAGCGTCGCCCAGTGGCTGCTCCAGCGCGCGAGCGGCGCCGCGGATCACGGCGCGATCGCGAGCGATGCGAGCGCGCTCGCGACCGCGATGACCGTGCCGGGCGTCGACCCGAAGACGATCGCCGTGCTGCTGCCGCTGACCGGCAAGTACGCGGCGATCGGCAGCGAGCTCAAGCTCGCGATCCAGCTGTCGACGTCCAGCGGCACCAACTGGCTGTTCCTCGATACCAGGGGCGATCCCGAGGCGGCGGTGGAAGCGGTCGAGCAGGCGATCAAGAAGGGCGCCGCGGCGATCCTCGGACCGGTCGGTCACAAGGAGGCGATCGCGGCGGCGCGCGCGGCCTCGCTGCACGGGGTGCCGATCGGCTTGCTGGCACCGGCAGACGGCGCCGATCCGGCGGCGGGCGTGTTCCGGCTGGTCGGCTCGCCGGGCGACGAGGGCAGGGCGGTCGCGCAGCTCGCGCACGATGAAGGGTTCCCGACGGTCGGCGTGTTCGCGCCGCGCGACGACGTCGGCGGTGAATCGGCGCAGGCATTCATCGACGAGGCGAAGCGACTCGGCCTCCAGGTCACCGGCGAGGGCGCCTACGATCCGACGGGCGGCAACCTCGAGCCCGAGGTCAAGGACTTCCTCGGCATGGTGCCGGCGAAGAACCCGCGATTCGCGGAGCACCTGCGGCGACACGGCAAGAAGGGCTGGCTCAACTACACGCCCGACATCACGTTCTCGCTGCTCTATCTCCCCGATCGCTACGACCGCGCGAGCCTGGTCGCCGCGTTCTTGCCGTACTTCGGCGTCGAGCTGCGGACGATGGAGTTTCCCGATCCCGACCGGCTGAAGCGCAAGCACGGTGGCGTGATGCCGCAGGTCGTCCAGCTGATCGGTGGCGCCGGATGGCAGCACCCGTCGCTGGCGATCCGCGGTGGTCCGGCGGTGCAGGGCGCGATGATGGTGACGCCATATCCGGGCGAGCTCGGCGGCGACGTCGGCATCGCGTTCTCGGCGGCGTTCCAGCAGCGCAGCAAGCGGTCGCCCAGTGCGGCGGCGGCCGAGACCTACGATGCGGCGGCGCTGATCGCGAAGGCGCGAGCCGAGGCAGCCGGCTCGCCGGACGTGCGCGGGGCCCTGCGAACGGCGCTCGCCCGCGGCAAGCTCGACGACGGCGCCTGCGGTCCGGCGGCGATCGGCAGCGATGGCGAGATCCAGCGCGAGCTCGCGATCCTCCAGCTCGAGGGCGAGCAGCTCCAGCTGATGCCGTGATGGCGCGCGCGCGGTAAGCTGCGCCGTGCTCACGCGCAAGCAGCTGGCGATTCACGGAGGTCTGTTCCTCGCGTGCTGCGTGACCACGTGGATCGCCGCCGAGCTCAACGAGCGCGGTAGCGGCGTCTACTTCGCGGGCACGCTGATGGGGATCCTCGCGTTCCACGAGGCCGGGCACTACATCACCAGCCGCTATCACAAGGTCGAGGTCTCGCTGCCGTACTTCATCCCGCTGCCGCCGGTGGTCTCGCTCGGCACGCTCGGCGCGGTGATCAAGATGGACAAGCCGATCAGCGATCGGAACCAGCTGTTCGATGTCGGGGCCTCGGGCCCGATCGCCGGCCTGTTGATCGCGATCCCTCTCCTCGTCGTCGGTCTTCACCTGAGCGAGCTCGGCCCGCCGACGCCCGAGGGGGCGATCGAGGGCAACTCGATCCTGTACGCGCTGCTCAAGTACGCGGTGTTCGGGCAGTGGTTGCCGGGCGAGAACATCGACGTCCAGATGCACCCGATGGCGTTCGCGGGCTGGGTCGGCCTGCTCATCACGCAGATCAACCTGATGCCGATCGGTCAGCTCGACGGCGGTCACGTCGCGCGTGCGGCGCTCGGCGATCGCCACGAGAAGCTGTCGGAGCGGCTGCATGTCGTGCTGCCGATCATCGGCGTCGGCGCCGGGCTGGTGATGTTCCTGATCGCCAAGGACGCCGGCAAGGACGTCGCCGATTCGCTGTCGTACGCGAAGTTCGGCGTCATCCCGTGGTTCACGTGGACGCTCCTGCTGGCGCTGATGCGCCGCCAGGCCGGCGAATACCATCCTCCCGTCGGCGGAACACCCCTCGATGCCGGGCGGCGACGCAGAGCGATCGGCATGCTGATCGTGTTCTGCCTGATCGCCACCCCGGTGCCGTTCCGCCCCGTCCTGTGACAGGATCCCGATCGTGGGTGTCGACGCCTGCCCGAAGTGTGGCACTGCATGCACGCCGGGCGCGACCGCGTGCAGGAAGTGCGGCCTCGCGACGGAGCGCATGGAGAGCTTCGCGAAGGCGCAGCAGGCGAGCGTCCCCGATGCCCTCGGGCTGGCCTGGGAGCGCGCCCTCGAGCACTGGGAGCAGCCGGCTCGTCACGAGGAGGTGATGCGCCTGGTCACCCAGCACGACGCGTATGCCTGGGCCGCCGCGCAGTACCGCAGCCGCGCCGGCGATCCGGTCGCCGACAAGCAGCTCGAGCGCGTCCGCAAGGCTGCCGAGATCACGATGCTCGCGACATCGGCGCGCAAGGACGACGTCGCCGCGCGCGGCCCGTACCGCAACACGATGTTCCTGCTGATCGCGATGGTCGTGCTCGTCGTCGGCGCGCTGCTCTACGCCTGGATGCGATCGCGCAACGCGGCACCCGGACCCACCACCTACGAAGAAAAAGACTAGGATACGACGGTGGCGCAGGTCGACTTCGCCGAGCGGCAGCTGACGCTGAAGCTCGTCTATTACGGCCCGCCGCTGTCGGGGAAGACGAGCAACCTGCGCGCGTTGCACGCTGCCGTCGACAAGCTCAACCGCGGGCGACTGATGACGCTCGACACCCGCGACGACCGCACGCTGTTCTTCGACCTGCTACCGATCTTCTTCCGGGCGTCGAACTTCTCGTTCCGGATCAAGGTCTACACGGTGCCCGGTCAGCCGGTGCACGAGGCCACGCGCAAGGTGGTGCTGACCGGTGCCGATGGCGTGGTGTTCGTCGCCGACAGCAAGCCCGATCAACAACAGGCCAACTCCCAGTCGTGGAACAACCTGGTAGCGAACCTCGGGTCGCTCGGGCTCGCGAGCCTGCCGGTGATCGTCCAGTAC
>JAEYYY010000002.1 GCA_023430775.1 Pseudomonadota bacterium
CGATGCCGAGCGCGCCTTCCTTCGGAGGCGAGTCGACGATCGAGCCGTCACCGCGGCGCGAGCCGGAGCCATCGACGACCTCGATGCCGTGCTCGCCGAGCGCCGACAGCCAGCCATCGATCTGATCGGTGGACACCACATCCTCGGGCATGTGGTCGTTGACCTCGTCGTAGGTGACGAAGCCCTTCTGCTTGCCGAGCTCGATCAGCTTGTCGCGCATCGAGCTCGAGTTGTTCTCGCCACCGCGGCCGCCCTTGCCCTTCTTGGTGGCGCGGGTCTCGGCCTCGAGCGCCGCGGCGTCGGCATCCGCCGACGAGCTGCGCGGCTTGGGCGCGCCCGCGACGAAATCCTCGTCGGCGTCGTCGTCGATCACCGGTTCGAACGCCGGGTCATCGTCGTCGCCGAGATCGATCTCGGGCGCCGCCTTCGCCTTGCCCGCCTTGCCGGCCGCCTTCGCCTTCGGCATCGGCGCGAAGTCGTCGTCGTCGTCATCGCCCATGTCGTCGCCGTCACCATCGGGATCGCGCGGCGGACGCATCGGCTTGCCGGGCTTGGTCAGCGCCTTCATCACCTTGGCGGCATCGCTCTTGGCCTGCGCCGCGATCGGCTTGGCCTTCTTGTCCTTGTCGGACTTGGCTTCCGCTTTCTTGTCGCTCTTGTCGGTCTTCTTCGACGCAGCGGGCTTGGCAGCCTTCTTGGTGTCTTTCGGCTTCGCTGGGGCCTTGGTGGGGGTACGCGCCATGTCTAGTCGACCTGCTTTCCGGTTTCGGCTTCGGCTTCAGCTTCAGCTTGGGGAGGAGATTGCTGCGCGAGTGCTTCTCGAAGGCGTGCGGCAAGCTCGTGATCGCCTTGTCGCTCGGCCACCCCGAGTTGAGACAGAAGGCGTGCCTTATCACGGTTTCCGCTACGCTGCGCGTCGGTGAGACTGCGTCTCAGCCTGGTACGCTCGATCTCCGCTTTCCGCGCCTCGAGGTTCGCGACCTTCTTCGCGAGCTCCCCGGGTGGGTCCTTATGATCGGCGTAACGGCGAGACAGCACTTGTTGCACTAGGACGGTGGGCAGCTGCTCGAAGGCGAGGTCGGCCAGCGACTTGCCTTCACGAGCGCCGGAATACATGGCCCGAAGGCGTTCGTCCGTCAATAGCCAAAAAGCCCTGTCTGCTTCGGCGGTTGCGATCAGTGACGGGTGATCCGAGAGCAAGCTCAGCACCTCGACCTCGTCGTTGGGAGGAGGTGGGGCGGACGGCCCGGCACGCTCGACAGGACGGCTGGTGGCGTGTGGGGCAAAGGGGGCATTCGGGTGATGCGAGGAAGGCGGACCGGATCGCGAGTCGCCGCGACCCTGCGCCCGTGCGATCGCGTTCTGGATCACCCTCGGATCCACCTGCATCGAGGAGGCGAGCGCGCCGACGATTAGATCATGTTTCGCCGGGTTCGCAACTTTCGCGGCGAGCCGGGCGGCGTCCTCGATCGCCCGCCCGCGCGCGTCGACGTTCTGCCGGATCCCCTTGGTCCACACCTCCTCGATGAAGAACTCGATGCCGCCCTTCGCGCGATCGACCGCCTCGCGCAACAGCTCGGCACCGCCGCCGGCGACCAGGCTATCGGGATCGACACCGTCACCGAGGATGCCGGCGCCGCCCGACCTGCCGTGGCCCGGCCGCTGCGCGATCAGCACCTCGACCTCGCTCTCGATGCAGAGCTGGAGCGCGTGCAGCGTGGCCTTGTAGCCGGCCTTGTCGCCGTCGTAGAGCAGCACGATCTTGTCGGTCAGCCGCTTGAGGACGTTGACCTGCTCGATCGTCAGCGCGGTACCGAGCGGCGCGACGACCTCGTTGAAGCCGGCCTGGTGCAGCGTGATGACATCGAAGTTGCCCTCGACGAGCACGCAGCGCTTCTGGCTCGCCATCGCCTCGCGCGCCTGCGCCAGCCCGAACAGCAGCTTGCTCTTCTTGTAGACCGTGCTCTCGGGGCTGTTGATGTACTTCGGCGGCGGATCCTGGCCGGGTTGTGGTTCTCCCACGACACGCGAGGAGAACCCCACGACATCGCCACCGGGCACCACGACCGGGCACACCAGCCGATCGCGATTGCGATCGTAGTAACCGGCCCCGCGACCGTGGCGCGGTGCGATCAGGCCGAGCTTGACCGCGAGCTCGAGATCCGCGCGCTTCTTCTGGAGGTGCTCGGCGAGCAACGACCACTCGCCCGGCGCGTAGCCGAGCTGGAACTTGTCGGTGACCTCCTGGCCGACGCCGCGCTTCGCGAGGTAGGCCCGCCCCGGCTCGCCGCGCTTCGGATCGGCCAGCAGCTCGCGATAGAAGTTGGTCGCCAGCTTGTTGAGGTCGAGCATCGCGACCTTCTCGCCGCGCATCCGCTTGAGCTCGGGGTTCTCCTCGTACTTGGGGACCTCGATATTGAAGCGCTGCGCGAGCTGCTCGACGACCTCGACGAAGCTCTTGCCCTCGAGCTCCATTACGAAGTTGATGACGTCGCCCTTCTTCTGGCAGCCGAAGCACATGAAGAAGCCCTTGTCGGGCTGGACGTTGAACGACGGCGTCTTCTCGCCGTGGAACGGGCACAGCCCCTTCCAGTTCTTGCCGGCCTTCTTGAGCTGGACGTACTGGCCGATCACCTCGACGATGTTCGCGGCTTCGCGGACCTGGGTGATGACGTCCTCGGGGATCATGACGCTACGCCGCGGGCGTAGCACGTGACCATGACGGATCGGGGGCCGAGATGAAAGCCGGAACTCGCCGGCGTTCACGTACTCGTGAACGTGCTCGTGAACGTGCTCGTGCTCGTGCTCGGCGCGGGCTAACCCTCCTACCGAGCCCTTCTCCTACCGCGTGCGGCAAACCAACTCGCACGTTTCCCGGCCGATGTCGGGAGCCGTCATCGAATGCAGGGGCTGGAAGTTGAAGGCGTTAGCCTGAGCGGTCATCGATGGCAGAACGCGAGTGCAGGGGCTGGCGTCGAGGTCTTGGCGTTAGCCTCGAGCAACCGGATGTTGCGACGAGCACGAGCACGAGCACGTGCACGAGCACGAGCACGAGCACGAGCACGTGCACGTGTACGACGAGTCACTTCGTGGTCGCGGCCGGCGTCTCTGGCGCACGCGAGCGCACAGCGTCGACCATCGCGTACACGACGAACACCAGCGTCAGCGCGATCCAGAGTCCGAGCAATCCCTGGATCGCCTTCGTCGTCCCGGCCGCAAGCTTTGCGCCGTGATCCTCGTGACCGAGGTCGTGACGATGCTTCTTGAGCGGGCCGGTGTACGGCTTCGCGTCGTCGTCGTCGTCGTCCGTAGAGCTCGCCACTGCGGGCACCTTATCTCACCGACTCGCATCCCGCATCAAGCGGGCGAACGCAGCTCCGGTGGCCACCGCGATCGACTCGGCGCTCTGGATCGCGCACTCGGGGGCGGCGACGAACGCGATGGTAAGCATCACCTGGCCGGCGATCATCACCGGCACCACGATCAGCTCCTTGTCTCCGGTGACGCCCAGCGACGACACCAGCAGGGTGTCGACCGATCCGAGATCACCGCTGATCCCACGCATCGTGGTCTGGCCCTGGATCGACTTCGCGATCAGCCCGGGCTCGGTGAGCGGCACCGCGACCTCGGGGAGCGCCTGACCGCCGCAGCCGAAACCCTTCCAGCCGATCGCGACATCGCCGCGCAGCACCAGCATCACCGCCGCCTCGAGCGACGGGATGAACTTCTCGAGCGTCAGCATCACCAGCTCGGCGACCTTGTCGCGATCGGTGCTGCGGCGGATCGCGCGCGTGGCCTCGCCGATCGTGTTCGCCACCGTCGGCTGTGCGATCGGGACGCGGCGGATCGCGATCCGGCCGAGCTTCTGGCGCTCCGACTCGGTCGACGGCGCGTCGGTGAGCATGCGGACGTACTTGCGGCGCTCGCGCTGTGCCTGCTCGTCGGGCTCGCTCGCCTTGTCGAAGTGCTCGTCGAGCACCGCGCCGAGCGATTCGAGTGTCTCGGCATCGAGCACCAGCTCGTCGGGGGCCTCGGTCTTCGTCGTCGCGCCGTCGTCGGCGACCACGGGCACCGAGTCATCGTCGGCTTGCACCACCGGCTGCGCCGCCGCCTCCTCCCGGACCAGCGCCTGCTCGTGGATCTCGGCGAGCTGGGCGCGCTGATCGAGCGGTAGCGGCGTGCTGACCGCGGAGTCCTCGAAGCTGAGCTCCTCGGTGACGAACGCCGGGAACGGCGGGATCGTCTTGCCGCGCGAGCGCAGGAAGCGCGCGCCGCGCGGGATCCCGAACACGCGCTCGAGGTGATAGCGAATGCGCAGCTCGGCCGCGACCGACACCACCAGGTTCATCGGGCTGGTGCCGAGCTCGTCGGCGATGATGCCGACGCCGCGCGCGTCGACGATGCCGAGCGCGGCGACCACGACCTTGCCGCTCGCCACCTTGAGCAGCGGCACCGCGCCGTACTTGTCGGCGAACTCCGACGACAGCCGCTTCTGGAGCACGGTGTCGGCCATGTCGAAGTGCCGCGCCAGCGCCGCCGGCAGCTGGTGCTGGCGACCGAGCGCGGTCGACAGCTGATCGAGATCGAGAAAGCCGAGCTCGATGATGTTGGTGCCGAGCCGGCCGCCCCACATCACCTGCGCGCGCAGCGCCTGTTCGAGCTGCTCGGCGGTGAGCAGCTTGGTCGCTACCAGCAGCTCTCCCAGCCGAGCCATCGCGTCACCAGAACGGGTCGACTAAGCGACCGTGACGTCCTTCGACAGGTAGACGTCCTGCACCGAGTGCAGCAGCTCGACGCCCTCCTTGAAGGGCTTCTGGAACGCCTTGCGGCCGAGGATCAGACCCATGCCGCCCGCGCGCTTGTTGATCACGGCGGTGCGCACGGCGTCGCGCAGATCGTTCTCGCCCGACGCGCCGCCCGAGTTGATCAGGCCGACGCGCCCCATGTAGCAGTTCGCGACCTGGTAGCGGCACAGATCGATCGGGTTGTCGGTGGTCAGCTCGGAGTAGACCTTCTTGTGCGTCTTGCCGAGGCCCTTGAGCGCCGGGTCGTTGTAGCCGCCGTTCAGCTCGGGGAGCTTCTGCTTGATGATGTCGGCCTGGATCGTCACGCCGAGGTGGTTCGCCTGGCCGGTGAGATCCGCCGACAGCGACTGGTCGCCGAGCGGCGTCTTGAACGACGCGTTGCGGACGTAGCACCACAGCACCGTGAACAGGCCGTTCTGGTGCGCCATCGCGAACGCCTCGGCGATCTCGAACAGCTGGCGGCGCGATTCGGGGGCGCCCCAGTAGACGGTGGCGCCGATACCCTGCGCGCCCATGTCGATCGCCTGACGAACGGTGCCCCACATCGTCTGGTCGTGCTGGTTCGGATACGACAGCAGCTCGTTGTGGTTGACCTTGACCATGAACGGAATCTTGTGCGCCCACTTGCGCGCGACCAGACCGAGCACGCCGAACGTCGACGCGACGGCGTTGCAGCCGCCCTCGATCGCGAGCTTCACGATGGTCTCGGGATCGAAGTACGCCGGGTTGGGAGCGAACGACGCGCCGGCCGAGTGCTCGATGCCCTGATCGACGGGAAGGATCGACAGATAGCCGGTGTCGGCGAGCCGGCCGCTCGAGAACATGTTCTGCAGCGAGACCATCACGCGCGGGGTGCGATCGCTGTACGTGTAGATCTTGTCGACGTAGTCCGGCGTCGGCAGCGTCAAGCTGCTGGCCGGGATCGACTTCGACACGTGGTCGAGCAACGACGCTTCGTTCCCGAGGATCTCCCGAATCTTCCCGATGTTCATGGCGCCGTTGTACCGATGGATGGCGCCTCCACGCAAGGTGCGGGGCCCCCAAGCGCATCGGGTCACACCGTCGAGGACAGCCGGGTGAGAAACTGTTGATCGCCACCCGTGGCTGGCCTACAAAGCCCTCGGTTCAACGGGAGTGATCACAGATGCGTCTTCGTACTTTGTTGCCGGTCTTGCTCGCAGCGTGTGGTGGTGGAGGTGGTGGCGATGACGAACCCACCCCGGATGCCAAGCCCCCGGGATTCGAGATCGGGTTCAACAAGCCGGAAGGCGCGCTGCGCGCGAACGTCGAGAACGACGACGGCGACTTCATCGACGACGGCCCGGCGGATCTGTCGTGCCTCAACACGCCGAGCGCCGACGAGGCGACCACCGTCCCAGTCACCCTGACCACCGTGGTCCGCGACTTCCAGAGCGACAACCTGGTGCCCAACGCCGGCGTCGTCGCGTTCCGCAACCAGGACACCACCGACGTGTTCGACACCACGACGTCGGGAGAGAACGCCGAGGTCACGATCACCATCCCCATCGGCGTCACCCGGTTCGGCTACATCATGACCGACCCGAACTCGCTCGACACGCTGCTGCTCAACCAGAAGGTCGAGCCCGATAACCCGACGCAGACCGAA
Source organism: Pseudomonadota bacterium (assembly GCA_023430775.1). Lineage (GTDB taxonomy): Bacteria > Myxococcota_A > Polyangia > Haliangiales > Haliangiaceae > JABFXX01. The sequence goes on from JAEYYY010000002.1 coordinate 6,433, forward strand.
GGCAGCATCCGCTCGGTGTCGAAGGGCACGGCGAACACGCTGCCGGCGCTGATCGGTGTGTCGCGGACGCCCGACACCGGCGTGCTCGCCGGCGCGATGCGCGACTGCCAGGACCGGGAGATCTCCGGGTTCATCGCGACGGTCGCGAAGTCCGAGGGCATCACCGAGGGCACGCACGCCGAGATCCTCGCGCAGGTCGAGACCAACCGGGTCGACGGCGCCGACGCCTACTACTTCCGCAGCGTCGCCGGCGACAGCTTGCCGGTCAAGCACACGCAGGAAGCGGCCTCGACGGGCAACGGCCTGTTCATGGTGATCGAGCTCGCCGAGGCGAGCACCGCGGTGGTCCAGATCTGGGGCTACCTGAACGATGCCGACCTCGCGGCCGACAAGATGACGCTGATCGGTCAGCTGGTGACCGAGTCGAAGCCCGAGACCGTGATCACCGGTTCGTACGAGCCGATCCGCAATTAGGCATCGGGTACATTCGATGCTGCGTGACTGACCGCAGCGACACTCGCGCCAGCGCCGATGGGAAGGACGCGCTGTTCGCGTTCCTCGCGGTCGCGGTGCTGGTCACCGGCCTGGTGCAGATCAAGATCGATCTGCCGGCGGTCGGTCACCTCGGCTCGGCGCTGGTCGCGGTGCTGTTCCTCTACGTGCCGGTGTTCTACGCCTGGCGCCGCAAGGAGGAGCTCGAGACCTACGGCTTTCACACCGAGCCCGTGCGCCGCGGTCTGGTCACCGCCGGCGTCGCGATCGCGGTGATCTTCCCGGTGTTCGTCGTCGGCTACTTCGCGTTCTACGAGACCGCGTGCAAGAGCGACCTGCTCGCCAACCTGGTGCCGCGCGGGATGTGCAGCCGCTACGGCGGCCTCGATGCGATCCACGCACCGCCCGTCAGCCTGATGAGCACGCCGGCCTCGAGCACGCTGTCGCTCGAGTTCTGCGCGGTCCAGCTGATCGTCGTCGCGCTGCCCGAGGAGCTGTTCTTCCGCGGCTTCCTGCTCCATCTGCTGGAGAAGCGGTTTCCTCCGAAGCGGCGCTGGCTCGGCGGCGGCATCGGCCTCGCGCTGGTGCTGTCGTCGATCGCGTTCGCGCTGATCCACCTGCCCAAGGACGGCGACCCGCGCGCACTCGCGACGTTCTTTCCCGGCCTGCTGTTCGGCTGGATGCGCTCGGCGACCGGCTCGATCCTGGCATCGACGGTGACGCACGCCGGCTCGAACATCCTGGTCCGCATCCTCGATCTCAGCGTGCTGCGCTAGCAGCTGCTACGGTCCCCGGCGATGGGTAAGCCCGCCGCCTTCTTCGACATGGACAACACGCTGCTGCGGATCGAGACCGGCATGTCGTGGGTGAAGTTCCTGCGGTCGCGCGGCGAGCTGTCGTCGAAGATGTTCGCGAAGGCGATCTACTGGAGCGCGATGTACAAGCTCGCGGTCCTCGACATGGACGCGGTGTTCACCAAGCTGATCGAGGATCTCGAGGGCGATCCTGAATCTGACATGCTCGCAAAGTGCGAGATCTGGCACCGCGATCACGTGTCGCGCGAGGTCGCGCCGGGCGCGCTGGTCGCGATCGAGCATCACCGGCTGGCCGGCGACGTCATCGTGCTCGCGACCGGCTCGACCCAGTACGCGGCGCGACCGGTCGCGCGCGGCGTCGGCATCGATCACGTGCTCAGCTCGCAGCTCGAAGTCGATCCGGCGAGCGGCACCTTCACCGGCAAGCCGGCCGCGCTGTGCTTCGGCCACCACAAGGTCAAGCTCGCCGAGGCGTGGGCCGCGCAGCACGACGTCGACCTGGCGCGCAGCACGTTCTACTCGGACAGCTACAACGACCTGCCGCTGTTCGAGCGGGTCGGGCGCGCGATCGCGATCAACCCCGATGCGCGGCTGCGCCGCCATGCGCGGAAGCGCGGCTGGCCGGTGATCGAGTGGGCATAGCGAGCGTTCCCCCGACGAGATCGGCCACTTCGATTCCTGAAAATCGAGTGGATCGATTGTCGGAGGGTTCGGGTATGGTGTGCGCGCGATGGGTGATTCATCGGTCCTGCGCGGTCTCGCCGCGATCCCGGCAGTGCGCCGTCTGATCGAGCTCGCCCTCGACGAGGATCTCGGTCGTGGTGACGTCACATCCCACGTCACGCTAGGTCCAGACGGCCCCGACGTCAGCGCCGAGATGAACGTGCGCGAGCCGATCGTCGCGTTCGGTATCGATATCGCCACCGCGGTGTTTCATCTCGTCGATCCTCGGATCGAGGTCGAGATCCACGCGCGAGATGGCGCCCGGCTCGACAAGGGCAGTCTGCTGCTGACCGCGCGCGGCCCGGCGCATACCGTGCTCGCCGCCGAGCGCACCGCGCTGAACTTCGCCCAGAGATTGTCGGGCGTCGCCACGCTGGCGAAGCGCTACGCGGATGCGGTGGTCGGCACCAAGGCACGCGTCGTCGATACCCGCAAGACCACGCCGGGCTTCCGCGTGCTCGAGAAGGCGGCGGTGCTCGCCGGCGGTTGCGCGAACCATCGCTTCGATCTCGGCTCGGGCATCCTGATCAAGGACAACCACATCGCGGCCTGCGGCTCGGTGCGCGCGGCCGTCGAGGCGGCCAGGACCAAGGCGCCGCACCCGCTGCGCGTCGAGGTCGAGGTCACGAACCTGCGCGAGCTCGATGAAGCGCTCGCCGCCGGGGCCGAGATCGTGTTGCTCGATAACATGACCGTCTCGCAGGTCGAGGCCGCCGCCGCGCGCGCCCACGCGAGGAACGTGATGGTCGAGGTGTCGGGCGGCATCACGCTGGCCACGATCGGCGATTACGCGCGGGCCGGCGCCGATCTGATCTCCGTCGGTGCGCTCACCCACTCGGCGCCGAGCGTCGATATCGGACTGGACGTGCGGTCGTGATCAAGACCACCTGGCTGGGGGCGCAGCGGATCGATCTCGAGACCTGCGGCTCCACCAACGATGAAGCCGCGCGGCTGGCGCGCGCCGGTGCCTCGCACGGCACCGTCGTGATCGCCGAGTCGCAGACCGCGGGTCGCGGCCGCGATGGTCGGGTCTGGCAATCGCCGCCGGGCGGGCTCTATGTCTCCGCGATCATCCGCCCACCGTTGCCGCTCGCGATGGTGCCGCCGATGACGCTCGCGGTCGGCATCGCCGTCTGCGATGCGGTGCGCGCCTGTGGTGTCGGCGGAGTGCTCAAGTGGCCCAACGACGTGCTCGTCGATTGCGATGCGGCCTCCGTCGGTCACGAGGGCTCGGCGTTTCCATCGCTCGACTGGCGCAAGCTCGCCGGCGTGCTGGTCGACGCCGGTGTCGGATCCCGCGACACCTACCTGATCGGCATCGGCGTCAACGCCAACCGCGTGCGCTTCCCGCCCGACCTGGAGCCGATCGCGTGCTCGCTGGCAACCGCGACCGGCCGCGAGTTCGACCGCGGCGCGCTGCTGCTCGAGGTCGCCGCGCGCGTCGACGACGGCATCCGCGCGCTCGAGGCCGGCCGCCACGAGGCGCTCGAGCAGGTGTTCCGCGACCGGCTCGCGCTCACCGGCCAGCGCGTGCGCGTCGACGCCACCGAGGTGCGCGAGGGCATCCTGACCGCGATCGACTTCCACC
>JAEYYY010000459.1 GCA_023430775.1 Pseudomonadota bacterium
GCATCGGCGCGTACGGCGCCCGCGCGATCGCTCGCCGCGGCACGCCGGCGAACGCGGAGTCGCACGTCGCCGGCGCGTGGCGTGCGCTCGACGGTAAGGGACAGCCACCGCGGGCTGTCGTCAGCGACGAGATCGAGTCGCCGATCGTGGTCGGTGCGATCGCGCCGGTCGTGGTCGTGCCGCGCAGCTCGAGCGCGTGGGATGGCGAGCGCTGGCGCGTGGTGCTGCTGCACGAGCTCGCACACGTTCGCCAGCGCGACGGCGTGGTCAACCTGATCGCGCAGCTCGCGTGTTGCCTGCACTGGATCAACCCACTCGCGTGGATCGCCGCGCGCCGGCTCCGCGAGGAGCGCGAGCTCGCCGCCGACGATGCGGTGCTCCGCGCCGGGGCACGCGCGTCGACGTACGCGGAGCACCTGCTCGCGATCGCCACCACGCTGCCGCGCCACGCTCCGGTGTCGGTCCTCGCGATGGCCTCGCGGCCGAGCTTCGAGGCGCGGGTCGTCGCCTTGCTCGATGCCGATCGGCCACGCCGCACTGTTCGGGTTCGCCGCGCCATGCTCGTCGCGGTGGTCGCGGTCGCGGTCGCCGCGGCGTGCGTGTCACCGGAGTCGTCACCGGTCGAGTCGCCGGCGCCGTCGAACAGCCCTTCACCACCACCGACCGCCGACGCGGAGCTGCAGCGCTTCGTCGAGAGCGAGCTTGCCAAGGCCGTGTCCGAGCACTCCGCGAGCGGCGCCGTCGCGATCGTGCTCGACGCGAAGACCGGCGCGCCACTCGCCCTCGCATCGCGCGGCGATCTCGATCCGCGCGCGGGTCGCACGCCGGGCTCGACGATCAAGCCCTTCACCGTCGCCGCCGCGCTCGAGGCCGGCACGATCGACGTCAACACCAAGGTCGATTGCGAGAACGGCGCGCGCCGCTACGGCACGCGCACGCTGCGCGACGCGGTGCCGAACCAGGTGCTGGATCTCGGCCGCGTCCTCGCCGTGTCGTCGAACGTCTGCACCGCGAAGATCGCCGAACCGCTCGGTGACCTGCTCGGTCAGTCGCTGCGGCGCTATCGGATCAGCGCGCCCGCGAACATCGACACCCACACCATCGAGGGCGCCTCGATCGCCTCGGGCGAAGGTCTCCTCGTCTCGCCCCTCGAGCTGGCCTCCGCGTACACCGCGCTCGCCGGCGATGGCGTGTTCCACGCACCGAGCGGCGATGGCGTGCGAGTGATGCGCGAGGACACCGCGCGCGCCGTCCGCCAGTTGCTCGAGCGCGTCGTCGTCGATCCTGCTGGCACCGGTCACGCGGCTCGCGTCGATGGCATGCGCGTCGGCGGCAAGACCGGCACCACGCGGTCGCGCCCGGGGAAGGAGAACCACTACGCGAGCTTCGTCGGCGTCGCGCCGGTCGAAGAGCCGCGGGTGGTGATCCTCGTCGGCCTCGATGGCGTCACCGGCTCCGGCGGCAAGGTCGCCGCGCCGGTGTTCTCGGCGATCGCCGCACGCGCCACGCGCTGACTGTCACTGAATCCTTCGCAGGTGTCGCGCCGCAAGGCCTGTGCCGGTTCGCGAGGCACCGAAGGCACTTCCGGGCAACTGGCTCGTTGGAGCGAGGATGCGGAAGCTCCTCGTCATCGCCTCGTTGTTCATCACCTCCACTGCCGCCGCGGATTCGCGCGCCGATGCCGCTGCCACCTGGATCGAAGCCGCGATCCGCGGCAACGCACCGAAGCTCACCAAGCCGATCAAGCTGGTGTTCGACAGCGACGGCGTGTTCGCCGCAAATTCACCGTGCGCGAAGCTGCGCATCGGCACGATCCGAACCGATGCGGAGATGACCGCGTTCGCCGGCTGCATCAAGCAGGCCGCGGTCAAGCTGGGCGTCGACAAGCAGCCCGCGGTCCCCGCGAAGGATCTGCGCGTGGTCGGCACGCCGTACCTCAAGGGCTGGTTCCCGAAGGCGTTCCACCCGTCGCTGGTGGTGCCGGCGGGACAGCGGCTGATCGGCACGTCGTTCGATCGCAGGGACATGACCACCGAGGCCTCCGGGTTCGCGGTGATGATCTACGTGCTCGTCGACAGCAAGGATCAAATCTCCGCCGCCTACGTGCACACCGGCCACTGGGCGTACCCGATCTGATCGGTGATACCCTGACTGCTGGGCGTGTCGAACATCGACTTCACACCCGGCGCGATCGTCGGGCGGTACGAGATCATCGAGCGGATCGGCGCGGGCGGCATGGCCGAGGTGTTCCTCGGCAAGGACCGCAGGAACGGCGAGCGCGTCGCGATCAAGCGGATGCTGCCGTCGTTCGCGAATGACCAGCGCTTCATCGACATGTTCATCGCCGAGGCGCGCCTCGCCGCAACGCTTCATCACCCGAACATCGCGAAGGTCCACGAGGTCGGCGTGGATCACGGCGCGTGTTACTTCGCGATGGAGTACGTCGCCGGACCCGACGTGCGGGCGCTGCTGGCGGCCGCGACGGCGCGCGGGCGACCGATGCCGCTGCCGATCGCGCTCTCGATCATGTACGGCACCACGTGCGCGCTCGCGTACGTCCACGATCCGAACGGGCCGCACGCGAAGCTCAACATCGTTCACCGCGACATCTCGCCGAGCAACATCCTCGTCAGCTTCACCGGGGCGATCAAGCTCGTCGACTTCGGCATCGCGCGCGTCGAGACCGGCGCGCTCACCCCGACGGGCAGCGGTCAGCTCAAGGGCAAGATCCCGTACATGTCTCCCGAGCAGTGCCGCGCGCGGCCACTCGACGGGCGCTCGGATCTGTTCTCGCTCGGCGTCACGCTGTACGAGCTCACCACCAACATTCGCCCGTTCGATCGCGGGAGCGAGTTCGCGACGCTCGAGGCGATCGTCACCGGCGAGCTGAAGCGGCCATCGCGCGTGGTGCCCAGCTATCCCAGGGACCTCGAGCCGATCGTGATGCGCCTGCTGGCGACGCGTCCCACCGACCGCTATCCGTCGGCCGGTGCGCTGCTTGTGGATCTCGATCACGTCATCGCGACGCACAAGGTCGACGTCTCCGACGCGCCACGCGCCGCCCACATCGCCGAGCTCCTCGGGCGAGCGAAGCCGACGCCGCGGGTCGAGCGCGGGCCCACCACCGTCGCTCGCCGCCCGATCGCCCAGGTCGCGATCAAGCGGCCACCGCCCGAACGCCTCAACACCGAGCCGGTGATGATGGCGGTCGAACCGCCGTCGGACGTGTTATCGGCCAACGCGCGCCTTCCCATCGAGCGCGTCGCGCTGCTGTGCGATCAGCTGTTGCGCACCGTCGCGCCCGAGATCACGGACGCGCGCGACCTGTCGTGCGAATCGATCGCGCAGCTCGTCGGCCGAGCGATGCGCTGGCACGCGAAGGGCGATCTCGAGAACGCGGTGATCGCCGTCGAGCTCGCGCTGTCCGCGACGCGAACCGACGAAGGCGTCGACCAGCTCCTCGCATCCAACGAGGGGTTGTTCCTGTCGGTGTTCGACTCGCTGATCGGCGATCAGTCGCGGCTCGCCGTGCTCTCGCAACATATCGAGCAGCTGGTCGGCGTCGAGATCGATCAACGCGCGGTGTTTCTGCTGACGCGCATCGATGGCTCGCTGACGGCGCGCGAGCTGCTCGCGACGTGCGGTCTGCCACAACGCGATGCGTATCGCCATCTCTGCCAGCTCCTCGTCCGCGAGATCGTGGTCCTCGTGTGAGCGCACCGAGTGCGACATCCAGACAGGGCGCCTGATGCAAGACGCGACCATCGCCCTCGCGGTACACCAGAGACATGGCAGCTCGGAGATGGCTTCCGCTTGCCCTCGGCATCGCGATCGGTTGCAGCGGTAGGGACGATGCCGCGGGTTCGGGCTCGGGGGCCGGATCGGGCTCCGCAACCGATAACGGCGTCGACGTGGTGAAACAGTGCCTGCAGCTCGCGAAGCTGTGCGGTGACAAGGCCAAGCACGTCGACAAGATCGCCGAGGAGTGTGGCACCGCCGCGAAGAAGTACGCCGCGAAGGGTTGCACCGACAAGGCGACCGCCGCGTACGACTGCTACCAGGCGGAGCTCTGCGGCAAGTCCGAGAAGGTGTGGGCGCTGCCCGATCTGGGCGTGCTCGCGGAACGCCACAACAAGTGCGTCTCTCAGCGCGACGCGCTGCGCACGTGTGCGGGGGAATGATGCGGACACAGCTCGTACTCGCGATCGTGATGCTCTCGAGCCCGGCGCTGGCGCAGCCCGCCGTCGACTGCAAGAAGACCGAGACGCAGGCCGAGTGCCACGCGCGCTTGCGATGCCGCGCCGATGAAGACGTGGCCGATTGCCAGAAGCGCCTGCGCGCCGCCGGCTCGAGCAACAACTCGAACAATTCGAGCAACAGCAACAACAGCGACAACGGTCGCGACGATCGTGGCGATCGCGGTCGCAACGATCGCTACACCAACGACAACGGCGGTCGCCGCCAGCGGGGGCGCAGCAACTCGCGGCGCCGGCGCGGTGGCGGTGGCGGCGGCGGCGGCGGTGGCGGTGGTGGCGGCAGCTTTCAGGCGAACAAGACGTTCGGCATCGGCCTCGAGCTCGGCGAGCCGTCGGGTCTCAACGGCAAGTACTTCCTCTCCGACACCCGCGCGCTCGACTTCGGGCTCGGCTACGCCTACGAGCACTACTACTACGGCGACGGTCTTCACATCTACATCGACCACCTGTGGCACCCGACGTCGCTGGTGTCATCGCCGGCGTTCGAGCTGCCGCTCTTCATCGGAGTCGGCGGTCGGTTCTGGGACTTCGAGTACTGCGAGCGCCGCGGCCCCGATCTGTTCTGCGATCGCGGATCGGCCTTCGGCGTCCGCATCCCGGTCGGCATCTCGTTCGATTTCAACAACGCGCCGATCGACATCTTCGTGCAGCTCGTGCCGACGATCGATCTGATCTTCGGCGACTACTACGATCGGTTCAGAGATCGCGGCCACTTCGGCATCGACGGGTCGGTCGGCTTCCGTGTCTGGCTCAAGTAACGCCGACTTCCGCCAGCGCGTCGCCATCTCGACCGACGCTCTGCCGTGGGTCGCGCGCGGCGGCTTCTCCGAGCGCCTGCTCGAGCTCGCACCCGATCGCTTCACCGCGCTGTTCCAGCTGCCCGCCGGCGCCACCGTGCCGCTGGCTCCCGACGGCTACTTCGATCTGCTGATCCTCGACGGTGCACTTCGCGATCTGCACGGTCGCCATCCCGCGCGCACGTTCATTCGCGATCGCGCCGGGACGGTCCTCACGTCAGAAGCCGCGACGGTCCTGATCAAGCAGCGGTTCCATGGCCGGCCTCCACCACAGCGCACCGACACCACGCGCTCGCCGTTTCGCCCGTCGTACGACGGCTACGTCGGCGTCGAGTTCGCCGATCTGATACGCGACGACACCGGCGCCGTCGTGCTGATGCGGCTCGTGCCCGATGCCTCGATCCCGACGCATCGTCACGATCTCGGCGAGGAGTTCTTCGTCCTCGCCGGGTCACTCACCGACGAGCGCGGCACGTACAGCGCCGGGGACTGGGTGCGTCAGCCACCGCTGAGCGAGCACTCGATCACGAGCGAGCAGGGCGCGTTGACGTTCATCTTCGCGCACCACCTCGCCTAGAGCGCGCCGCGGCTGATCGCGACCTTCATCGTCACCGGCGTCGCCGGGCGATCCTCGGTGGCCTTGACGCGCGCGATCTTGCTGACCACGTCGAGCGGCTTGCAGGTGCCGAAGATCGTGTGCTTGCCATTGAGGTGCGACGGCGTGCCCTCGACGATGAAGAACTGGCTGCCGTTCGTCGACGGGCCGGCGTTCGCCATCGCGAGCACGCCGGGCGCCATCTTGTCGTTCGGCGAGACCTCGTCGGCGAAGTCGTAGCCGGGCCCGCCCATGCCGGTGCCCGTGGGATCGCCGCCCTGGATCATGAAGTCGGGGATCACGCGGTGGAAGATCAGCCCGTCGTAGTACGGCTTGTTCTTCATCAGCTTGTTGGTCTTCGGATCGAGCCACGCCTTCTTGCCGGTCGCGAGCCCGACGAAGTTCGCCACCGTCATCGGTGCCTTGTCCGAGAGCAGCTGACAGCGAACCGTGCCGACCGGCGTGGTGATCGTCGCGATCAGCTCGCCCTTGCCGGCGATCCCCTTGGTGTACGTCGCGAGATCGGCGGCGACCGGGGCCTTGACCTGCGCGAGCACCTCGGCAGACGGGCCGGCGGGCAGATCCGGATTCTCGACCCGCTTCATCGCGTTGGCGACCGCCGCACTCCCTGCGCACTTGGTCAGTGCGTCGGGGTCCTTCATCATGATCTTCGTCAGCCGCTCCTCGGATCCTTTCGGCAGCGTCTTGCCGGAGGAGAGCTGCTTCATCACCGTCTTCAGCATCGCGGCGTTCTGGGTGACGAGCGTATCGATGGCGTTTGCCATCTTCCCGCAATCGTTCTTGTTGGCGATCATCGCCGGGACGAGCTTCTCGAAGAAACCCACCACCTTCGCGGTGTCGGCTGCCGAGAGCTCGTCGGCCGACGCATCGGTGGCCGAGAGGGCGAGACCGAACGCGGTCACCAGCGCGAGAACGTTTCGCTTTGCAGGGGTCATGTGCGCGTATCTTGACCCGTGGCCCGACCAAAAACGACTGTCAGGACGTGATCGTGAACAAAAGCGAGTGTGGCAGGCGCGCACGCAACAATAAGTAGTTTGAACGAAGGGCGCACATCGACAGCACGGCGGCTGCGAAGCCGTTACGCTCCCCGGCGCAATGAGAACACCACGTCACTGGATGCTCATCGCGGTCGTGCTCGGCATGGCGTTCGAACCGGTCTTCGCGCAGCCGAAGCCCTACGAACCGAAGCCGAAAACCGATCGCGGTCCGCGCTCGGCGCCACCCGCAGCGCGTGCGGAATCTCCTGGTAACAAGGCGGGCCATGTCTGGATCGCCGGTCGCTGGGACTGGCAAGACGGCAAGTGGGAATGGAAGGCGGGGAAGTGGGAGCCCGAGCGCAAGGGACAGAAATGGCGCGCGGGTAGCTGGCAGAAGAAGGGCGACACCTGGGCCTGGGTCGAAGGCTCGTGGATCGCCGATGCCTCGGCCGTGCCGTACGACGCGAAGGCGTCTCCGAAGGCGGCGCCACCGGCACCGAAGCGCGAGACTCCCGGCACCAAGGCCGGCCACGTGTGGATCGCGGGCCGCTGGGACTGGAAGAACGGCAAGTGGGAGTGGACCGCGGGCCGCTGGGAAGCCGAGCGCGCGGGCAAGAAGTGGCGTGAAGGAAAGTGGGAGAAGAAGGGTGACGCCTACGCCTGGACCGACGGTGCGTGGGAAGACGCGCCTGCCGCGTACGATCCGAAGGCGTCTCCGAAGACCGCGCCGCCGGCGCCGAAGCGCGAGGCGTATGCAGCGAAGCCGGGACAGGTCTGGATCGCGGGCCGCTGGGAGTGGAAGAACGGCAAGTGGGAGTGGAGCGCGGGACGCTACGAGCCCGAGCGCGCCGGCAAGAAGTGGCGCGAGGGCAAGTGGGAGAAGCAGGGCGACAACTACGCGTGGGTCGACGGTGCGTGGGAAGACGCGCCGTACGACGCACCGAAGCAAGCGCCGCCCGCGCCGAAGCGCGAGACGTATGCAGCGAAGGCGGGCCACGTCTGGGTCGCCGGGCGCTGGGACTGGAAGAATGGAAAGTGGGAGTGGACGGCGGGTCGCTTCGAGCCCGAGCGCGCCGGTAAGAGGTGGCGCGACGGCAAGTGGGAGAAGCAGGGCGACAAGTACGCGTGGGTCGAAGGTCGCTGGGACGATGCCCCGGTCGCCACGATCCCGCGCGATCCGCCGCCGGCGCCGCGCCCCGAGGTCTATCAACCGACGCCGGGCAAGACGTGGATCCCGGGACGCTGGGAGTGGAAGAACAACAAGTGGGAATGGAGTGCAGGTCGCTGGGAGAACGCGCGTCCCGGCAAGAAGTGGCGCGAGGGTCGCTGGGATCGCAAGGGCGATCAGTGGGTGTGGGTCGACGGCGACTGGATCGACGAGGCGCCGGTCTACACCGGGCCGCCGCGCGATGCGCCGCCTGCACCGCGCGTCGAGCAGTACGGCACCAAGCCGGGGCAGGTGTGGATCGCGGGCCGCTGGGACTGGAAGAACGGAAAGTGGGAGTGGCAAGCCGGCCGCTGGGAGGCCGCGCGCGCGAACAAGAAGTGGCGCGAGGGCCGCTGGGAGAAGCAGGGCGACAAGTACGCGTGGGTCGACGGCGCGTGGATCGACGAGAAGCCGGCGTACACGCCACCGCGCGAGCCGCCGCCGCCGCCGCGTCGCGAATCGACGACCGGTCGCGCGGGTCAGGTGTGGATCGCCGGTCACTGGGACTGGCGCGACAACAAGTGGGAGTGGATCAGCGGCCGGTGGGAAAACCCGCGGCCGAACAAGCGCTGGCGCGACGGCAAGTGGGAGAAGAAGGGCGATACCTACGCGTGGGTCGACGGTCAGTGGATCGACGACGACAACGTGTTCCCGCGTGAAGCGCCGCCGCCGCCGCGCGCCGAAACCTCGGCGTATCGCAAGGGCGAGGTCTGGATCTCCGGGCGCTGGGACTACAAGGGCGGCAAGTGGAACTGGCTTCCCGGTCGCTGGGAGAAGGAGCGCGCGGGCAAGCGCTGGCGCGACGGTCACTGGGATCGCAGCGGCGTGTACTGGGTGTGGATCGACGGTAGCTGGGTCGACGACATCCCGGTGTTGAAGGAGCGCCCGCGGCAACCGCCGCCGCCGCCGAAGGAGATCAAGCACGAGTATCGCGAAGGCCAGGTCTTCATCGGCGCGCGCTGGGACTGGCGCGACGGCAAGTGGGAATGGCAGGAGGGCCGCTGGGAGCCCGCGCGCCAGAACCAACGCTATCGCGAGGCGAAGTGGGAGCAGCGCGATGGCGTGTGGGCGTTCGTCGACGGTGAATGGATCGCCGAAGGCGCCGCGCCCGATGACACGCGCCGGCGCTGGAACACCGATCGCCCGGTGGTCGGGTCGTACTTCCCGAACAAGGGTGCGGTCGGCACGCGCATCGTGATCCGCGGTCGCGACTTCTCGCCGGACATGGAGGTGCTGTGGGATGACGAGGAGATTCCCGGTGCCAAGGTCGGCACCACGGAAGCCTCGTTCGTCGTGCCGCGCGATGCGAAGTCTGGAACGATCTCGCTCCGCACGCGGCGCGGCCGCGAGCTGATCGTCGGCTCGTTCGAGGTTGCCGATGGCTACGATGCGGCCGCCGAGGCGCGCAAGCTCGAGCTCGAGCGCAAGCGCGCCGCCGAGGCTGCGGCGGTGGCTCGCCAGAAGCAGCTCGCCGCGGATCGCGCCGCTCGCGAGGAAGCGATCCGGAAGCGGATCGAGAAGCGCGAGGCCACCCGCGAGGCCCGGCGCGCGGCTCGCATCGCCGAGATTCGCGCGCGCTGGGATCGCGAGTTCCTCGCCGATCCGTTGACCCAGGACGAGCTCGCGTTGCACGCGCAGCGCGTCGCCGATCTGGTGCGCATGCAGGAGATCGCGGATCTCGCGAACAACCAGCGGCTCGCCGTGCGGGTCGAGCTCGCGATCTCGCGCGAGGACAGCCGCCACGAAAACCGGATGATCGCGCTCAAGGGCGCGTTCAAGGGAGGTAAGCCATGAAAGCGATCGTCTTGATGCTCCTGCTCGTCGCGTGCGGCGGCAAGAAGGACGCCGATCCGGGCGCCGGTTCTGCGACGGCAACCGGCAGCGGCAGTGCCACGGCCGGCAGCAATGCGGGCAGCGGCAGCGACAGCGGCAGCGCGGCCCCCGAGCTGACGGCCGCGGCGCCGGAAGCAGCGCTGCCGACCGAGGTCGACTTCGAGGACGACGCGAGCGCTCGGATCACCGAGAAGAACGTCGACGCCGAGCTCGAAGCGATCGAGAACCAGCTGACGCAGTAGGCGTCAGTCCTCCTCGTCGAGCAACTCGCCGAGGGCGTCGAGTCGGCGCTCCCACTGGGACTGCCGCTCGGCGATCCATTGCGAGGCCAGGGACAGCCCCTTCGGCTCGATCTGGCACGTCCGCACGCGGCCGACCTTCTTCGACTGGATCAGGCCGCATGCCTCGAGCACCTGGAGGTGCTGGACGACGGCGGCGAGGCTCATCCCGAGCGGCTTGACGAGCTGCGACGCCGGGATCGGGTTCTTGCTCATCCGCTCGAGGATCGCGCGCCGGGTCGGATCACCCAGCGCGTCGAACACGCGATCGACAGCCGTGGCGCGCGGCATCAGTCGTTCCGATCGAGATCGCGGCCGAGGGCTTCCATGATCTGGCGCGAGCCGGTCTCGCGGCCCACCGCGCTCTCCTGCTTGCCATCGAAGTACGCGCCTTGCTCGGTGAAGATCAGCCTCGTGCCATTGCCGTCGGGGATCAGCTCGATGGTGGTGTGCGACGACGAGAACCGCACGTCGTTCGCCGTCATCGTGTACGCGAACACGATCCGGCGGTCCTTCTCGATGTCGAGGTAGAACGTGTCGTTCGTCATCATCCGGCCCTCGGTGTGGAAGCGCCAGCGCTCCACGCCCTCGACGCGAAAGTCACAGGTGTGGCTGTCGATCACGAACGTTGGCCCGTGGTGCTTCTCCGCCTCGCCGCCCATCCAGCGGCGCTTCTTGGCCGGGTCGGCAAACGCGGCGAACACCTTTGCCGGTGGATGGTCGTAGCGGCGCTCGATCACGAACGTGTGGTGCAGGACGTTACTCATGTTCCCTCGTTGGTTAAGTGACAACTTGAGTATCGTGCGGTTTGCAAACAGTCAAGTGGAGACTTTAGTATTGCCGCATCAGACGATCGCGCAGGCGAGGTATTCACGAGGCAAGGCGTGACATGTCGCCACCTTGCGCTGCGGCAAGAGCGACCCAATGGTCTCCTCCATGACGTTCTCGCGCTTCAATCCCGGAGATACCCGCCGTCTGGCGGCCCGGATGGCGGACGAGGAACGCGCCCTCCACGAGCCTCAGCTGAGCGGCCGCCAGTTCGCGATCGCGCTCACCGCGATCCTGGTCGCGCTTGCCATGTTTGGCCTGCTCTTGACCCAGCTGTAGCCCGAGTTGCTACGCTGCCGGCTCTGACCAGGATCCCGGCAGTCACGATCGCGGTCGTCACCTTCGTGGTGCTGGTCCTCGAGCTGACTTCGACCCGCCTGTTCGCGTACATCGGCAGCTCGCACGCGACCTCCGCGGCGCTGTCGATCGCGCTGCTCGGCCTCGGTGTCGGGGCGGCGGTCCGGTTGCGCTCGCCGGCCTGGGCCGAGCCGCGGATCGCCGCGCCCGCACTCGCCGGCACGTTGCTCGCGCTCGCGCTGGTCGCGATCGCCGGTGCCTCGCTGCCCGCCGTGGTGGCGGTGTCGCTGGTGCCGTTCGCGTTCGCGGGCATGTTGATCTCCGGCGCGTATGCAGCGCGCGGCAGCGATCGAGTGCGCGCGACCTACGCGATCGATCTGATCGCCGCGGCGGGAGGATGCTTGATCGCACCGCGGCTGCTCGGGCCGCTGTCGCCGATCGAGATCGTGCTCGGCCTCGGCCTCGTGTGTTGCGGGCTCGCGGCCAAGCTCGGTGCGCGGTACCGGATCGTCGCGGTGATCGCCGCGCTCGGTGTCGCGCTGCTCGCCAGCGGTCGCACCGGCGTGCTGCCTGATGGCCCGCTCGAGGCGTTGCTCGGTTCCGAGCTGCGCGAGAAGGCGCTGGTCGAGACCCGTGCATCGTCGCGCGACATCGTGGATTCGGTGTGGAGTCCGCTCGGCCGCGTCGACGTTCATCGGTCTCCCGCGGACCGCGAGGTTCGACTCGGGGTCTACACCGACGGCATGAGCCCGACGTTCCTCGTCCAGGAGGAGCGCGGCAAGGCGGGCACGTTCGAGAGCAAGTGGGCGCTGCTGATGTCGTTGCCCTATCGCGCGCTGCGTCCCCAGCGCGTGCTGCTGCTCGGTGCCGGCGCGGGTGCGAGCGTGTGGCTCGCGAAGAAGTACGGCGCGTCGGAGATCGATGCCGTCGAGGTCAACCCCGCGATCCGCCGCGTGCTCGAGCGCTGGAAGGAGTTCTCCGGCGGTGTCTACGATCAGCCGGGCGTCCGGTTGTTCGTCGAGGATGCGCGCCGCTATCTGCTGGATACCGACGAGCGCTACGACCTGATCGAGCTCGCGCTCGCGCTGACCGGCAACGTACACGCGCAGCCGTCGGGGCTCGAGGCGCACCTCTACACGGTGGAGGCGGCGCAGCTCTACTTGCGCCGGCTGACCCCGAACGGCGTGCTGGTGTTGATCCACAGCGACCCCGGCAATGCGTACCGGCAGCTGCGCACGGTGATCGAGGCGCTCGAGGCGATGGGCGTCAGCCGCCCGCTCGACGGCATCGTCGTGCTGCACGATCCGCGGCCCGGCACGGCCTATCGCTACATGCTCGTCGTTCGCACCACGCCGATCGCGATCGAGGTCGCCGATGCGCTCGATGCCGAGCCGGCCGAGCTGTTGTGGGCGCCCGGCGATCCGCAAGAGCGCGCGGCGCAGCTCCTCGATCCCGCGAAGCTCGGCGCCACCGGTCGCGATGACCTGACCCCCGTCCACGACAATCGACCGTACTTCTTCCAGAACACCAAGGGGCTCGTCGCCACCGCGCTCGCCGAGCCCGGCCGGCTCTGGGTCATGCTCGGCGCGCTCGTGCTGGTGGTCGTGCTGATCATCGAGCGCGTTCGCGACGAGATGTTCGACAGCGGTCGCTCGTTCGTCCGGCCCGCGCTCGCGGCGACCGGCCTCGGCGCGGCGTTCCTGTGCGCCGAGCTCGCGTTGATCCAGCGCTTCACGCTCGCCGCCGGCGGAACCCTGTACGCGGTGTCGTTCGTGCTGTTCAGCGTGCTCGCGTGGAGTGCCGCGGGAGCGCTGCTCCTCGGTGGGCGCTGGCGGCGGCTACCGCGCGGCGTCACCTGGGCGTGCGGGGCAGCCGGGCTCGCGATCGCTGCGACGGCGCTCGTGATCCGCGACCTCGCCTGGCTCGAGTCGATCTCGAGCGAGGCAGGGCGGCTCGCGCTGATCGCGATCCTGCTCGCACCGATCGGGCTCGCGATCGGTGGCCCGTTCCCGACGCTGCTCGCCCATCACGGCGAGCCGGCGGACCGGATCTCGTCGCTGTGGGCGATCAACGGCGCGGCATCGGTGGCCGGCGGCGCGTTCGCCGTCCTCGCGCTCCGCGTCGCCGGCTTGACCGAGACGCTGTTGATC
>JAEYYY010000051.1 GCA_023430775.1 Pseudomonadota bacterium
ATTCGGCAGCGCCGACAGCAGCCGCAAGCGAACGCCGGCTGCCAGTCGCGGCAGCACGCCGATCCGGAAGATCTTCTCGTTCACCACCTCGAGGTCACCGATCCCGTCGGGACACTCGGCGACCACCAGTAATGTGCCGTGCGGTTTCACCAGCGGCGCCATCGCGGCCGCGATCTTCGCCGCCTGATAGAGCGACGCGGTGACCGGCAACGCGTCGGACGCGATCACCAGATCCGCCGGCTCGGCACGGACGGTGAACTGCGGGCGCGCGAGCTCGACGCCACGACGAAACGCGGACCGCGGATCGCCGGCGACCGCCGCGAACACCGACGCATCCGAAGCGCACACACCGTTCAACAGGAAGATCGTCGACGGCACGAGCGCCACCGCCGCCTCGAGATCGTCGCGACACGGATTGCCGTCGACGACCCCGGCCCGCGACCCGGGCACCTGCTTGAGCTCGTGATTGTGGCGGACGTCGCGCGCCGCGCCGAGACCGGGAAACACGGCCTTCACGCCGGCACCGAAGCCGGCGAAGTAGTGCGGGCGAATACAGCCTGTCGCGATCACGAGATCGGTCTCGACGACGCAGCGATGAACCCGCACGACCGTGCCGTGCGCCGTGGTGCCGAGGACCACGAGGTCGTCGTCGCGATGACCGTCGTGATCGACGATCGCCATGTCGGCGAGGAGCGCACGAGGAATCCCGAGCCGCTCGACGCCACAGGGACCATGCGTGCCGGTCGCGATCGCCAGCGTCCACCGTCGATCGGGCAGCCGTGCACGTAGAGCCGCGAGAAAGTCTTCACGTGGCTCGTTCCGCGTGAGGTCGCTGACGATCACGGTGATGCGGCCACCGGGACCGACGAGCCGCTCGACGCGGTCGAGATCGATCGGGGTGTCGAGCGCGGCATCGACCAGCGGCCGGGTCGCACGCCGAGGCGGGGGCGCGGGCAGCTCGAGGATCGTCGCCGGCCGGCCTCGCAGGTCGAGCGGGTAGGGGGCTCGGCCATACGGCAGCGAAACCATCGCAGCTAGCCTACGTCGCTGCCGCGAAATGCGGCAGGTTTTGGCGCAGCGCTGGTAGCGCCGGCCCCGGTCGCTGGCGACGGGTGCGTTCCTCCGATACGATTCGAAACGCCGACTTTCCGTCGGTTTTCTCGCGTTCGTGTCCAAGCAGAGTCTGCTCCTGGTCGATGGGGATACCCGCAGCATGCGGGTGCTCGAGGTGTCGCTTCGCAAAGCGGGGTTCACCGTCACGACCGCCGTTTCGGTGCAAGACGCACTCGACAAGCTCGAGCTCGGCGCGCCGGACCTGATCATCTCCGAGACCACGTTTCCGGACGGCGACGGCTTCGACCTTCGCAAGCGCGTCCGCGCCCAGCCGGAGTGGAACGAGATCCCGTTCATCTTCCTGACCGCCGAGGCGGCGATCGAGAACAAGATCCGCGGCCTCGAGCTCGGGGTCGACGACTATCTGACCAAGCCGATCTACATCAAGGAGATCGTCACCCGGATCAACATCCTGCTGCAGAAGCGGCAGCGCGTGCGATTCGAGGAGCGCCGCGATGGCCGCACGCGGTTCGCCGGCCGAGTCGCGGATATGCCGGTGGTCGACGTCATCCAGACGATCGAGATCAGCCGCAAGTCGGGCGTCATCCAGTTCGTCGGCGAGCGCAACCGGCAGGCGGCCATCTACTTCCGCGACGGCCGCGTGATCGATGCCGAGGCCGGCGCGCTGCAAGGCGAGGATGCGGTCTACCGGCTGCTGACCTGGAGCGAGGGCGACTTCGAGGTCGTGTTCCGCACGGTGCGCCGCCGCGAGGTGATCGCGACCAGCTCGCAGGGGCTGCTCATGGAGGGCATGCGCCGGCTCGACGAGTGGTCGCGACTGCTCGAGCAGTTGCCGCCGCTGTCGCATCGCTTCGAGGTGGATGCCGCCGAGCTCGCCGCGCGACTCGGTGATGTCCCCGACGACAACAACGCGATCCTGCGGCTGATCGACGGCAAGCGCACGCTGCTCGAGGTGATCGACGCCTCCGACGTCGGCGACCTCGAGTGCCTGCAGGCGATCTCGCGCCTCTACTTCGAGGAGATGCTGATCGACATCGACCACGGCGCGCCGGTGCGCCATTCGACCGGCAAGCCAGCGCCGCTCGTCGAGGTCTCGCAGGAAGACAGCGGTCAGGTCGTGACGCCGATGGAGGGCGCGGCTCGCGACAGCGCCGAGCACGAGGTCGCGACGCCGATCGACCCCGACGCGGCGAGGCCGGTGGTGGCCGAGGGCTCGGGCCCGATCGAGCTCGCCGACGCCGATCGGATCGACGACCAGCCCGACATCGTCGAGGAAACGAACGAGCCACCGCAGACCAGCGACGGCGAGCTGATGGGCACGCTGCGCCCGTCGAGCCTGTTCTTGATCGACGAGGCGGTCGCCGCGGCGCAGGCGATCGAGCCCGAGATGTTCAAGGACGAAGCGGGGCCCGACGACAAGCCTGCCAAGCCGTTCACCCAGGTGATGGCGGCCGCCGAGCCACCAGCGAACGAGGCGCCGGATACGTTCGATCCCGATGCGACGCCGCGGCTCGATCCATCGCACATGGTTCACATCCGGGCGTCCGAGCCGATGATCTTCGACGTCGCCGAGGTCGAGGTGATCGACGAGGCGAACGTCTCGATCCTGATGGACAGCAGCATCCCGGAGCCGATCGAGCGCGAGCCCAGTCGCCGCCTCACCGCGGAGGATGCCCGGCCGCTCGGCCGCGAGGAATCGGGGCTGAAGATGATCGGCTCGCTCGGCCGTGATCGCGCCGAGACCTCCGGCGAGGTGTCGATCGGGCAACCTTCGAAGCCGCGCTCGTCGACGCAACGCGAGCTGGTCACCATCCTGCCGCGACGGATCACGCGCGAGATGGCCGTCGTGGCACCACCGGCCGACACGCCGGAAGCCGTCGAGACCAAGCCGCCCCCGGCCGAGCCGCCGCCGGTGCCATCCGTGGAGCTTCCGAAGCGGCCGCCTCCGCCGAAGCTGGTCGTCAGCGGGTCGGGGGTCACGCGGCAGGCGACGGGTCCGGGGCGTGGAGCCATCGCGCTGCTGGCGCTGGCCGGCGTGCTCGCGATGGTCGCGATCTATCTCTACGTCACGCGCCCGGCGAAGCAGGTCGTCAAGAAGGGGGCCGATGCCGGGATGCCGCTCGCGCCGGTCGGCGTGCCCGACGCAGCTGCGATCGTGGTCGATACGATGCCCGAGCCCGACGCCACCATCACCAAGGCCGATGCCGCGCCGCTGGATGCGATGGCCGTGACACCCGATGCCAAGGTGGTGCCGCCGAAGCCGGACGCCGCCACCGACGATCCGGCCGCTCGCGCGAGGGCGCTCTACGACCAGGCGCACGGCGCCCTCGAGGAGAGCAACTACGAGAAGGCGCTGCAGCTCGTCGATCAATCGATCAAGCTCCGCCGCACCGCCCGCAGCTACGTGCTTCGCGCCCAGGCGCTGCAGCGGCTCGGTCGGGTCGACGAGGCGCTCGCGGCGCTCGATTCTGCGGAGACGCTGTTCCAGACCCCGGCGATCTACGAGGCGCGTGCACGCATCTTCAAGGCGGCAGGTCGTCGCGATGAAGCGCGGGCGGCGATCGAGAAGTACCTGTCGATGGTTCCGGATCGCGGCAACACCGTGAAGCTGTTCAAGCAGTGGCTCGAAGAGCTGCGCTGATGCGGGTCCTCGGTCTCGAGAGCTCGTGTGACGAGACGGCGGCGGCGATCGTCGACGACGGCACCATCGTACGCTCCGATGTCGTGGCCTCGCAGCACGAGGTCCACCAGCGCTACGGCGGTGTCGTCCCCGAGCTGGCATCGCGCGCGCACATCCTCAACGTCGTGCCGGTCGTCCAGGCAGCGCTCGAGCGCGCGGGTACCACGCTCGCCGAGATCGACGGCATCGCGGTGACCAATGCCCCGGGGCTCGTCGGTGCACTGCTGGTCGGGTTGCAGACGGCGAAGGCGATCGCGTGGGTCACCGGCAAGCCGCTGGTCGGCGTGCATCATCTCGAGGGTCACCTGACGGCGATCTATCTCGAGCCCGATCCGCCGCCGATGCCGCACCTCGCGCTGATCGTGTCGGGCGGTCACACGTCGCTGGTGCGCGTCGACGGTCACGGCCAGGTCAGCGAGCTCGGCGCCACGCGCGACGACGCCGCCGGCGAGGCGTTCGACAAGGGCGCGAAGCTGCTGGGGCTCGGCTATCCCGGGGGCGTGGTGATCGACAAGCTCGCGCAGACCGGCGACCCGAAGGCGGTCGAGTTTCCGAAGTCGATGACCGCGGGCGAGACCGGCTCGGACTTCTCGTTCTCCGGCCTCAAGACCGCGCTGCTGCATCACGTGCGCAAGCACGGGGTTCCGGAAGGCCAGGCGCTGTCGGATCTGTGCGCGAGCTATCAGGCGGCGATCGTCGAGGTGCTGGTGCGCAAGACGCGGCGCGCTGCTCGGCGGTTGACGATGCACCACGTCCAGATCTGCGGCGGCGTGGCGGCGAACTCGGCGCTGCGCTCGGCGATGACCGCGGCCGGCGAAGAGGATGACTTTCGCGTCTACGTCCCGCGACCGGCGCGCTGCACCGACAACGCCGCGATGATCGCCGCCGCGGGTTACCACCGCCTGGTGCGCGGCGATCGCGACGGTCTCGCGCTCGATGCCACGCCTTCGCTTCCGCTGCCGCGAGCCGCTCGATGATCCCCGATGCGCGCGTGCTGCTCGAGCGCTACGGGCTGCGCGCGAAGAAGGCGTTCTCGCAGAACTTCCTGATCTCGGAGCGCGCGTTCAACGCGATCGTCGACGCCACGGTGCGCGCCGAGACCGACTGGATCGTCGAGATCGGAGCCGGGCTCGGCACGTTGACCGCCCGGCTCGCCGAGCGCGTCCCGGCGGGCAAGGTGATCGCGCTCGAGCTCGATCGCGACATGCTCGCGGTGCTGCGCACCGAGTACGCGGCGATCGCGAACCTCGTCGTCGAGGATACCGACGCGATGAAGTACGACCTCGCCGCGGTCGCGCAGCAGCGCGGTGCACCGATCGCGGTGTGCGGGAATCTGCCGTACCAGATCGCCTCGCAGCTGATGTTCCGCGTGATCGACGCCCGCGCATCTGTGACTCACGCCGTGATGATGATCCAGAAGGAGATGGCCGATCGGCTCGTCGCTCCGCCCGGCGGCAAGGACTACGGAGCGCTCGGCGTCATGATCCGGACCTACGCGGATGTCTCGACCGTGGCGAAGGTCGGTGCCGGATCGTTCATCCCTCCACCAAAGGTCGATTCGACCGTGGTCAAGCTGACACCGCTCGCCGCACCGCGGGCGCCGATCGCCGACGAGAAACATTATTCGGCCGTCGTTCACGCCGCGTTCGGCCAGCGCCGCAAGACGCTGCGCAATGCGCTGCGCTCGATGTTCGACGAGGCGGGCGTCGATGCCGCGCTCGCATCCACCAGGATCGACGGTCAACGCCGCGGCGAGACGCTCGACATCGCCGAGTTCGCGGCGCTGGCCGCCGCCATCCCGGCGAAGACATGAGCCCGTTCGATCAGCTGCTCTACGAGCTCGAGGGAGAATGGGCGGTCCGTGGCGATGCCGCGACGTCGCGCCTCGAGGCGCTGCTCTCGGAGGCTCGCAAGCTGTCGCCGTTCGCGCGCATGAAGGCGCAGGCGCTGATCGTGAAACGGAAGCAAGAAGCGGTCGCCGACCTCGAGGTCCGGCGCGGCATCCACACCGATCTGCTCGCACGCGCAGCCACCTGGGACGAACGGGCGGCATCGGCACCTCCAAACTTTGCGGAGCAAGCGAGGGAACGCGCGGCCGCGATCCGTGCCGAGGCTGCGGCGGTGGAGGAGGAGCTCGTCGAGTACGAGGCGGTGGTGAAGCAGTTCGACGAGATCTCGCTGTTGCTCGAACGCGCCGGCCAGCGCTGAGTGGTAAGCCTGGCTCGTGCCGGAGCTGCCCGAGGTCGAGACCGTCCGTCGCACGCTGCTTCCGGCGGTGGGCGCGAAGATCGTCAGCGTGTGGGACAGCGGGAAGAAGCTCCACATGCAGCGCAAGCCGCCGCGCAAGAAGCTCCAGGCGCTCGCCGGCGCGACCATCACGGAGATCCGCCGCCACGGCAAGTATCTGCTCGTCGACACCGACACGCCGCAGTCGCTGCTCGTTCACCTCGGGATGACCGGCCGGTTCCAGATCCGTCCGGCGAAGGCCGAGCGCGCACCGCACACGCACCTGGTGCTTCACCTCGGCACGCGCGAGCTGCGGTTCTCGGATCCGCGCCGCTTCGGCTTGATCGACGTCTTCGATCGCGCGCGTGAACGCGAGCACCCGGCGCTCGCGGTGCTCGGTCCCGACGGGCTCGCGCCGATCGATGTCGCGACGTTTCTCGCGGCGGCCAAGGAGCGACGGACCACGCTCAAGGCGTTCGTCCTCGACCAGAGCGTGATCGCGGGCGTGGGAAACATCTATGCCTCGGAGGCACTGTGGCGGGCGAAGCTGCGGCCGACGCGGCGGACCAAGCGCTTGACCAAGGTCGGCGCCTCGCTCCTCGCAGGTGCGATTCGCGAGGTCTTCGATCACGCGCTCGTCAACGGTGGCACCACGCTCAACGACTTCGTCGACGCCGACGGCAAGGCCGGCGAGAACGCGGACTATCTGTGGGTCTACGATCGTGCGGGCAAGCCGTGTCCGAGGTGCTCGTCGGTGATCAAACGTTCGGTCCTTCAGGGGCGGGCAACGTATTACTGTCCAACGTGTCAGACCCCGTAAGTGGTCTACACGCGCCCCGTTGCCGTGATAAACCCGACGAAGACCGCAGACCTAGCCCGCGAAAATGTTCAACGACACCGCCGACGAAGACCTGATGGTCATGTACCAGAAGGGCGAGGTTCGCGCCTTCGAGGTGTTGCTCACGCGGCATCGCAAGCCGGTCTACAACTTCATTCTTCGCTTCGTCGGCGACAAGGAGACCGCCGAGGACCTGCTCCAGGAAGCCTTCATGCGCGTCATCAAGGGCGCCGAGGCCTACAAGCGACAGGCCAAATTTACGACGTGGCTTTACACCATCGCGCGCAACCTGTGCGTTGACCAGACCAGACGGCGAAAGCATCGCAAGCACGCTTCTCTCGACGCGCCGATGGACTCGAGCGACGAGAGCGGAACGCTCATGGATGTGATCCCGTCGTCCGAGATGGCCAGCGATCGCAAGAGCGTCAACAAGCAGCTGCACGAGACGATGCAGCGCGCGATCGCCACGCTCTCCGACGAGCAGCGCGAAGTGTTCCTGATGCGCGAGTTCCTCGACATGCCGTTCAAGCAGATCGCGGATGTCGTCGGCGTGCCGGAGAACACCGTCAAGAGCCGGATGCGGTACGCGCTCGAGAAGCTTCGCCTCGAGCTCGACGAATACAAGGATCTCGCGAAGGCCGTGGCGCCGTGACGTCCAAGGACGGCACGGGTCACGACGACGACGAGCTCGATCAGATGATGGGCTCGATGCGGTCGATGTGGCGCGACATGCCCGACGAGGAGCCGCCGAGCCACGGCCTCGACGCCCTGATGGCGGCGGCCCGCACCAAGGCGGCCGAGATGAAGCCGCCCGAGAAACAGGAGTCGTGGTTCCGTCGCGCGCTCGCGATGCTCGCTCGCCCACCGGTGCTCGCGGCAGCCACGGTGGTGGTGCTCGTAGGTTCCACGGTGCTGTTGACCCAGCGTGATGGCGGCGAGCGCGCCGCGACACCGACCACGCGAACCTTCGACGACGAGGCGCCCGGTCGCCCCGCGAACCTGCGGGCCCAGTCAGCCGACGATGCCAAGGAGAGCTCGAAGGGTGGCGATCGGTACGACGGCGCTGGCAGTGCCGCGCCTCCGGCCGCGCAGCTCGAGCGTCCAGCTCGCCCGCGCCCGGCGATCGTCCCGCGGCCCACGCCGCAAAGAGACGTCAAGCCTTCGGATCCGGCCGCGGACCCTGCGCCGGCGCCGGCGCCACCGCCACCGCCACCGCCACCGCCACCGCCACCGCCACCGCCACCCGTGGCTGCGCCGGACGCCGAGCAGGTCGTCAAGGACAAGCCGGCGGTCAAGCAGAGCAG
>JAEYYY010000125.1 GCA_023430775.1 Pseudomonadota bacterium
TCGATCTGGACGGGTTCCGCGGCACCGGCCGCTGGCGCGACCGGCGTCGCGACCGGCACCGGTTCGACGATCACCGGCGCCGCCGGGCCGCGAAGCAACAGCACGACGAGCAGCACGTTGCCGACCAGCACCGCCGCGATCAGGCCGTAGATCAGCGTGCGATCGCCGCGCCGCTGCTCCGCGATCGCGCGCGTCGCGGCCCGCGCACGCGTCTCGAGCTTCGCCACCTCGGCGGAGACCGCCGCGAGCTGGGTGCCGAGCTGCTCGGCGATCGCGCGCGCGGTGCCCTCGGTCGCTGCGCGGCGCACCGCCAGATCGACGGCATCGCAGACCGCACCACCGATCTGCTGCGCCTCGCGATCGACCTGCGCGCGCACGCCGGCGCCGAACTTCGACCACTCGAGCAGCAGCTCGTCGGCGCGCTGCAACAGCTCCGCCATGTGCTCGCTCGCCGTATCGAGCGGATCGGGACGCAGCGCGCGCTTGGTCTCAGCAGCCATGACGGACCTCCCAGTTCGACATCAGGCACGAGTGCCGGGTGACATCAGGCATGCGTCCCCTTGACGAGCGAGCGCAGCGAGCCTGCTCGCGTGACCAGCGTGTCGAGCAGCGCGTCGCGATTCCGCGCCGGCAGCAGCGAGTACCAGCGCGCCTCGGCGATCGGGCGTAGCGGATCGCCGGCGCACTCGAGCTCCTCGAGCACGCGCAGCGCCACCGCGTCGGCGAGTCGATCGAGCAGCGAGCCGGCGGTCGGACACAGATCGAACCGGCCGCGTCCCCCGGCGTGCAGCGTGTCGGCGAGATCGGTCTTGCCCGCGACCGCGCGCTCCTCGGCGGTCAGCGGGTCGGCGGCGGTCGCCGCGATGACCGCATCGGGATTGTCGCGCCGCGCCTCGGCGAGATCGCACAGCACTCGCCACGCCCGCGCCTCGTCCGAGGTCGGGGACCGCGCCGCGGCGGCGAGTAGCTCGGCCACGCGATCGCGGGGCCGCTCGCCGTCGACGACGAGCCATGCACCGCGCCGCCGCTTCGGCGTGATCGACTCCGGCAGCTGGCGCTCGATCGCGGCGACCAGCAGCGGCAGCTCGCGCGCATTCGGATCCGAGACCTGCTGCGCGCCCGCACTCAGCACGCCGCGCGCCATCGCCGCCAGATCGCCGTGCGGATGCGATGCCAGCTCGCTCGGTCCCGGCAACTCCGAGACCGCCGGCCGATCGATCTCGAGCGGCGCCTCGGCAGACCACGGCGCCGGCTCCGGCGCGTCGAGCGCGCACAGCAGGTCGCATGGATTCGCGACGCCCTCGACGAGCGTCACCACCAGGCCGACGTAGCGGCGGCCATCGATCGGCGCCGTCGCCGCGAACGAGCGCGCCCAGATCAGGCGCCCCGGCGACAGCTCCCACAGCACCGCCGGCGGCTCGAGGCCGCGAACGCGCTCGACCAGCTCGGCGCGCAGTTCGCGATCGCCCTCGCGCGGGAACCAGTGAAACTCTCCACTCGCGGCGACCGGGCTCGGGTGCTTCTGCAGCCACGCGTGAGACAGCGTGATCATCGTGGCCTCGTGGCATCCGCGGGTCGCGCCCAGACCTCACCCGTACCGAGCTGCGGCTGTGCGTACGGCACGTAGGGCGCGTGCACCGGGGCCTCGTGCGGACCCGACGCCGCCGCAGGTGCCGGCGCTGGCACGGCCTCGCCGCCCGGCACCGCCGGCCAGCGCACCAGCTTGATCACCCAGTCGAGGAACTGGTGACGCGCGCGGCCGCTGAACGCGCCGGGACCGTCGTCGAACTCGTAGGCGAGCGTCGCCGCATCGGCATCGACCTCGAC
Organism: Pseudomonadota bacterium; assembly: GCA_023430775.1. Lineage (GTDB taxonomy): Bacteria > Myxococcota_A > Polyangia > Haliangiales > Haliangiaceae > JABFXX01. The sequence continues at coordinate 1,828 of JAEYYY010000125.1, forward strand.
GTCGGCGCGGATCGCGGTGTCGTAGCGCAGGTAGGCGACGCGGACGTCGCCCTCGCGTCCGTCCTCGGCGTCGAGGCAGTGGGCGCGCACCATCTCGCGCGACACCTCTGCGTTGGCACCACCACCCGCCTCGTCGGGCCTGCGCGAGCTGACGGTGACCACCTCGTCGCGTGGTGCGCCGCGCGCGCAGATCGGATCGACGACCGACCAGCGATTGATCGCGACCAGCGCCCTCGGCGTATCGCGATCGAGCGCCGCGAACAGCGGCACCAGCTCGCGCAGTCGCTCGTACGGGCTACCTTCATCGTCGGTGCCGAGGGCGAGCGGGTTACAGATCAACACCGGGGCGAACGCGTACGCGCGGCCGAGCTCGTCGGCGCGGCGCCGGCGCGCATCGACGAGCCGCCCCATCAGCGTGTAGTAGTCGGCGGCCGCGGCCGAGTAGACCTGCTCGCCGGCGACATCCCAGAACACGATCTCGACATCGCCGAACTGCGCGAGCCACCGCCGCGCCACCAGCGCCGCGATCCCGCCGATCAGCGCACCCATCGCACCGATGACGAGCCCGCTCTTCGGCTCGCCCGCGACCGCCGTCGCGATGCCTGCCAGCAGCAGCACGGCGCTCAGCAGCACGCCGCCGCCGATCCGCGTCGCCTTGATCGCGAGCCGCGTCGCCGCGCGCAGCCCGAGCCGATCGAACAGACCCGCGGTGCGCACCCGGAACGTGAAGTGCGGCACCACGCCGGGCGGCGTGGCATCGGGACGCGTCGCGCGCGGATCGAGCACCAGCCGCATCACGCTGGTGTTGAGATCCTGCTCGGCACCATCGAGCGCCGGTGCATGCGCGTGCAGCGCGCGGATCGCGTGGACGATGAACTGGGTCTTGCCGTCACCCCGCGCACCGATCACCGGTAGATCGATGATCGCCGCGACCCCATCATCGGGGTCCGTCAGGGATGCCAGGCCTCGCAGCTCGCCGATCGGCTCGCCGGCAAATACCGGCGACCGGCCGACGGCTCCCTGCGCACGGTCGTGCTGCATGGCGCGTGAGATCCGCGAGCGCGACAAGCGGTGGACACCGGGCATCGATCCGACAACGGCTCGGGCCCCTGGCCGGCGCATCGTGCGGGTTTGAAGTACATTTCTGGCCCCATGGCGACCGTAGCCGCTCCGCAAACCACCGAACCCGGGCTCCTCGACGAGCTCGCGCAGCGTGGCCTGCTCTCCGAATGCACCAACCGCGAAGAGCTCGCGAAGCTCCTCGCCGCAGGACGCGTCACGCTCTACGCCGGCTACGATCCCACGTCCGCCAGCCTCCACATCGGCAACCTCGTCCCGACGATCCTGCTACGCCGGTTCCAGCTCGCCGGCCATCGCCCGCTCGTCCTGGTCGGCGGCGCCACCGGCATGGTCGGCGATCCGTCGGGCAAGAGCACCGAGCGCAACCTGCTCGACGATGCCACGCTCGCGGCCAACCTCGCCGGCATCCGCTCGCAGCTCGAGCGCCTGCTCGACTTCTCCGATCCACACACCGGCGCGCAGGTCGTCAACAACTACGACTGGACCAAACCGATCTCGTACCTCGAGTTCCTACGCGACATCGGCAAGCACCTGACCATCAACTACATGATGGCGAAGGACTCGGTGAAGTCGCGGATCTCGCGGACCGGCGAGGACACCGGCACCGAGGGCATGAGCTACACCGAGTTCTCGTACATGCTGCTGCAGGGCTACGACTTCGTACACCTGTCGCGCTCGCACGATTGCCGCCTGCAGGTCGGCGGCTCCGATCAGTACGGCAACATCACGACCGGCACCGAGCTGTCTCGCAAGATGGGCGGCCCGCAGCTGTTCGGTCTCGTCGCGCCGCTGATGCTCGATGCCAGCGGCGAGAAGATGGGCAAGACGTCGACCGGCGAGCGCGTCAGCCTCGACGCATCCCAGTTCAGCCCGTACAAGTTCTACCAGTACTGGTTCAATCGCACCGACGAGGAGGCGATCCGGTTCCTTCGCTGGTTCTCGACGCGGCCGCTCGCCGAGGTCGAGGCCACGATCGCGGCGCACGATGCCGATCGCTCGAAGCGCACCGCGCAGCGCGAGCTCGCACGGGTGATGACCACCTGGGTGCACGGCGCCGCCGCGGTGACCTCCGCGGAAGCTGCGAGCCGCGTGATGTTCGGCGAGGCGCTCGACGGCCTGACCGACGCCGACCTCGGCGCGCTCACCGGCATCGTCGACACGATCGAGATCCCGCGCGCGGAGCTCGAGACCGGGATCGATCTCGTCGAGCTGCTCCTCCGCCTGTTCAACGATCTGAAGGGCAAGGGCGCCGCGCGTCGCCTGATCGAACAGGGCGGCATCTATCTCAACAACGTCCAGCTCAAGGCCAAGGAAGACGTCCAGCGCAAGATCACGCTCGCCGACCTCGCCACCGAGACGATGCTCGTGCTCGCGAGTGGCCGCAAGAACCGGCGCCTCGTTCGCGTGGTGTGAGAATCGCGTGATCTCCACGGCCGCGGCCGAAACCTTCCCGTCGACGAAGCGCCGCGTTTCCACCGGGTTCGCACCTCGGGAACACGGCGGGCGCTCCAGGCGTCGGATCCTGCGATGAGGATCTTCGTGGTGCTCTCCCTCGCCGCCTGCGGTGGCGCCGCCAAGCCACCGGCGCAGGATCCGCGCGACTTCCCGCTCGAACCGCCGCCCGGAGATGCCGCCGTCGAGCAGACCGAAGAGCTGCCGTTCGTTCCGCTCGCGAGCAACGGCAGCGACGCTCCGCCACCCGATCCGATCAAGATCACCGGCTCGCCCGGCTCGTCGATCGCGGCCACCGATTGCATCCCCGCCGGCACCTACTCGGTCAAGGTCGACCTGTCGACCGCCAAGCTCTCCCAGATCAACACCGGCATGGATGACATGACCTGGTGCAAGTCACTACTCGAGCTCATCCCGGCCAAGACGATGGCGACGCTCGAGGTCAAGGTCGAAGGCGACAAGCTCACCGTCGAGTGGCCCCCGGGCAAGCCGCAGACGATCGTCAGCATCGGCGCGTGCAGCATCGGCATCACGTCGCCGCCGATGGTCGCGCAGCTGACGTTCGCCAGCACCGGCAAGGCCACCGGCGCGACGAGCTACTCCGTCGGCACGCAGAACCATCCCGACGAGAGCTGCAATGCCGTCGGCGCCCGCCTCGCCCTGCAGAAGCAGTGATCGCGCGATCAAAGTTGACTGCCCGTCGTCAGGGTTCTCGCGCGGCCGCCTCCCGATCCGTGCTCGCGCGCGCATAATCGCGGCGTGGCGATCGACCTCTCGCGCGCACGACTTCAAGCGCAACGCCTCGTGCGTCCGCTCGGCTCGGCCGTCGAGGTCGTCGACCACCTGGTCGCCGTGCAGGCGCAGGATCTCAACAACGCGCGATGGGCGCTCGGCCAGCGCATGAAGCGCGCGACAGACACCGAGATCGAGCGCGCCTACGACGCCGGCGAGATCCTGCGCACCCACGTGCTGCGCCCGACCTGGCACTTCGTCACGCCCGCCGACATCCGCTGGCTGCTCGCGCTGACCGGCCCACGCATCCACCAGCTCGGCGCCTACTACTACAAGCAGATCGGGATGACCGCGCGAAAGCTCGCGGCCACCGACACCAGGATCGCGCGCGCGGTCCGCGGCACCTCGCTGACGCGCGACGAGCTCGGTGAACAGCTCGGCCTCGCCGGCACTCCCCTCGCCCACGTCGTGATGCACGCCGAGCTCGAGGGCGTGATCGCCAGTGGTCCTCGCCGCGGCAAGCAGATCACGTACGCGCTCCTCGACGAGCGTGCGCCCACCGCCGTCGACAAGCCGCGCGACCAGGCCCTCGCCGAGCTCGCCCGTCGCTACCTCGCCGGCCACGGTCCCGCACAGCTCGAGGATCTCGCGTGGTGGTCCGGGCTGACGGTCAAGGATGCCCGGCGCGCGATCGAGCTGGCTGCGGTCGAGCGCTTCGAGCTCGCCGGCACCGAGTACTTTCACATCCCGGCTCGCGCGACCGCGATCCCCGATCCGCACGTCCGCCTGCTCCCCAACTACGACGAGCTGCTGATCGCGTTCGCCGACCGCTCCGCCGCGCGCGATCCGCGCATCGTCGCGATGGACGAGACCGCGTTCTTCAATCACTTCGTCGTCTCGAATGGCCGGCTGATCGGTGGCTATCGCCGGCTCGTCGAGAAGCGCACCACGGTCATCGCTTGCACGCTCGTCGTCACGCCGACGGCTGCCGAACGCACCGCCCTCGCGGCCGAGGTCGAGCGGTTCGGTGCCTTCCTCGGCACGCCGATCCGGCTCGACCTGCGCATCGATCCCACGCATCGGGCGCGGCCGTCGATGTCCAGGGAGGCCCGTGCGAAGCGCCGCGCTGCTCGCTGATCACGGAGGCAACACGCGATCGGGGCGGCCGATCAGATAGCCCTGTAGCAGATCGCAGCCGAGATCCACCAAGGTCGTGCGCTCGTCCTGCGTCTCGACACCTTCTCCGACGACGAGCGCACCGACCTCGTGACACAGCCGGCACAGCGCGCCGATCGTGCGCTGCTTGAGCGCGCTCTTGTCGACATTGCGCACCAGCGACATGTCGATCTTCATCACCTCGGGCATCAGCTCCGTGAAGCTCGTGAGGCCCGAGTACCCGGCACCGATGTCGTCGACGGCCAGCCGGAACCCGAGCTCGCGCAGCCGCGCGACGCGTTCGGCGAGCTGCGGCGAATTGTCGAGCGAGGCCCGCTCGGTGACCTCGAGGATCACCCGGCGCGCGACCCGGGAGAGCGGCGCCGCCTCGTCGACGAGATCGACATCGTGGAGGTCATCGGGATGAAGATTGATGAACAGCGCGATGTCATCCGCGCGCTCGGCGAACAGGTTGCCGCACGACGTGCGAACCCTGCGGCCGATGATCGGTAGCCGGCCGAGCTGCTCCGCGGCGTCGAGCAAGGCCGGCGGCGAAGGCAGCGACGGCTCGGTCGTCCGCAGCAGCGCCTCGACACCGAACAGCGCGCCGGTCCGGGCATGAACGATCGGCTGGTAGGCCATCCACAGTCCTTCGATCGCTTGCTCGAATCTGACCTCGAGCCCGGCCCGATCGGCGACACCTGCATGCGCCCCGGAGACGTTGAACGCCTCCCGGCGCAACCGCGCGAGGGCGTGCGCACGAGCCGCGTGCGCGACGGTCTTCTCGAGCACGGCGTGATCCATCGGCTTGGTCAGGTAGCGAAACGCGCCGTACTCGACCGCTTGAGCCGCCGCGTCGAGGGTCGGCGCGCCGGTCATCAGGATCACCGGCACGTCGAGGTCGATCCGGCGCACCGCACGCAACAGGTCGAGACCGCCGCCGTCGGGCATCTGGACGTCGCTCACCACGACGTCGAACGGCTCCTTCTCGAGCACGCTGATCGCCTTGAACCCGCTATCGACATCGACCACCTCGAGGTCGGCCTTGCGCAAGATCCGGACGACCACGCGCCGGAACCCATCGTCGTCGTCGACGACCAGCACGCGCCGGCAGGTGGGAGTCGTGGTCCGACGCGGGGCGACCGGCGCAACGGGATCCGACAGCTCGCAGGCCCGCGCGATCGCGACCCGAAGCCCCGTCGGGCTGAACGGCTTGGTGAGCCAGTTCTCGGGGCTCGACGAATCGAGGGCTCCCGCGGGATAGCCAGACATCTGCACGATCTTCATGGTCGGGCGCAGATCGCGAAGCTGTGACACCAGCGCGTCGCCGCGCGAGTCGGGCAGCACGACATCGAGCAGCGCGAGGTCGATGCGCTCGTCGTCGCTGACACAGATCTTGCGGGCATCTGCGGCGGTACCCGCCTCGATCACGCTACAGCCCGCGGCCTTCAAGATCCGCGCGACCGCGACGCGCACATCGGGCTGGTCGTCGACGACGAGCACGCGCATCGCCGGCAGCATCGGCGGCGCGGCGATGGTCTCGACCACGCGATCCGCGACTGTCTCGCCGGAGACCGGCAGGTGAATTCGAAAGGTCGTGCCGTGGCCGAGCTCGCTGTAGACCGAGATGAAGCCGCCCGCGCGCGAGACGATGCCATGTGCGATCGCGAGGCCGAGCCCGGTGCCCTTTCCCGCCTCCTTCGTCGTGAAGAACGGATCGAAGATGTGTCGCTGGGTCTCCGCATCCATGCCGGTGCCGGTGTCCGTGATCGCGAGCTCGACATAGCGACCCGGCTATAGCTTGCGCGCCCCGGCGGCTTCGGTCTCGAGCTCGAGCACGCGCGACTCGATCGTGAACCGTCCACCGGCGGGCATCGCGTCCTTCGCGTTGACCGCGAGGTTCATCAGCACCTGCTCGATCTGGCCCTTGTCGGCGACGATGGTCGGCGCGCCACCGGGGCGCACCACGAGCGTGATCGTCTCGCCGAGCAAGCGCTCCAGCATCGGCTTGAATTCGGCGACCACCTCGTCGACATCGAGCGTTCGCGGCTCGACGACGCCCCGCCGGCTCATGGTCAGCAGCTGGCGCGTGATGCCCTGCGCCCGCTCCGCCGCCCGGCGGATCTCGCTCGCATCTGCGAGCCGCTCGTCGCCGCGATCGAAGCTATCCTCGAGGAGGCACGAGTACGTCTGCACCACGGTCAGGATGTTGTTGAAGTCGTGCGCGACGTTGCCGGCCAGCCGGCCGAGCGCCTCCATCTTCTGGGCGTGATGCAGCTGCTCCTCGGTCTTGCGCAGCACCTCCTCGGCACGCACGCGGTCGGTGACGTCGCTGATCAGACACAGCCGGACCGGACGTCCCTCGAGCTCGAAGTTGGTCGCGTGAATCTCGACCGAGATCGTCGTGCCGTCCTTCTTCCAGTGCTTTCGCGCGCGCGGGGCCAGCTCGGCACGCTCGGCTTCCTCGCGCAAGGCGACGAGGTCCTCGGAGCGCCGCACCTCCGCGAGAGTCATCGCGCGGAACTCCTCCTGCGTGAAGCCGTAGTGGCGGACCGCGGCCTCGTTGACCATCAGGAACCGCAGCGTGTCGCGGTCGAGCATCCACATCGGCAGCGGACTGCGCTCGAACACCGCGTGCTGGTCGATCGCGAGATAGGCGTCGGTGATGCACTCGGCGGTGATCTCGATCAGCAGATTGGCGCCGCGCCAGATCGCGAGTGCCGGCACCGGGTCTCCGTCGATCATCGGCCGCAGCTCGCGCTGGATCGCATCGCGACAGGCACGCGTGATCTGGCGCCACGCGGCGTAGCTGATCCCCGCTTCGGAGCTCTGCGCGCCGCGTTCGCGCATCGTGGCGAGGAGCGGCTCCCACTCTCCCGCGAGCAGCGCACGCTCGTGAAGTCCGTCGACACCCTGCGTGAGGGTCGCCAGCACGCGAGCGAGCTCCGCGCGCCCGGTCACGGCCTCGCGGAGGTGGTTCGCGATCGCCGTGTTGCGAAGTTTGTAGAACCACCACAACTCCCGCAGCGCCGCCTGGTCCTCGGCAGACAATTGCTCGGCAAATGGGTCTCGCACGATTTCCCTCGGCACCTGCCTCGGTACTGCTGCGGCCGGTCACGCCCATGAAACCATCTCCGAGCGAGATCGTGATCTGCCAACAAGCGCCAGGAAGCGCCACCGCCGAGCCAGGGTGACCGCGCTCGCCAACTTCGAGATACGGAATCTTCCGAGTGAGGTGATGACCGCGCAGCGAAGGATCTTGAAGTCGTGGAAGGAGATCTCCTCTTACCTGGGAGTGGGCGTCCGGACGGCGCAGCGCTGGACGACGCTTCGAGGGTTACCGGTGCGTCGTCCCGGTGCATGAAGGAGCGCGGTCCTCGGATTCGCGGACGACATCGATAGCTGGTTGCGGACGACCAAGACGCGAACGCGAGAGCCACTCGAGGGCATCATCGCCACCGAGATCCTGACGACCCGCCCGTCGCGACCGCGCCGGCTCGAGCGCGAGGTCGAGACCCTCCTCGGCATCGCACGGCTGATCGCGCGCTCGCCCCAACGCGACGTCATGCAGGAGATCGCACGGTTCGCGCTCGCCGAATGCAAGGCCGACTCGTCGGGCTTCAGCATCCTCGAGGTTCGAGACGACCAGGAGATCTTTCGGTGGCGGGCGACGCAGGGGCGGATGGCGCGCTTCGAAGCTGGCTGGACGCCCGCGGATTTCAGTCCGTGCGGGGTGTGCATCGAGCGCAATGCGGTGCAGCTGTTCCAGGACCCGGAGCGCTACTACGCCTATCTCGAGACGATCGCTCCGATCGCCGAGCTGCTGCTGATCCCGATCTTCGAGCGCAACACCCCGATCGGAACGATCTGGGTGATCAGCCATTCCGGACGGCGCAAGTTCGATCGCGAGGACGCCCGGCTGCTGCTCGATCTGGCAGACGTGGTCGGCGCCATGTTCTCGCGCGGAGCCGCGACAACGAAGCGCAGGCCGGCGAGGCGTCGCAAGCGCAAGAATTGATGGTGGGGATGGAGCTCGAGAGCGAACCGACACTGCTGCGAGTCCTGGTCGTCGACGACGACGAACAGCTGTGCCGGCAGACCGCAGCCGGGCTCGCGGCGGCCGGGTATCAGGTGCTGACCGCGCACGACGGAGATCAGGCGATCCTGCTCGCGGACAGCTCCCCGCCGGATGCCGCGATCGTGGATCTGGAGATGCCCACCGGCGGGCTCGAGGTGATCGAGCGGCTCAAGGAGCGCGGCGGCTCGTCGATCCACGTCATCGTGATGACGGGCCACGACGACGAAGCACACCGCCGCGATGCGTTCGCCGCAGGTACCGATGACTTCATCGTCAAGCCCACCGGTCTCCTCGAGATCAAGCGCCGGCTCGCAGCGGCATCGCGCAAGCAGCGGGCGTTCGTCGAGATCCGGGTCGCGAAGGAAGCGGCGGACCGCCGGATGACCTACGGAGCGGAGGCGAGCGCGCTCCTCGCCCACGACCTCAACAACAGCCTCGCCGTCGCGCTCGGCAACCTCCAGTACATCGCCGAGGAGGCCGCGCTCGAGAGCGATCTGGCGGAGGCGTTCGCGGCGACGCTCCGCTCGTTGCGCCGGATGTCGGGACTGGTGGCGAACTTCGTCGACGTCGCTCGCTTCGAGGATGCGGCGGTCAAGCCAGCGGTGGCGCCGCACGCCGTCGCCACCGTGCTGGCCTCGATCCTCGAGGTGAACATCTCGTCGGTGAAGAAGGGCGTTCGCGTCCGCATCGACTGCCCCGATGACCTCGAGGCTCGATTCGACCGCGCGTTGATCGAACGCGTGCTCCACAACCTGGTCGGCAACGCGCTGCGCTTCACCAGCGATGGCGAGATCGTCGTCGCGGCGCGGCGCTGGAACGACGTCCACAGCGTGGTCCTCAGCGTCAGCAACTCGGGCCAGCAGATCCCCGAGGAGATCCGCGGGACGTTGTTCGACAAGTACGTGCGCGGTGCCACCGGTGGAAAGCGCGGCATGGGTCTCTACTTCTGCAGGCTGGTCGCCGAGGCGCACGGCGGAACCATCCACTGCGTCCCCGGCGCCGACGGACCGCGCTTCGTGGTCAGCCTCCCGGGTCGCAGCTGATCGAAAGCGTGGCGTCGCCCCGGGCGCTGCGCTAGCGTCGAGGCGTGCTCGCCCGACCGGTCGTGTGTCTGGGGTTGCTCGCCGCAACTGCGGTGGCCGATGACAAGGTGATCGTCGACAACAAGGGCGCGTTCTGCGAGCTGACGCCCTGCGTGCCCGGCACGATCTCGCGCCGCAAGCTGACCAAGGACGAGCCCGGCGGCCCGGTGACCTGCAAGAAGGGTCACGACCTCGGCTTCAACACGCAGACCAAGAAGCTGGTGATGTGCACGACGGCCAGGGCGGTGATCGTCGATGGCATTCCCGTCGCTGCGAACAAGTACACGCTGTTCCATTCCAACGGCCGCCTCTACCAGTCACACGCGCGGGTGCCGTTCGATCGCACGCTCGCCGATGGCTCGAAGGTGCGCTGCGGTGCGGCGCTGTTCGCGCTCGAGGACGACGGCAAGCTCCGCTACTGCGAGCTCGCCGGGCCACGCAGCGGTTCGCCTCGCGCGCGGGTCGGGCAAGGCATCTCGTTCCATCCCAGCGGTCGCGTCGCCGCGATGACGCTCGACGAGCCCTACACCGCGGCCGGCCTCAAGCTGGTTCCCGGCAACAGCGTCGTCTGGGATGACCAGGGCCGCGTGATCGGCGGCTACACCTCGGATCCGATCGTCGCCGGTTCGCTCACGATCGACTCCGATTTCTCCTTGCACCCCAGCGGCAAGCTTCACGAGGTCACGCTCGGCAAGCCGGCCAAGCTCGTCGGTATCGAGTTTCCTGCGCGCGCTCAGCTGACCTTCCGCGCCGACGGCACGCTCGAGGCCGCGGTCTATGTCGCGAAGGAGGGGTTCATGATCCACGGCGAGCCATGGAGCGATACCCGGCACGTGACCTTCGACAGGACCGGCAAGATCACGAGCGACCGCACCGAGCACTATCAGGCCGAGGACAGTCCCGCGTCGTTCCGCAGAAAATGGAACGAGCGCGGCGGCTCGTCGAAGTAACTACTTCGCGGAGCCACTACCCGCGGCCGGAGCGGCGGATCCCGCGGCGGGCTTCGCAGCGCTTCCAGCGGCAGAGCCTGCTGCCGGCTTGGCCGCACTCCCCGAACCGGCTGCCGCGCTGCCCGATCCTGCGGCGCTGCCCGAGCCGGCGCCGGGCGGCGGGCCCTGGTGCGGCTTGAACGTCGACTTCGGCACCTTGTTCTTGATCGGCGGGATGGCCTTCACGAACGAACCGATCGCGTGGAGGTCGGTGTCCGTCAGCTTGCTCCAGCCCCCGAGGTAGTACTGCATCGGGCCCTGGATCACGGTGCCGTCGGGGCGGGTCATGAACTTGACGGCCTTCTCGATGTCCGCCTGCGACCACTTGCCGATGCCGGTCTCCGGATCGGAGGTGATGTTCGAGCCGTAGAGCTTGCCGGTTCCCATGAACGGGATCTCGAACTCCATGCCGCCCGCGAACAGCTTCGTGCGATCGGGGCCCTGCGGCCCCATCGGCGTGTGGCAGTTATCGCAGTGCATGATCGTGACGAGGTACTCGCCATGCTTCTGCACATCGTCGACCGGATCCGGCGCGTTCGCCGGCTTCGGTGCGGGCACCTTCGGCAGCGCGAGATCCTTGGTGCGCTCGACCTTGTTCTCCACCGGCTTGATGGTGCGGAGGAACGCGACGAGCGCCTTGGTGTCGTCGTCGGTCAGCCGGTTGTAGTTCATGTACGGCATGATCGGGTAGAGCTGCGAACCGTCGGGCCGCGTGCCCTCGCGGATCGCCGCGGCGATCTGCTCGTCCGTCCAGCCGCCGATGCCGGTCGCCTTGTCCTGCGTGATGTTCGGCGACCGCCAGGTGCCGAACTTCTCCGGGACCTCGAGGCCACCGACGTACATCTTCGACGGATCCGGTCCCGTCGGTCCGACGCCGACGTGGCAGAAGCCGCAGCCGAGCACGCCCGCGACGTACTCGCCGCGCTCGACGAGCTTGGTGTCCCTGGCAGGCTCGGTCGCGCTGCCGCTCGCGACCATCGGCTCGGGTGGAACCGGCGGCTCCTTACCTTCCTGCTTCTTCTTGTTGCTGCACGCGGTGACGGTCAGCAGGGCGACAACGAGGACGCGACACTTCATGACGCGTTCGTTGCATGGTCCCGCCGTTCACACAATCGCCTCGCGGTGGTTTCGAGTGACTCGATGTCACGCTACTTCTTCTTGCACGCCGGCGCGTGTCCGCCGGTGCACGCCTTGTCGAACAGCTCCTTCGCCCGCTTCGCATCCTTCGCCGTCCCCTTTCCCGCCTTCACCAGATCGCCGAGGCCGTCGCACGCGCGCGCCGAGCCATCCTTGCACCCCTTCTCGAGGAAGCTGACCGCGAGCTTCGGGCTCGCACCGACGCCGCCCTTGCCCTGCGCGTACAGCGAGCCCAGCCACGCGCAACCATCCGCCTGGCCACCGCCGTAGCACGCGCGCCGGAACGAGTACTGCGACTGCTCCGCCACGCCCTTCGAGCTCAGCTGCGCGACGCCGAGATCGACGCAGCCGACGCCGTCACCGGCCTTGCACGCCTTGTCGAGCAGCGCGATCGCACCCTTGACGTCCTTGTCGACGCCCTCGCCACCCAGCTTCGCCGCCGCCACGATCCGGCACCCCGCGATGAAGTCCTTGTCGCACGCCTTCTGTCCGAACGACGCCGCCTTCGCCCAGTCCTTCGCGACACCGGTTCCTGACTTGTGCATCGACGCCAGCGCCGCGCAGCTCCCGGCATTGCCGGCCTCGCACTGCTTCGTGCAGTCCGGACCGTCGCCGAGCTTGCACTGGTGCGGCTTGTCGGGCTTGCGGCACACGCCATCGTCACCGCGCGCGAAGCCCTTCGGACAGGTCGGGATCTCGAGATCCGGCGGCGGCTCGTTCGCCGCCACGCCGCCCGCGCCGATCGGCTCGAGCTCGATGCGCACCAGCGCGCCGCACTGCTCGGGCGGCTTCTTGTCATCCGACGTCGACTTCTGACAGGCGTCGACGTCGCCGTCCTCCGACTGGATCTTGGTCTCGCTCGTCGAGCCAGCGCTCGCGCCCTTGCCGACGATCTTGACGTTCGCCGCGAGCTCGGCCTGCGAGCCGCTCGCCACCACGAACGCACCGATCGTCGCCGCTCGCACGTAGTGGGTGGCGCCGTCGCAGCCGCCCCTGAGGTCGCTCTTGGTCGCCTGCTTCTTGGCCGCTGATTGCTTGCCGACCATCACCATCCGCGCCGCCAGGCTCGTGCCGCGGCCGAACTTCGCGCCCAGATCCGACAGCCACGTCAGCCCGCCGACGGGCAGGTTCGCGGCCAGCTCGTCCTTGGTGCTCATCTCGATCTTCTTCTCGCGACGCGTGGTCCCGAGATAGCCGTAGCCGCCCTCGAGCGAGCACCCGGGCTGCAGCTTCAGCGACTTGCAGTCGTACGACACGACCGCGAGCCCCTCCTTCATCGCGGCCTCGAAGTCGCCGCGCAGCTCCGGCTTCCAGTCGATCGCCATCAGATCGGCGTACGCCGGCTCGGTGCACGCCACGATCGCGGGCGTCTCCTTCATCGATGGGTCGGCGTCGCCGACGCTCGGCGCCGGTTGCTCGATCGCCTTGGCAGGCCCCTTGGTGCCGGGGCACGCCGCCACGGTGGCGAGCAGGAGGACATGACGAACCCGAGGCAGCACGCTGCGAACACGAGAAGCGAGGCGAGTCATAAGCCCTGGTATCACGGCGGCGAAGCCGATTCCTTTCACCTGGGCCGCGTTTCGCCGGATCGCGCCATCCGCCGTGACGCGCGCCCGGCGCGAGGCGAGATGCCTCGCGATGCGCGCGCGATCACGAGCTCAGCCGCGGCGCCCCGCCGGCGCCGGCGTCCCGCGCCGGGTCATCACGATCTGGAACAGCTGCTGGGCGCGCGCCCGAAACGATCCGGCGCTCGCCAGGAGATAGAACTTCCACATCCGATAGAACCGCTCGTCGTAGCGCGCGCGCAGCTTCGGCCACGCGGCATCGAAGCGCCCGAACCACGCCATCAGCGTCGGATCGTAGTCCTCGCCGATGTTGTGGACGTCCTCGGGAATGAAGATGTCCTCCATCGCCGCGATCAGCTGCGCGAGCGATGGCAGCGTCGCATTCGGGAACACGTACTTGTCGAACCACGGATCGATGTGCGGGCGCTGCCTGTTGCCGCCGATCGTGTGGACGAACGCGACGCCGCCCGGCGCCAGGCAGCGATCCGCCAGCTCGAAGTAGCCGCGATAGTTCTTCGGCCCGACGTGCTCCATCAGCCCGATCGACACCACCGCGGCATACGTCCCACTCGCCTTCCGGTAGTCGTCGAGCCGGATGTCGATCGGCAGCTTCGCGTAGTGCTCCTTCGCGTAGCGAACCTGTTGTTCCGACACCGTGTAGCCGACGACCTCGACCCCGTATCGCTCCGCCGCGTACGACGCGAACCCGGCCCAGCCGCACCCGAGATCGAGCACGCGCATGCCGGCGCGAAGCCCGATCTTCTTGCACACCAGCTCGAGCTTCGCCTCCTGCGCCTCCTCGAGCGTGCGGGCACCGGTCGACCACAGCGCGCACGTGTAGAGCATCCGCCGATCGAGCATCGCCTCGTACAGCTCGTTGCCGATGTCGTAGTGATGCTGGCCGCTGCCGAACGCCCGCCGGATCGACTGCAGGTTCATCACCCGCGCCTTGATCAGCTGCGGGACGATCATCCAGTTCTCACG
>JAEYYY010000148.1 GCA_023430775.1 Pseudomonadota bacterium
GACGTTCTCGCCGCCGGTGATGATCACGTCGTCGACGCGGCCGACGATGACGAGCGCGCCGTGCTCCAGGTAGCCGAGGTCGCGGGTCGTGAAGTCGGGCGCGATCGGCTCGCCATCGAGATAGCGCGTCGCCAGCATCGGCGCGCGGACGCGGATCGGCGCGGGCGCCTCGCGGGTTCCGCCGCTCAGCGCGACGCCGGGCAACGGCACGAGCGGCGCATCGGGATCGCCGGCGCGGTCGAGGGGCGCGGTGGCGAGCTGGCCGAACGACTCGGTCATGCCGTAGGTCGTCAGGAATGGAACGCCGCGCGCGGCCGCCTGCGCGAGGAGCGGTCGGCTGGCCGCCGCCCCGCCGAGAAGCACGGCACGCAGGCGCGCGGGCGGGCGCCACGCCGGATCGGAGAGCAGATCGGCGAGCTGCGTCGGCACCAGCGAGGCGAGCGTGCAGTGCTCGAGCAGCGCCGCGGCGCGACCGCGATCCCAGTTGCCGTCGAGCAGCGCGATCGGCTTGTTCGCGAACCAGCAGCGAACGACCGCCGCCAGGCCACCTGCGTGCGCGAGCGACAGCGGCACGAACCAGCAGTCATCGTCGCGCCACCCGAGGTGCTCGGCGCTCGCGGCAGCCGCAGCCTCGACCGCAGCACGCGACAGCACGACGCCCCGCGCCTCCGCCGTCGATCCGGACGTGAAGAGCACGACGGCAGCGTCGCCGGGAAACCCGGTCGTCGATGCCGTTCCGCGCACTGGCGAGGCTCCGGTGACAGCAGGATCGAGCTCGGCGCCTGACGCGGTCTCGGAAGCGGCGGCGGGGACCCCGGTCGTCGATACCGTTCCGCGCTCGTTCGCAGTGTCCCGGCGGGTGTCGAGCTCGACGCGCGTGGTGCCGCTGTTGGCGGTCTCCGAAGTGCGGTTGCCGGCCATCGTTGATGCCGTTTCGCGCACTTGCGACGCTCCGGTGTCAGGTCCCTTTTCGGCGACATGTCTAGACGGTCTAGACATCTCGCCAAAAAGGGACCCTAGAGGGGAGCGCTGCAAACCCGCAAAGACTCGATCGGCGGTGAGCTGTTCGCGTCGCCGGGCGATCTCGTCGGCGGGGAGTGCGTGATGGATGAGCGCGATCGGCGAACGTCGATCGAGCGCGGCCCACACCGTCGCGACGGTCTCGAGCTCTGGCGTCGCGACATGAACGTGCGGTGTGCCTCGGGATCCTTCGACCGCCGATACACTTCGGTGCTCGCCGTTCGAGGGCGAGGGGGCGCGCGCAGCGTCGCCGCACGAGACTCCAGGCCCTTGCGCGAGTCCGCCGGGCACATCGAGTGCTCGGTGGTGGGGCAGGACTCCATGCGCCTGCGAGTCGCCCAACGCGACCTCGTGCGAGAAACCGCCGCTCGGATCGATCGCTCGGGTGCCGGGCAGGACTCCATGCGCGTGCGAGCCGCCAACGATGCGCGCGAGCTCGCGACACGCCGCCTGTCCGATCGGGCTCTCGAGCGTATGCGTCACGATCGCGGGCTTGTTCGCGAGCCGGGCCAGCGAAGCGAGTGCGATGCAAGGCGAGAAGCCACCGAGCAGCGTCGGCTTGAGCACCAGCGCGCCTAGGTGCGGCGACTCGAGCGCAACGAAGATCTGATCGGTGGTCAGCTCGGCGAGCGATTCGTCAAGGGCGATGCGAACCGGCAGCGCCTCGCGAAGCAGCTCGTGCGCGCCGGCGCAAGGCTCCTCGATGTACTCGAGCGCCGGGATGTCGGCGAAGCGTGCGAGGTGCGCGATCGCGTCGGCGCGAGGCCACCGCCGGTTGGCATCGAGCCGCAGGGTCGCGTGGGGTGCGGTGGCCGCGATCGCACGTACGTGCGTGACATCGTCGTCGAGCTCGCGATCGCCGACCTTGATCTTGAGGCAGCGCGCGCCATCGCGGATGGCTGCGAGGGCTTCGGCGACCGTGTCGACGACTCGCGACCCCGCTGGCGCGGCCGGCGTCACCACCTCGAGGGTGACCGCCGGATCGCCGGCGACGATCGCACGCATTCGATCCACCGCCGCAGCGAGTGGAGAATCCTCGGCGGACGCAACGCGGTCACCGCCATCGGGCGTCACCACCTCGACGGTGACCGCCGCGCGCATTCGATCGGCGGCCGTAGCGAGTGGAGAGTGCTCGGCGAACGCATCGGGCGTCACCACCTCGACGGTGACCGCCGCGCGCATTCGATCGGCGGCAGCGAGCGCGGAATCGTCGTCGGGTGCGTCATCGGCCAGCAGGCCCGCGATCGTCGTGCCACGCGATCGCGCGAGCGCCTCGAGCAGCGCCGTCTCGATCGCGAAGCGCGCGGCGGGTGAGCTCACCGACTGGGCGAGCGCGAACACGTCCTCCTTGCTCGCGATCGATAGCGGCATCCGCGCTGCGAACGCGTCGAGCTCCGCGCGGACATCGGCCAGCGTCTCGCGCGACATGCCCGGCAACGGTGAAGCCTCGCCGCGCCCGACGAGACCCTCCGAGGTGCGCGCCTCGATCACGATGCCGGCGCGCTCGGTGGTGCCACGGGCGGCGCCCTTGCCGTCGAGCGTCCACGCGAGCTCGCGCCGTGCGATGTCCACGATCGCGATCACTGCCGCCCCCCGCGCCCGAGCTCCATCCACGATCGTCATCATGGCTGGCACGCGCGCGCGATACCACTGGTCCGACGGCGAACGGCGCGCTCACCTCGACGGATGCGTAGCTCTACGTAGCAGCGCGCCGGTTCGGTCAGTCGCAGCACGAGCCACCCCGCGACAGCGCGAGGCCGGCGGCGAACAGCGCCCCGTGCAGCATCAGGAGCTGCGCCGTCGCGGCGAGCGAGCGATTGAGCTCCGGCCCGGTGACCGCCACGGCGAGCGCACGCATGCGCACGAACGCGAGCGGGGCAGACAGCAGCGCGAGCGCGGCCCACGGGCGACCGGTCAGCGCGAGGACGACCGGCACCGCGTACGCCGCGATCAGGAGCAGCGCGTACTCGATCAACGCCGCGCCGCGACCGAAGCGCACGGCGAGCGTCCGCTTGCCCGCGCGAACATCGGTGTGGCGGTCGCGCAGGTTGTTGACGACGAGGATCGCGGTGGCCAGCGCACCGACGGGGATCGAGGCGGCGATCGCGAGGCACGGCACGTCGAAGATCTGCACGTAGACCGTGCCGCACACCGCGACGAAGCCGAAGAACAGCATCACGAAGACATCGCCGAGGCCGCGATAGCCGAGTGCGGGGCCGCCCGTGTAGGCGATGCCCGACAGGATCGACGCGATGCCGATGGCGACGATCGGCCAGCCCGCGATCGACACCAGGTAGAGCCCGAACGCGGCGGCGATGGCAAAGGCCACGATCATCGCGCGCTTCATCTGCGCGGCCGTGATCAGGCCCGCCGCCACCGCGCGCGTCGGCCCGATGCGGTCCGGACCATCCGCGCCCTTCTCGGCATCGAACACGTCGTTGGCGAAGTTGGTGCCGATCTGGATCGCGAGCGCACCGGCGAGCGCCGCGAGTGCCGCGGGCCACGCGACGTGCGAGATCGCCGAGGCGACCGCCGTACCGACGAGCACCGGCACGATGGCGGCGGGCAGCGTGCGGAGCCGCATCGCCTGCACCCAGATCGAGAACCGAGAGGAAGGCTCGGTCGTCATCGAGTGCTCCTCGACGCAGCGATCGCCAATCCTGACGCCGTCGCAGCGAGAGTGCGCCCGGCCGTTCCGGTCGCCACGATGGGGCCCTCGCTCCACGACGGAGCACCGAGTCGGGGCGCGCCGAGCGACAGCGGAGACGACCGCATGCGAGAGCGCGGTCGCGGATCGGGCGAGGGACTCATCGCGTGGCCTCGTGGTTCACGGGTAGCGAGGGAACTTCTTGAAGTCGGGCTGGCGCTTCTCGAGGAACGCTTCCTTGCCTTCACGGCCTTCCTCGGTCGTGTAGTACATGAGCGTCGCGGAGCCGGCGAACGCCATCATGCCGGCCTGGCCATCGCAGTCGGCGTTCATCGCCATCTTGAGGAAGCGCAGCGCGGTGGGCGAGTGCACGAGCATCTCTCGGCACCAGCGGATCGTGGTCGCTTCGAGCTCGGCGACGGGGACGACGGTGTTGACGAGGCCCATGTCGAGCGCCTCCTTGGCGTCGTACTGGCGGCACAGGAACCAGATCTCGCGCGCCTTCTTCTGACCGACGACGCGGGCGAGGAACGAGCTCCCGAAGCCGGCGTCGAAGCTGCCGACGCGCGGGCCGGTCTGGCCGAACTGCGCGTTGTCGGCGGCGATCGTCAGGTCGCAGATCAGGTGCAGCACGTGACCACCGCCGACCGCGAAGCCGGCGACCATCGCGACCACCGGCTTCGGCAGGTAGCGGATGCGCATCTGCAGGTCGAGCACGTTGAGGCGCGGCACGCCGTCGGAGCCGACGTAGCCACCGTGGCCGCGCACGCGCTGATCTCCACCCGAGCAGAACGCCTCGGTGCCGGTGCCGGTCAGGATGACGACGCCGATCGAGGCATCGTCGCGAACGTCGTCGAACGCGCGGATCAGCTCGGCGACGGTGCGCGGGCGGAACGCGTTGCGGACCTCGGGCCGATTGATCGCGATCTTCGCGATGCCCTCCGACGACACCTCGTAGGTGATGTCCTCGTAGCCGCCTTCCTTCTTGGTCCAGGTGACCGGGCCGTCCTTGATCGTGACCTTCTTGCTCGTCTTGCTCATGTGCGTTCTCCAGTTGCGATGACAGGTCCAGAACTGCGGGGCGCGATCGCGATCGCCGGTTGCGAGACGCGCGCGGCGCGAGGCGCGGGCTGCGCGAGCTCGATCGCGCGAGCGCGCACGTCGCGGGCACCGGTCGGCGACACCGGCAGGTGGATCACGCTGGCGGTCGCGGCCGGCGCGGTCGCCGCCGTGACGACGTCGTACCCGATGGATGACGGCGACGCGGTGATCGCGTTCAGGCCGAGTGCACGCGCCACCGCGACGACATCGATCTGCGGAGCGGTGGTCCAGTGCTGCGCGAAGGCGTCGCCGAGTCCGGCCTGGGCGACCGGCAGGCCGTCGAAGATCCGGCCGCCGGCGTTATCGATCACCAGGATCGCGAGCGGCGCGACCGCCTCGCGCGCCGCGATCAGCCCACCGAGGTCGTGCGCGAAGCTGACATCGCCGACGATCAACAGCACCGGCTTGCCGGCCCGCGTCGCGCCTGCCGCCGACGCGATCAGCCCATCGATGCCGGCGGCTCCGCGCTGCGTCAGCACGATCGTGTTGTCCAGACACTGCAAGCCGTGCAGGCCAGCATGCCAGCGCGACTCCGGATCCGTGATTCCGCCGCGCTCCCGCGTTCCGGACCGAGGTTCCGGACCTCCGTCCGGCGTTCGCTGGCAGGGTGACAACAGCGCCGCGAGCGCGTGATCGATGGTCCGGATGGGAAGGCTGTTGCCGACCTGGATCGCCACGCCGCCGGGCAGCGCCGCGATCGCATCGCGAATGGCACGCACCTCGTTGCCGGGCACCTCGCGCGTCGCGCGCTCGAGGGCATCG
>JAEYYY010000209.1 GCA_023430775.1 Pseudomonadota bacterium
GCGTAACTGGTCAGAACCTGAGCACGCGCTGCTTGAACTTGATGTCCACGCACTGCGGCTTGCCGTCAGGTCCTCTTTTATCGGGCCACTTCTTGGGAACCTCCGCCCAGACATAGGTGACGACGGAGTCGCCCTTCGCGACGTTGACGTCGAGCGGCTTGCACTGCCGCTCGCGCGACGACGTGACGTAGATCTGGTGCTTCCCCGGATCGAGCGAGAACCGACCCTTGAGCCGGATCGTCGGCTCGCCGCTGCGCCCCATCGACGCGCGATACATGCCCGACGGTCCGCTGATCACGATGTTGCCGTCCTCGCGCGGCTTGAGGCGCATCCGGCACCGCCGCTTGCTGCCGTGCGAGACCCGGCAGGTGTCGTTGTCGTGCGAGATCGCCGTGATCACGTCGACCACGTGCTCGCCGGCCGGTACCTCGAGCACGAACGGATTCTTCGGATCCTTGCTTCGCTGCACCGGCTCGCCGTCGACGAACACCAGCGCGTCGCTCTCCTCGATCTCGAGCTCCATCGTGCCCGGCATCGCCTCGAGCTCGGCGATCAGCTTCTCGACCTCCCTGCGATCCGAGGCCGCGGGATCCATGTCGAGGTACTTCTTGTAGCCATCGATCGCGCTGCTGATGCTCTTTCGCCGGCGCAGCACGTCGGCGAGGTTGTACTGGGTGGAGGGATGCGGCGAGATCGCGAGCGCCTTGCGATACAGCCGCTCGGCCTCGTTGAGGTCGCCCTTGTCGTCGGCCTCCCTCGCCTTCGCGAACGCTTCGCCGGCGGCGGCGGCGAGCTTGTCGGGCGGTGGCTCGACCTTGCGCACCGGCTTGTTATCGGCGATGGCGAGCGAGCTCCACAGCAGGGTCAATAGCACGAGCCTCATCCGAGCCTCTCGATGATCTCTTCGCGGGTGGCGATCCCCTTCTCGATCAACAGCGCGAGCAGCTTGCGAAGCACCTGCTCGTCGCGCTGGACGGTGGCCTCGAGCATCGAGATCCGCGCCTGCAGCGCATCGATCTCCTTGTCGCGCGACGCGATCGAGAGCGACGGCGTGGTCACCGGTGGTGCCATCCCGGGGCGCTGCGACGGCCGCCCGCTCGGCACCAGCTCGTCCGGTATCGGCGCGCGATGCTGGTACGTGCGCAGGCCGTCGCGGACCTCGACCGCCGCGATCGACACCTCGTCGCGATCCTTCTTCACCTGGACGTCGGCGACGATCGGGATCTCGAACTCGGCGGACATCCGGGTCGAGGCGCCGTAGTAGCGCTCGATGTTGCGCTCGATCATCTTGGGGCCCGCCATGTACGCGCGGACGTTGAGCTGCGTGCGGATGCGGATCTCGTCGACGATGCCGAGGTTCGTCGGATCGAGCATCGCGATGTCGAGGAACTTCATCGGCTGCGCGAACGGCACCACGTTGTACTGGCGCGCGATGTGAGCCGGCACCAGCTCGATGACGTGAGGCGCGATCGTCAGCTTGTCGAGATCGATCGCCTGTAGCCCGAGCTGCTTGGCGAGCACGCGGACCAGATCCTCTTCCTTGATCAGCCGCATCTCGACGAGCGTGCGGCCGAGCGGACGGCCCCAGCGACGCTGGTCGGCGAGCGCTGATTTCAGCTGTGCTTGATCGATCGCACCAGCCTCGATCAACATCTCGCCGAGCCTCTGCCTCATGGACAGAGGGTAAACCGAACCGCGTCAGCCCGGCGACAGCGTATGACCGTTGGTCGTGGTCCGTGCCTTGACGCGGTCCATCAAACCCGCGAGTGGCGTGCCGGCAAAGACTTTGTCGATCACGTCGGTCAGCGTCTTGCCGCCGACGAACGACTGCACGCTCATCGCCTCGGCCACCTTGGCCAGCGTCTCCTGGTTCGACAGTGCCAGCAGCGCCTCGCTGAAGCCGCCCTGCGCCGCACCGAACCGCTGCACCGCGGCCTCGACCTCGGCTCTGAGTGCCTCGAGCACGAGCTGCTGGTGGGCGGCACGCGTCGCGGTGTCGAGGTCGCTGGTCGCCTTCTGGCGAGCGAGTCGCGCCGCGTGATCGGCGTCGAGGACCGCGTTGCGCGCGAGTGCCGCCGCCTTCTGCGCCTCGGCCTGTTCGAGCTCCGCCTGCACCGCCGCGAGCGCGACGCGCAGCTTGTCGGCCGTCGCCGCGACCTCGAGCTCGGCCCGCTTCTTCGCCGTCTCGGCCCGCGCGTCGGCCTCGCTGCGCGCGATCTCTTCCTGCTTCTGGGTCATCTCGAGACCGCGCCGCGCCCGCAGCAGCGCGATGTTCGACTGCACCGCCTCGTGCTGCGCCTCGCCGAGCAGCGAGGCGATGTCCTCGTCGTCGATCGCGACCTCGAGGATCTCGACGTCGGTGACGCGCATGCCGTTCTCGTGGAACGTCATGCCGGCGCGCTTCGCCTTGTCATCGGGTTTGCCGAGGATGACGTCGCGGATGATCTCGACCGATTGGGCGTAGAAGCCTTCGATCGAGTGCTTCTTGACCGCGCCCTTGAGCACGCTGCGCACGTGATCGCAGAGGAACTTGACGTAGTTCTCGACCTCGAACCAGCGCTGCGGCTCGCCCTCGAAGTTGACGCGCATCGAGTAGCGCAGCGTCACCTTGACGTGATCGGCGGTCTCGACCACGCAGCCATCCGACACCTTGTTGTTGAGCACGCGCAGGAACACGGTCTCGATCAGCTTGTCGTCGGTCTTCGGCGTCGACGTCGACAGCTGCAGCACCTCGAGGGACTGGTCGTACTCGAGCAACAGATTTGTCGGCCCTTGCTCGACCTTGCGATTGCCCTGCTTGTCGACGACCAGCACCGCGTAGCCGACCCACACCGCGAGTGACGGCACGCCCTCGTACTTGGTGTTGAACACGATCGTGCGCGGCTTCTGGAACTGCTCCGGCTGCGCCGGCGCCTTCTTCTGCTTCTGTACCTCCTGCTCCGTCACCGCGCCGGGCCGCGCGTCGGCGTCACCCTCGAGCTGGCGCAGCGCGCGGTTGTGCGCGAGCACCGAGACGTTGCCGGGGTACCAGGTCGCGCACTCGCGATCACTGAGCACGCGACGGATGATCACCTGGTCGATCGGATTCGCGAGTAGCATCGCCGGCCCGCGAACCATGTGGATCTCGCCCGTCTTGCGCTTCATCACGTAACGCCCCTCACCGGCGGGCACCGCGACGGCGAAGTGCTTCTCGCGATGATCATCGCGCCCTTCGGCGCCCCGCTGGCGGACGATCTGGTGCTCCTCGCGCGGGTAGTAGATCGCCGTCTGCTTGCCGGTGATGAACAGCTCGTCGCCCTCCTTGAACGACTGGCCGTTCTCCGTATACGGCGCGATCACCTTGATGTGAAGACCCTGGATCTCGTTGAGCTCGAGCGCGCGGAACTTGCGTGCGTGGTCCTTGACGATGAAGGTCTCGGTCGGCTCGGGGAACACCACCTGCGGGCCGCGCTCGTAGCGCTTCTTCCCGTTCTGATCGACGAGGATGCAGTACTCGAGGCGCTCGAGCGTCAGCGCATCGCGCACGTAGTTGTCGCCGTCGTCGGGCACCACACCGACGCCGGTCGGCGGGATGTAGAACGACACGTCGGTGCCCTTGATGATGAGCAGCTTGCCGACGGTGAGATCCTGCGGCGCACTCGCGATGGGTTGGACGATCTCGCCCTGCGTCGCCTCGGTGGAGGCGGGCTTGATCACCGCCGTGCTCCAGTTCTTGCGCGCCTCGTCCTCGTTGTAGACGCGCACCAGCAGGTACTGGTTGGAGCGCAGGTGGTGACCCTGCACGAGCTTGACCATCTGGCCCGGCCACAGCGCGAACGCGCACGGCCCGGTGATGTTGATCTTGCGACCGACGGTGAGATCCGGCGAGGGATAGACGCCGCCCGCCGGCGGGTGGTCGTACTTCGTCGACGGGTTCTTGAGGATCAGATAGAAGCCCTCGGGCGCGATCGCGATCTGTTGCACGGCTTGCTCGAGCGGGCAGGGCTCGAACAGCTTCGTCGTCTGGTTGAACACCACCGGCCGCTCCTGCGCGGTCGGGTTGATCACCGTCGGACCCGTGTAGGTCTTGACGATGCCCTTGGTGACGTCCTGCATGTACGCGTACTCGCTCGGAGCGAGCACGAGATCGCGCTTGCTGTTGCGTTCATCCATGATGTGGCCCCTCCGCGTTGCACGAACGCGTCCATCACGAGATGTCGCCAGTTAGGGTGTCGTTGCTCCAGAACAGTGCACCGAAACGCAGCAGCTGCTCAGTGCGGAGTCACCTGCATGATCGTCGACGTGTCGTCGTTCTCGGTGACGCTGACGTCGTACTTCTTCCCATCCTTGGTGCGCGTGATCTGCATCCGGTAGCCGCCCATGAACAGCGTGTCCTTGTCGATGGTGAAGCCGTTCGCCTGGATGTGCTCGGCCAGCTCGGTGTGAACCGAGTCGCGCGGCCGCGGGATCTGGTAGACGAGGTTGCCGATCATCGGCGTGCCGTCGTCGGCGTCGCCCGGTAGCGGAAACTCTCCGGGCCCGACCTTCCAAGTGCCGGGGCCCTTCACGATCGGCGCCTGCGTCTGCGTCGGTGTCGCCGGCGGCTTCGCCGGTTCGGTGCCGGCATCCTGCATGTTGGTGGGAACGGTCACCTTCTCGGTCACCGGGATCGCGGTCGGGCCACACGCGATCAGGAATGCAACGAAGAGACGCATCGCCGGCATCCTACGCGATGCCGGTCGGCGTAGGCTCGCCGCCGTGAGACTCGCGATCGCCCTGTCCTGCGTGCTCGCTGCCTGCGGCTCGAACAAGCCCGCGCCGCCCGCAACGCTCGCGCATCTGATCACACCCGAGGTGACGTCGGTGATGCGGACCTCGATCAAGGGCTTCCCGGTGCTCGCGTACGTCAACCAGCTGGTGGATCCGGCGCAGCGCTGCTGGTCGCAGCTCGTCGACAGAGTCACCGCGGCCTACCAGATCCTGGTTCCCGGCGACTCGTACTTCGTCGTCGAGGGCAACATCCCTCGCGACGATCTCGAGAAGTGCGTGCCCCTGACCTTCCCCTTGCACCCCGAGACCACCGACGACGACGGCATGCTCGCGGTCGACTTCAAGTCGGTGGGCAAGGTTCACGCGGCGTGGCGGGGCCCGTTCGTGGTGATCGGCAAGCGACACCAGGTCGTGGCAGCGCTCGCCGAGCATGATGCCGCCACGGTCGCGCGCTGGGAGAAGCTGACGCCGCCGCCCGGAGGGGAGATGGCCCTGGCGAGCACCGATGTCAGCTACGGGTCGCTGTACGGATCCGACGCCACCGACTGGTTCCTCTCGCTCGACAAGACGACCAGAGAGCCGCTGTTCATGAGCGGCGTCTTCAAGGTTCGCTACAAGACAGCCGCCGATGCCGCGAAGGCCGCCGACTACATCAAGGGCTGGAGTCGCGACGGCAAGTTCCCGCTCCTGGTGTCGGACGATCCCGATATCACCGCGGCATACGATGGCTTCGCGGCCGCGATCGGTAAGCTGACACCGAAGGTGACGGGCAACGAGCTGGTGATCGCCTTCGACTCGGATCGGCTCGGTGGTCCGCTGTTCTTCAGCGGGGTGGCCGCGCACTTCGACAAGCTGCAGGGCAAGCTGCTCCAGAAGTGAGCACGCATTGACAGCCGCGCTCCGGCATGTCGATATGCACTCATGATCGCCGCCCGCCGCATCCGCGCCCGCGCTGCGATCGCGCTCGCGACGATCGTCCTGCTCCTCGGTGGTGGCGTGCTCGCGCGCCATCACGAGGCCGACGTCGCGCACGTCACCGACGCGCACACGGGCGTCACCAGCCACGCGTTCGATACCGACTGCCACGACGCCGCGCCGATCACGCACATCCACGCGCTGCCCGGTGATCGCCACGCCGATGCCTGCAGCGTGACGCTCGCGCTGCATCAGCCGGTGGTGTTCGCCAAGCCGCTGCCGCTGATCAGCCAGCTCGCGATCACCCTGCGCGCCACCACGCCGCCGCTCGCCACCCATTCGCAGGCGCCGCTCCTGCTGTCCGCTCCCAAGACCTCGCCTCCGCGCGCGCTCGTCTGAGGTAGTGCGCGCTCGACAAGCCGGGCGTGCAGTTCGCGCGCGCTGGTGACGGTGCGTGCTCGCACCGACGTCTCGCCTGGAGAACTGTCTTGAGGTTTCGCAGTACCGCGATCGGATCGATCGCCGATTTCCATCCATCCGCTCATCCAAGGTGCCCGAACATCGGACGGCACTGCTGGCGACCTGCCATGCTGGCCTTGCTCGCGACCTCGATCACGAGCAAGGCGGCGCGTGCCGAGCCCGAGCCGCCACCAGATGCCGCGTGTACCGGCACGCTGGACGGTCACGCGGTCGACGCGACGACGCACGAGCCGGTGATCGCCGCGACCGTGCGCAGCGGCGATCAGCTGCTGGCGACCACCGACGAGGCCGGGCGGTTCTCGCTCGGCGGGTTGTGCAGCGGGCCGCTCGCGATCGTGATCGAGCGCGACGACTACAAGCCGGCCGAGCGGCTGCTCCAGATCGCGGGCCATGCCTCGATCGAGGTCGAGCTGACGACCGCCGGCGAGGTGATCGTGCTGCGCGACAAGGCGCCGCCGCCGGTCGACATGAGGTCCACGACACGCGTCAGCGGCGAGGCGCTCGACCGATCGCGCGGCAAGGCGTTCACGGCCGCGATCGCCGAGGTGCCAGGTGTCGCCGAGCTCAAGGCGGCGACCGGAGTGGCGAAGCCGATCATTCGCGGTCAGTTCGGCCGGCGGCTGCTGATCCTCGTCGACGGCGTGCGGCACCGGTCGCAGGACTGGGGCCTCGACCACGCGCCGGAGATCGATCCATTCGTCGCCGATGCGATTCGCGTCGTCCGGGGACCAGGCGGCGTGCGCTATGGATCGGATGCGATCGGCGGCGTCGTGCTCGTCGATCCACCGGAGCTGCGAGAGGAAGGCACCGGCGGCGAGGTGCACCTGATCGGCGCCACGAACGGCCGCGGCGGCACGCTGGCGAGTCGCGTCCAGCACGCACTGAACGAGCGGCTCGCGATCCAGCTCGAGGGCTCGCTGCAACGGCAGGCCGCGCCGAGCACACCCGATTACGCGCTCGACAACGCCGGCGTGTTCCAGTGGACGACCGGCGCCACCATCGGCTACCGGCGCACGAAGAGCGAGTACACGCTGTCGTATCGCCACTACGAGGCCGACCTCGGCGTGTGCGCGTGCTTGCGGGTGCACGATATCGAGGACTTTCTCTCGCAGGCCGAGGCGAAGCGCCCGGTGGGTGCGGATCTGTTCGAGTCGAGCTTCGCGATCGATCGCCCACGTCAGAGCGCGCGCCACGATCTCGTAGTGGCGCGCGGCCGGTTCGAGATCCCTTACGGCACGCTCACCACGACCGGATCTTTCCAGCAGGACTTCCGGCGCGAGCTCGACGTCGTGCGCAACGCCGAGACCGCCGGCGCGCAATACAACTTCCGGCTGCTGACGCCGGAGCTCGAAGTGGTGTTCGACCACGATCCGGTGCACATCTCGGAACATTGGCATCTGCGCGGAACTGCCGGCGGGTCGGTGACCGGGCAGATCCACGATTACGCCGGACTGCAACTCGTGCCGTCCTATCGTGGCCTGGCGAACGGGTGGTACTTCACCGAACGCCTGGTCGGTCACGACACCGATGTCGAGCTCGGCATTCGCTCCGACGCCGTCATCCGGGAGGCGGAACTGACACGTCTCGATTTCCTTCGCCTCGTACGCAGCGGGCAGATCGCGATGGATGGCTGCAAGGACGAGGGCGAGACGTTCGAGTGCGGGACGGCGCATCTGATCTACGCAGGTTCCTTGGGCGTCGCGCAGCGTCTGACCGAGACGCTGACGCTCAAGGGTGACCTGTCGTTCGCGCAGCGCGCGCCGAATGCCGACGAGCAGTACATCAACGGCACCGCGCCGACGTATCCGGTGCTCGCGCTCGGCGATCCCGATCTCGAACCCGAGACGTCGTACGCGTCGTCGGTGACGCTCGCCGTGACGAGCGACAAGCTCACCGCCGAGGCCTCGGCATTCGCGAGCTACATCGACGATTACATCTACTTCGCACCCGCGATCGGCGACGACGGCCAGCCCGTGTTCGACGTCCTGATCCGCGGTGCGTTCCCGCGCTTCACGACGCGCG
>JAEYYY010000259.1 GCA_023430775.1 Pseudomonadota bacterium
CGCGCAAGCTGGCCTGCAGGGCGAGAGCGCCCGTCCGAGGCCCAGTGCGCGCGATCCGCTTCCCTTTGGGGGAGCTGCTCCTGCAGCAAGCGACCCACGAGCTCGCGACGGAATTCAAGAGCGGGAACTTCGATCACATGCCCCGCCCGCGTTCGAAGGCGCGGTGGTGCTCCTGCGCTACTTCACGCCGGTCGGGTGTGGTGCCGCGCCACCCTTCGCATCCATCGGCACGGTGTCGAGCATCGGCTCGACGCCCATCTCCTTCAGCAGGTGATCGGCGCCATCGATCGCGTCCATCATCCACAGCATGTAGCGCGCATCGACATGGATCGTCCGCGTGGTCTCGCCGTTGAACACGACGTCGGACGACACGCCATCGATCGTGCCGTCGAACGCGAGGCCGACGAGCTCGCCCTTGTCGTTGAGCGTCGGCGAGCCCGAGTTGCCGTTGGTGATGTCGAGATCCGAGAGGAAGTCGACCGGCAGCTCGCCCTTGAGCGCCGGGTCGGCGTACTTGCCGTACTGCTTCGCCTTGATCGCGTTGATCACGCGCTCCGGCATGTGGAACGGCTCCTTGCCCGTGTTCTTCGCCGGGATCTGGGTGGCGACGGTGAACGGCGAGTCGGCCGGATCCTTCGACATCGGCTTGAACGAGCGCACCGTGCCGTAGGTGATGCGTAGCGAGCCGTTGGCGTCTGGCGACAGCATGCCGCCGAGCACCTCGCGCATCGCGAGCGCGTACGACGGCGTGACCAGCACGAGCTCGCCGGTCTTCGCATCCTGGCGCTTCTCCTCGGCCTTGACGTTCGCCCAGATCCGCTGCGCGGCCTTGATGAACGGATCCTTGCTCGCCTTGAGCTTCGCCGGCGTGCCCTTCTCGAGCAGCTCGAGGCGGAGCTTCTCGTCCTCGAGGAGCTGGCTGCCGTACCAGGCGTCGAGCGTCTTGTCGATCAACGCGGCGTCGATCACCTGACCCTTCTTGGTATCGAGCAGCTGGGCGAGCCACGGGCGATCCGCTTCTGGAAGCTGCGCCGCGCGGGTCAGCGCGAGCCGGAAGCCATCGCGATCGAGCGTGCGGTCGTACTTCTTCTTGAACTGCTTGGTCGCGGCGAGCGCGCGCGTCATGTCGCGCTGCTGGTAACCGGGCTTGCGATCCGCATCCTTCTTGCTGCGCTCCTCGGCCCAGCGGGTGAGCGACAGTGCGGTGCTCAGCAGCGTCGAGCCGCCGAACGCGGTCTTGCGATCGTAATCGACGCGCGCCGTGCGGGTCTCCTCGGCGATGATCTGCTCGAGCTTCTCGATCGCCGCCTTGTGCGCCTCGTTGCCGGGCTGCGCCGCCCAGTCCTTGATCTTCTTGTCGAGCGCTTCCTTGCGCTGCAGGAGATCACCCTTGGTGAGCCCCTTGAGCATCCCCGTGTATTTCTCCATGTAGTTCTGGATGCCCTGCTTCTGGACGGTCGCCTTGATCTTGGTCTCGCCGTCGTCCTTCAGGTGCGACTCGGCGATCGCGTACCTCTCCTTGTAGTGCGCGATCGCGTACGGCAGGTACCACTCGACCTCGTGGCGAACCTCCGACGCGGTGTCGGTGCGCGACGTCGTGCCGGGATAGCCGGTGATCATCACGAGATCGCCGGGCTTGAGACCTGCCGTCGAGACCCGGAGCTTGTGCTTCGGGTGGTACGGGATGTTGTCCTTCGAGTACTCGGCCGGCTTGCCGTCGCGGCCGACGTACGCGCGATAGAACGAAAAATCACCGGTGTGGCGCGGCCACGCCCAGTTATCGATCTCGCCGCCGTAGTTGCCGATCGAGCGATGCGGCGCGTAGACGAGGCGGACGTCCTTGATGTCGAGGTTCTCGATCAGGACGTACTGACCGGCGCGGAAGTAGCTCTTGAGATCGCAGCGCAGCCACGGCCGATCCTTCTCGCACTCGGCGACCAGCTTCTTGTAGCGCTTCTCGGACTCGAGCTTGCGCGCGACCGGATCCTTGATCTTCTCGAGACCATCGCGCATCTCGGCGGTGACATCGCGGAACGCCTGCGCGACGTAGACGTGCTGCGTCGGGCCGGCGGAGCGCTCCTCGGCGCGCGTCTTCGCGAGGAAGCCGTTCTCGACGATGTTGTCGTCGGCGCTCGACGCGGTCTGCAGCGCCTGCTGCACGCAGTGGTGATTGGTGACGATCAGGCCGTCGTCCGACACGAACGACGCGGTGCAACCACCGAGCGAGATCACGGCGGCGAGCGGCTCGGCGAGTGGATCGGAGAGCGTCTTGGCATCGAGCGCGGCGCCCATCGCCTTGAACTGCTCGACGTGACCCGGAAGCGCCATCTGCTGCGGCATCCACATGCCACCCGGGTTCGAGTACGCGAGGCGGGCGGCGAGCGCCGGATCCGCCTTCTGCGCCATGCCCGCGCCGGTGGTGTCGTGCACTCCGCTGGTATCGTGGGTGCTCCCGAGGGTGCCGCCCGTGACGGGGGAGTTCGAGGACCCGCCGCTGCAAGCGACGAGCAGGCCCCAGAGGTACGTGGATTTCATGGACGGCGATGTACCAGAGATCCGGCGGGGATCACGAACGTCATGTGATCACAGGCATGGCAACCGGACTTCGCGAGACTCCCCGCGACTCGTGCGACACGCGTGCTAACGTCGTGATTCGGATTCGGGGCGGATGATCGGAAGCACGATCAAGGACTTCAAGCTCGTCGAACGCCTTGGGAGAGGTGGCTGGGGCGAGGTCTGGGCGGCCGAGCAGCCGATCGTCGGGACCCGGGTCGCGATCAAGATCCTGCGGTCAGAGGTTTCCGGAGATGAAGCGCACGTCCGCCGCTTCTTCAACGAGGCCAAGGCCGTCGGCGGCATTCCGCACGCCGGCATCGTCAAGATCTTCGACGTCGGCTGGCAGCACGAGCAGGCGTTCCTGATCATGGAGCTGCTCGACGGCGAAGCGTTGACCACGCGGATCCGTCGCGAGACCCGGCTGCCGCTCGACGAGGTGATCGATATCGGTCGCCAGATCGCGAGCGTGCTCGCCGCGACCCACGACGCCGGCGTGGTGCACCGCGATCTCAAGCCCGACAACGTGTTCCTCGTCCCCGATGCCGAGCTCGGCGAGCGCGTGAAGATCCTCGATTTCGGGATCGCGAAGCTGTCGACGGTGATGGTCACCGGCACCGGCTCGCTCGGCACGCCGGCGTACATGTCACCCGAGCAGTGGAACAACCCGGCCGGCGCCGATCATCGCGCCGATCTGTACTCGCTCGGCTGCGTGCTGTTCGAGATGTGTTGCGGCCGGACGCCGTTCCTCGCCACCACTCCGGGCGAAGCGTGCACCAAGCACCTCACCGAGCAGCCGCCGCGTGCTCGCGAGCTCGCGCCCGCACTGCCTATCGAGATCGACGATCTGATCGACGGCCTGCTCGCGAAGCGTCCCGAGATGCGGCCGACGCTCACCGATGTCGATCGCGTGCTCACCTCGGCGGCGATCGCTGTGCCGCGGATGATCCGACCGCGGATGCGGTCGAGCCTGCGCGATCTCGCGGCGACGGCGGAGACCATGACCTTGTCGTCGAACGGTGGCCACAACGCCGCGACGGTGACCTCGCTCGCCGGCGCGGTGATCGCGCAGACACAGCCACCACCGCCTGTCCCGCAGCGGCGCCGCTTCGTCCTGGGTGCACTGCTCGCCGGTGGTGCGATCGCGGCCGCCGCCACGTTCGCGCTCACGCGGACGGACGGCGAGCACACGCCGCCACCCACCGGGACGCCGGCCTACGGCCTGGCGACGCTGGCGGACTATCACGATCCGAAACCCGCGACGATCGGGAACCAGCGCTCCGAACAGGTGTGGATCGGCGCTCGCGACAACTTCGCCACCGCCTGCAAGCAGCCCGCTGCGCCGGCGCAGTGGTGCGCGGGTGAACAGTTCGCGATCGGCGAGCTCGCGCTGATCCGCGACGACATCCACGCTGCGGTCAAGGCGTTCGAAGCCGCGGTCGCGCTCGATCAGACGTGGAGCACGGCGCACCTCGGACTATCGAACGCGCTCGCGTATGCGCGAGAGCTCGAGGGTGCGCTCGCCGCGGCTCGCAAGGCGCAGGAGCTCGAGCCTCTCGCGTGGCAACCTGCGGCCGCGAGCGCGCGTGCCTATATCGCGGTGGGCGCCGTCGACGACGCGCTGATCGAATACCGCCGCGCGTACGCGCTGTCGCCGAAGACCAACGCGCTGCTGATCGCCGAGATCGCGCTCGCCTACCACTACGCGCACAAGGACGACGAGGCCTCGCGCTACGCGGAGGAAGCGACCAACCTCGATCGCTCGCTGGTCTCGATCGAGCTGATGCGCGCCGAGCGTGCCCTCGAACAGGGCCAGGCGGAGCCCGCACTCACCGCCGCGGAGCGTGCACTCGCGCTGTCGCCGAAGAACGGGGCTGCCCTGCTCGCACGCGGCGATGCCCTCGCGCTGCTCGGCCGCACCGACGAGGCGCTCGCGACGTACAAGCGCGCGTCGCAGCTGCGCGGCGGCAAGAACATCCTCGCGATCTCCGAGCCGCGACTCGCCGTGGTCGAGAGCGCGCTCGCGAGCGGCGACTTGCCACCCTCGCGTACGGAGCGCGCCGCGAGCGCAGGTCTCGATCAGCCCGCCGTGGATGTGCGATCGCCGGCCGCGGGCAACCCGGGACCACCGGAGCCGCCTCGCGCCGCGCGCGACGTGCCCCCACCTCGCGTGCCTGCGACCGCCGGCAACTCGACCGCGCAGGATGCGCGCACGATCCAGCGCACCCGACCCTCCGGTGACAATCGCGCGCCACGCTCGGCCGACGACGACGACGCTCTCGCGGCGCCGCGCACGCCACCGAGCACCCACGAACGACCACGGACGCCATCCAGCGGTACCGGTGACCCAGCGCCACGCTCGTCGTCGTCCCGCGACCTCGAGACTTCGCGCAGCGCTCCGGGTCGCGAAACGAACGTCGGGCGCTCGCGACCGACCAGCTCGCCCACCGTCGGCACGAGCGACCGCACGGCTCCGGGCCGCGACACGAACGTGAAACCGGAGCGCTCGCCACCGAATCGGGCGGATGACGGTCCTCCGCCACGCACCAAGCCGCCGACGGTGAGGACGCCCACCAAGAAGCTCCCTCCTCGGACGCCTCCGGCGAACGACACCCTCCAGTAGCTCAGTCGTCGAGCATCGAGCCGAGGTTGGCGAAGAAGCTCGCGACCTCGTCGGTCGGCACCATCTTGCGCTGCTCCTCGGCGATGTCGATCACCTCGAGTAGCTCGTCGGGGATCTCGAGCAAGAACCGCGACGGCGTCCGCGGCACCGAGCGACCGCGCGCGACGCGCAGGCACGCTCGGGTCAGGAACAGCTTGCGCTGCGCGCGGGTGATGCCGACGTAGCACAGCCGGCGCTCCTCGCTGATATCGGTCGCGTGATCGACGTCGACCTCACCGTTCGGCTTCGCCACCACGTCGGTGGTCTGCGGCTGCAGCGTGCGGATGTGAGGGAGCAGCTCTTCCTCGAGCCCGATCATGAAGCAGCACGGCCACTCGAGGCCCTTCGAGCCGTGCAGCGTGGCGAGCGTGACGCGATCGGTGCCGAGCTCCTTGTCCTCTTCCTTGGACTCGAGCGACAGCATCCGCAGGTACTCCGCGAGCGCGGCCTTGTACGCGTTGCCATCAGCGCCGGCGTTCGCCGGGTTCGAGCGGAACTTCTCCGTCCACCGCGTCAGCGAATTGAGCAAGCCCTCGACGTTGTCGATCCGGCGCTGCGCGGCACTCTGCGAGCCCGAGGCCTGGCGCAGATCGTCGTAGAGCCGGATGTCCTCGATCAGCGTGCGCGTCGCGGTGACCACATCGCCGGTGTCCGCGATCGTCGCCGCCAGCTCCGACACCACGTGGACGAGCTCGATGACGCCGTTCTTGGTCGCGCCGCGCAGCTCGCTCTCGACCTGGCGCACCACACCTTCGTCGTCGATCAGGATCGGCGCTTCCATCCCGGGCAGCGAGGCGTTGCCGCTGATCGCACCGCGCAATGCGTCCCACAGCGTCGCGCTCTTGGCCTGGGCGGCGAGCGCCAGCTTGTCGACGCTGGTCGCGCCGATGCCGCGCGCCGGGTAGTTGATGATCCGGCGCAGCGCGAGCTCGTCGCGAACGTTGAGCGCGACCCGCAGGTACGCGATCACGTCCTTGACCTCCTTGCGCTCGAAGAACTGCTGGCCGCCGTACATCACGTACGGGATCGACGCCTGGCGCAGCTCGTCCTCGAGGATCTTGGCCTGGATGTTCGAGCGATAGAGCACCGCGATGTCCTGCCAGCGGTAGCCGTCCTTCTTGAGCTCGTGGATCTGGGCGCCGACCCACTTCGCTTCGTCCTCGGGCGTCGATGCGACGGCATGGACGATCGGGGCACCGGCCGCCATCTGTGACCACAGCTTCTTGCCGTGGCGCTGCTTGTTGTTCGCGATCACCTCGTTGGCCGCGGCGAGGATGTTCGTCGTCGACCGGTAGTTCTGCTCGAGCTTGACGATCTTGGCGCCGGGGAACAGCTCGCCGAATCGCAGGATGTTCGTCGGGTCGGCGCCGCGCCACGAGTAGATCGATTGATCGTCGTCGCCGACCACGCACAGGTTCTGGTGATCGACGACCAGCTGCTTGACGAGCTCGAGCTGCGCGCGGTTGGTGTCCTGGAACTCGTCGACCATGACGTACCGGAACTTCTCGGCCCACCGCCGGCCCACGTCGTCGTCGCGCTGGAACAGCCGGACCGGCTCGACGATCAGATCGTCGAAGTCGAACGCCGCGCACGCGCGCAGCATCTCCTGATACTTCGGATAGACCTGCGCGGTGATCGCGTCGTACTCGTCGGCGGGGTTGCCCTCGTACTCGTCGGGCGCGACGAACGCGTTCTTGGCGAGCGAGATCCGCGAGAGCACGCTCTTGACGTCGAACCTGCGCTCGCCGTCCCGGCTCATGTCCTTGGTGTGGCGGAGCGCTTCGCGCAGCGCGCCCATCTGATCCGATTGATCGTAGACCGTGAAGCCGCGCGGCATGCCGAGCGCCTTGCGTTCACCGCGCAGGATCTGGAGACCCAGCGCGTGGAACGTGCCGATCGTCAGCTTGTGCGCCGTCGCCTTGTCGCGCAGCAGGCCGGCGACGCGCTCGCGCATCTCCTCGGCTGCCTTGTTGGTGAACGTGACCGCGCAGATCGCCTGCGGCGGCACGCCGTTCGCGAGCAGGTGCGCGATCCGGAACGTGATCACGCGAGTCTTGCCCGAGCCGGCTCCCGCGAGCACGAGCAGCGGCCCTCCTCCGTGCCCGGCTGCTTCGCGTTGCGGCGCGTTCAGCTTGCTCAGATCGACCACGGGCCCGGCAAGCTACGCAAGTTTTCCCACTCCCGCTACGATGATCGACGGTGAACCGCTACACCAAGCTGGTCGAGGAGCTGCGCGCAGAGATCCCGGGATTTCGTGTGGTGCGAAAGGATCAGAGCAAGCTCCATCGCGCGATCCATCGCTTCCTCGTCGTCGTCACGTTCGGCAAGATGACGAGCTACCTGAGCTCGTACCAGACGACGATCGGCAAGACCGTCTACGTCACCGCCGACTGGGATCAGACCGATCCCGATTCGCGTTACGTGACCCTTCGCCACGAGGCGATCCATCTCCGGCAGTTCCGGCGCTTCACGCTGCCGGGGATGGCGATCCTCTACGTGCTGTTGCCGCTGCCCTTGGGTCTCGCCTGGTTTCGCGCGTACTTCGAGAAGGAGGCGTACGCCGAAAGCATCCGTGCCGCGGCGGAGGTCTGGGGACGCGACTACCCCAGGCGAACCCCTTACCGCGAGCACATCATCGACCAGTTTGTCGGACCCTCGTACGGGTGGATGTGGCCGTTTCGACGCTCGATGGAGCGCTGGTATGACCGTGTTCTGGCCACCGTGGAGCCACCCCGTTAAGGTAGTGGCGGAGCTGTTTTGAAGGACCCGATCGTAGGCATCGATCTCGGGACGTCGAACTCGGTGGTCGCCCACGCGGACGAGGTCGGCGTCGTCAAGGTCCTGCCCGATGACGGCGGCTACAAGATCCACCCATCGGTGGTGTCGTTCCATCCGAACGGCGGCGTGGTGGTCGGTGCCGGCGCGAAGCAGCGCAAGGTGATCGATCCGTCGAACACGATCTACTCGGTCAAGCGGCTGATCGGCCGCGCCTTCGACTCGCCCGAGGTCGACATCCTCAAGGAGCGCGTCCCCTACAGGATCAAGGAAGGCAAGGACCGGCTGCCGCAGATCGCGACCCGCGGCGGCGACTTCGCTCCCCCCGAGATCTCCGCGATCGTGCTCGACCACATGAAGAACATCGCGACCGCGCGGCTCGGCGTGCCGGTCGGGCGCGCGGTGGTCACCGTGCCGGCGAGCTTCAACGATGCGCAGCGCTCGGCCACCGCGACCGCGGGCGAGATCGCCGGGCTCACGGTGGTGCGCGTGCTCAACGAGCCGACGGCCGCGGCGCTCGCGTACGGCAACACGCGCAACCTCAAGGAGGTGATCGCCGTCTACGACTTCGGCGGCGGCACCTTCGACATCACGATCCTGCGGCTCAACGATCAGGTCTACGAGGTGCTCGGCACGTCGGGCGACACGTTCCTCGGCGGCGACGATCTCGACGAGCGGCTCGTCGACAAGATGGTGCAGAAGTTCCTCGCCGAGAATCGCATCGATCTGCGGACCAACGAGGTCTCGATGATGCGCCTGCGCGCGGTCGCCGAGCAGACCAAGATCGAGCTGTCGCGGCGCTCGCGGGCGGTGGTGCGGATCGACGAGATCGCGTACGGCCCGAAGGGCAAGCCGCTCAACCTCCAGATCGAGATCACGCGCGACGAGTTCGTCAACCAGGTCTCCGACATCATCGACCGCACGTTCCCGGTCTGCAAGGAAGCGCTCCAGATCGCCAACATCGGTCCCGAGGTGATC
Source organism: Pseudomonadota bacterium (assembly GCA_023430775.1). Classification (GTDB taxonomy): domain Bacteria; phylum Myxococcota_A; class Polyangia; order Haliangiales; family Haliangiaceae; genus JABFXX01. The sequence continues at coordinate 8,969 of JAEYYY010000259.1, forward strand.
GACGACGTCATCCTCGTCGGTGGCACGACCAAGATTCCGTACGTCCGCGATCAGGTCAGCAAGTTCTTCTCGAAGGCGCCGCGCACCGACGTCAATCCCGAGGATGCGGTCGCCGTCGGTGCAGCGCTGCAGGCGAACTCGCTCGAGCGCATCCTGTCGCGGCCGCGGCGATCGTCGAAGTCGGTCCCGGTCCAGCGACCGCCATCGGACTCGTTCGGGTCGATGGACTCGATGGATTCGTTCACCGATCCGAGCGCCGAGCCGCCGGGGCCTCCTTCCCTCGAGCTCGCACCACAGGCGCCCGAGGAGCTCACGTTTCCGCAGGTACAGGCGCCCACGGCCGAGCAGCCGAATGCCCCGCGCTCGCGCACGACGTCGAGCTACGCCGAACAGAAGGGTCCCGCGATCGGCCGCGCCGAGACCGGTTACTCGCTGACGCGCACCGGCACGCGCGATCACTACGTCAACCGCCAGGAAGGCGACCTGTCCGACGATCCGAGCACCAAGCCCGGCGTCGCCGATCCGTACGATCAGCGCCTGCCGAACGCGCAGCCGCTCGCACGGATGAAACCTCCGGCCGATCCGAGGAAGACCGCGTTCGGGGTTCCCGCCGGCCCGCCACCGTTGCCTCGCCCGTCCGGACGCGGACCGGCCGCGCGCCCCGGCCCCGACGAATCGCAGCCCACCGGCCGGGCGATCCCACCGTCGGAGTTCGACCTGCCGCCCTCGCGAGCTCCGGTGCCCGCGCAGCGAGCGCTCGACGAATCTCAGAAGTATGGCCGGTCGGCGCCGCCCTCCGAGTTCGACATGCCGGTCGGCCGTGCTCCCGTGCCGGCGCCGAAGCCACCACCGCCGCCCGATGCCGGCAGGTTCGACTTCGAGGAGACGCGGCCTTCCGCGAACCAACCCCAGCGCGCCGCTCCCGATGTCCGGACGCTGATGCTCGCACCCGACTTCGCCGCCGAGGTCGATACCGCCGAGGCACTCGCACTGGCCGAGAGGATCGCGGCCGAGGCGTCTGCCGCGTCCACCGCGAAGGGCATGGGGGCGATGAAGACCACGCTCGCCGGCCCCGCGCTGCCGAGCCCGGCGTTCCCGCCCAAGCCACTCAACGTCACACCACCCGCGCCGCCGCCGCCGCTGCCGAGCCCACGAGCACCCGCTGCCGGAC
>JAEYYY010000298.1 GCA_023430775.1 Pseudomonadota bacterium
CCGAAGCACACGACGGTGATCGCGCCGCCCGCGCCCCCACTCGAGCCCGAGCCCCAGCCCGAGCCCGTTCGCCCGGCGGCGCCCGATCCGGCTCCTGCGCCACCCGCGCCGGTGCCCGAACCGGCGCCGGCTCCGGTTCCACAGCCGGGCTCGGCGGCTCCCAGACCTCCCAGGCCGATCGTCAAGCCGAAGCCCAGACCGCCCAAGCCGGCACCGATTCCCGTCGAGCCGACCGCCCGAGAGCTGGCGGATCTCTACATCGCGGTCGGGAGCGAGCTGAAGGTGTTCGTCGACAAGAAGGGCGCGAACGCCGAGTCGCTGTCGCATCGCTACCGGCGGATCAAGATCAGCGAGGCCCTGGCGACACCCGAGCGCCGCACCGCCACCGCACGCGAGCTCGCCGCGATCCGCGGTGCGCTGCGCTGATTCACTCGACCGCGCCCTGCCAGAACCAGCGCCGCCGCTCGCGGTCGTAATACACCCACAAGCAATCGCCGCGGCGCAGCTCCGCGAAGTGGTACTCGCGATGAAGCTCGCGCGCCCACCAGCCGCCCGAGATCACGTACGGCCCGACGATGCGCACCACCGCGCCTTGCTCGAGCCCCGAGATCAACCAGCCGTCGTCGCGCACCTGGCGCGCCTGTGGTGGCAACGCGCGTGGCCGCACCAGCAAGCGCCGGATCAGCGGCCGCACCACACGCTCGACCGGCTGCGCGCGCGCGACGTGTAGCAAGCGCTCCCAGCCGAAGCTGGCCTCGGGAAGGTGACCTTCGCGCAGCACGGCGCGCACCACGGAGTCATCACCGAGCTCGGCGCGCACGCGTGCGATCGCCTCGTCGGCGGCCCGCAGATCGCGACGCGGCTTGGCGGCGAACAGTGCGAGCTGCTCTCGCGTCGCGGCGATGTCGTCGGCCCACACGCGGATCGCGTTGATCGGTGCGCTCGGCGGCGTGCTGGTCAACCGCAGGTGGACGAGGCGCAGCAGCGCGCGGCCATCGAGCGTGGGTGCCGCGGGCTTGATGCAATCGGCGCGCAGCTCGATGTCGCGCACCGCGTGCTTGAGGGCGAGCTCGACGTGAAGCGCGGTGATCGCGCGGCCCTTCGCGGCGAGCCGATCGAGCAACCGATCGAGCGGCCCCTTGATGAAGAACACCAGGCGCTCGACATCGTGCTCCTCGTCGTCGAGCAACGCGCGTTCGTCGGGAGCCTCGGGTGGTGCGACCGGCACCAGTGGATCCCAGCGCTCGCGGGCGGCGAGCTGATACAGCCGGTGGGCATCGCGGCCGAACCGCTCGAGGATGCCGCCGCCCGGTAGCCGGATCATCTCGCCGAGCGAGGTCACGCCGAGGCGCGCGAGCGCATCGCGCAGCTTGGGCTCGACATCGAGCCGCGCGAGGGGCACGCGCGCCGCACGCTCGCGTTCCTCGGCATCGCTGGCGAGCACGACGATGCCATCGCGTTGCGCGCGCGCGATCGCATAGGTGGCGAACCGCGAGAACCCGACGACCACCGCGCCGCGAAATCCGATCGCCTCGATCGCGCGCGCGATCGCCTGCCCCCACGCGTACCCGTGCCGATCACTGGCATCGGGAAAGATCCGTTCGAGCCCATCACCATCGAGCCACAGCGTGCCCGGTTCACCCGGCTCGACGCGCGGCGACAGCCGATGCAGCATCGCGCGCAGCTCGATCGTGGTGGCCTCGATCTGCTCGGGCGGCACGACGCGCGCGCGAAGCCCGGCGCACAGACCGAGGGCGTGCGCGTAGCGTTGACCGGTGAGCACGCCGGCGGCGCGCGCTCGCTCGCACGCCCACAGCACCGTGCCTTGCGGGCGATCTTCATCGATGACGACGACCGGATGCGATCGCCACGCGGGCTCGCGCCGCCATACGATCTGCAGCGGCAACGCGGGCAGGTCGAGACAGGCAACGGTCACTGCTCAACTGTTCAGTGCAGCGAGATGCCGTGTCAATACAGCAGGTTCAATCCGGACGCGGAGAGCAGATCCCGGCTCTACAAACCCGCGGGACCCTTCGCGCGCAGCGTCTTCTGGAAGCCGGGGCCACGCCGCTTGTCCTTGAGGACCCGCAGCGTGAGCTCGAACCCGCCCGGCGATCGGACGCGCAACGCCTCGGCGCGCATCGAGACCAAAGAACCGATCGAGCCCGACTCTGCCGTCTTCTCGGTCAGGCACACGACCGCCGCATCGTGAGCCTGGGCGAGCGTGACCAGCCGACCTTGATGCGCGATCGGAACCTCGATCGCTTCGGTTCCGAGATCGATCACCACCAGCCCGAACGCACCCGATCGCAACAGTCGCTCGGCCGCGCGCGTGGCAGCTGTCAGCTCCGGCACGCGCACCACGACCAGTGCCGCGAGATCGACGCCGCTGTCCGCGACATCGGGTGGATAGAACGAGCCTTGCGGACCCATGATCCACGCGACCGGCTCGCCATCGCGCTGCGCTTCGATCACCAGATCGATCGACGCCGTGAGCGTGGCCGACGCGCCGCGCGCCGACAGCTCGACGAGCCGACCGCGCAACGCGGGCAAGCCCCAGCCGGCGTGCTCGATCACGTTGTCCGCGGGTGTGGCGATCCGAGTGGCGACCGCGGCGCTGGCGCGAGCCAGGAACTCTTTCAGATCGTCACTCACGGCAACGGTAGATCACTACCAGAGCCATCTGACAAACCAACCGATCCCTAGCGGATGTCGATCCGGATGGTCTCGTCGCTACCGCGGCGGGTCAGCTCGATCTCGAGCGAAGTCGCGTCTCTGAGCCGGGTGTAGATCTCGAGCGCCTTGTCGGCCGACGTCAGCTCGAAACCGTTGATCGTGCGAAGCGTGTCGCCGTTCGAGAACCCGAGCTTCGCGTAGATCGAGCTCGGTCGAATCGCGTACAGCTTGAAGCCCTCGACCTTGCCCATCGACATCGCGGGCACCACACGCGCGCCCTTCGCCATCGCCATCGGGTTGATCAGCACCGCCTCGACGGTCGACTTCGGAAGCTCGTAGTGGTTGTCGTCGATCTTCCGGATCGCATCGATCGCCGCCTGCAGATCGTCGACCGGATCGGGATCCGAGACGTCGCTCGGCGGCCGCGATGTCTGATCGTTGCGGCGCATCGTCCGCAGGTTGTCGTCGAGCTTCCAGCGCAGCAGGATCGGCTCGCCGTCGCGCACCACGTCGACGTAGAGCATCGTCGGATCGAGCGCGGTGAGCCCGCGGATCATGGTGTTGATGTCCTGCTCGGTCTTGATCGGCCGGCCGGCGATCGCGGCGATCACGTCATCGACCTGGAGACCGAGCGCGGCCCGCAAGCTGCCGTCGAGGACCTTGGCGCCGACGATGCCGCCCTCGTCCTTCGCCAGCTCGAGGGAGTCGCGCCGCAGCTTCACCACGTCCGCCGCGCTCACCGTGGTCTCGAATGCCGTCGCACCGCCCTCCGGCATCTTCGGAGAGCGCGTCACCACGACCACCAGCGCGATCGTCCCCATCACGAGAGCCAGCGTTGCCGTAGCGATCGCGATCGTGGGCGCCCGTGGACCGTCGAGATTCATGACCCTTCGAGCATGCGCGGATCTCTTGGAAAGTAAAGGACAGCCTGGGCGCACCGTTTGCTCCCGTTCCAGGTATGAGTCGCCACAATCCCGACGAAGTCCACGGCATCGACGGTCCCGACTACGTCACGCTCGTCATCGAGTGGGACGCTCTCGCAGATGACATCGAGCGCGGCACAGCCACTGCATCGCAGGAGGCCATGCCGACGAAAGATCCCGACTGGATGATCGACCAAGCAGGCAAGGATTCGTTCCCTGCCAGCGATCCGCCCGCGTGGGGCTCGAGCCATGCCGCGCCCTCGCAATCGACCGCCGAGAACATCGAGGGCATCGAGGACCTCGGCGGCGACACCGCGAAGCTGCGGCGGCGCCTTCGCTCACCGATCTTGCTCGGTGTGCTGGGCGCGGTGGCGCTGACCGGCATCGTGTTCGGGATCCGGTTCCTGCGGAATCGCTGAGCGCCCACGCCCGCTGCTACGCCGGCGAGCCGCGCGGCGAGCAAGTGCCGTTGGGGTACCATGCGGCGATGTCGATCTCGTACGACGACGCCAGACGCGAGCTCTTCCGAGTGCCGCACGCAGCGTTCGTCACCGAGCGCAAGCGCCTCGCCGGCGAGCTCAAGACCGCCGGCGACAAGGCGGGCGCAACCAAGCTTGGCAAGATCAACCGCCCGCCGATCTCCGCGTGGGCGGTCAACCAGCTGTGGTGGCAGGAGCGCGATGCGTTCGACAAGCTCCTCGAGACCGCCGAGCGACTTCGCGAGGGCGACCTCGCGGGCACCGCGGCGCATCGCGAGGCGTTGACGGCGCTGCGCAGCAAGGCGGCGGCGATCCTGACCGCCGCCGACCACAGCGCGACGGAAGCCACGCTTCGCCGGATCCAGACCACGCTGTCGGCGATCGCGGCGACCGGTAACTTCGATCCCGATCCGCCGGGCGAGCTGGCCGACGATCGCGATCCACCGGGCTTCGAGGCCGCCGGCATTCCGGGCCTGGCGGCGAGCGTCGCGAAGGCCAAGGACGACGAACAAGCAGCCGACGAGGACGACGACAAGGCCAGCAAGAAAGCGCAGGCCGACGACAAGCGTCGCGCCGAGGCCGCGGCGGCTGCCGAGAAGGCCGAGGCTGCTGCCGAGCGGCGGCGGGCCGAGGAGGCGAAGGCGAAGAAGCTGGCCGAACGCCATCGCCACGAGGCGGCGCTGCGAACGGCGGAGAGCGATGTCGCGCGGCGGCAACGCGACGTCGATCGGTTGCGCGGTGCCGTCGAGGAAGCCGAGGCCGCGCTCGACAAGGCCAAGTCGATCGTCGTCGACCTGCAAGCGAAGCTCGAGGAGCTTGCCGACGACGACTGACATGTGTCACCCGGTGACACCGCGCACAAACATGCGGGCGTCGGCGAGCCGGGCGTATCATCGAGCCCATGCGTGCCATGCTCTTCTGCTGCGTGCTCGCCGCGTGCGGCGGCGGTAACGATGTCGATCCGCGGACGATCCCCGGCGGTGGGATCGGCGACGGCGAGATCGACGGCGAGCTCAACGTCACCGTCGTCGATCAGGATGACGAGCCGATCGCCGGTGCGGTGGTCCAGGTCGGCGACACCGAGCTCGAGACCAACGATCAGGGTGTCGCGACGTTCGAAGCCTCCGGACCGCAGACCGTCGTCGTGTCCGCCGCTGGCTTCCGCGAGGTCGTGTGGGTCGGCGTCAACGGCGCGAACGCGACGATCCCGGTGACGTCCTTCGATGCCGCCGACATCCCGCAGGCCACGTTGTCGGGCTCGATTCCGGGCTGGGAGACGATCCAGCCGCTCGCCCAGGGTCACGCGAAGGCCGCGGTCGTCCTCTACTCGCAGACCGATGCGCTCGGCGACGACGCCAACAACCTGGTGACGCCGAACGATGGCAACGTCTGCGGCGTCGTCGGCGACGTCTGCAACTGGCAGCTGACCACGCGCACCGGCTCGGTCACCGTGGTCGCCGCGATCGTCGACATCGATCCGCAGGGCCCGGGCGGTGACGACGACATCGTCACGATCATGGGCTGGGCACGACACCCGACGGTCACCGTCGAGGATGGCGTCAACCAGATCGGCCTCGAGCTCGAGATCGTCGAGGCCGGCAACCTCGAGAACGTCGATGTCGATTTCGGAGCGCCACCCGCCGGGCTTCCGATCAACGCCGCGATCGTCGGCATCGAGCTGTCGGCCGACGAGGTGATCCAGCTGCCGCTGTTCCTGCAAGGCGCAGGCGACGCCGTCGCCGTGCCGAAGCCGAGCGTGTTCGGCGCGAGCACCTACCGACTCACCGCGGTCGCGCAGACCAGCTCCGGCGATCTCGGCGCGCAGAGCATCCTGATCCAGCGCGGCGAGCCGGGGCCGACGCTGGTCGCCGCCGACTGGCTGGTGCCGCCGACCGGCGTCACTGCCGATCGCGACGGCGCGGCGTGGGAGCCCGTCGCCGGCGCACCGATCCATTCGGTCCAGTATCGCGACAACCTCGGCGACACCCTCCTCGAGATCACCGTGTTCGATGACTCGACCGAGGTGATCGTCCCGTCGCTGGTCGCGCTGCCGGCGAGCGGCGCGTTGACGGCTCGGGTGTCGGGCATCGGCGCCACGCTCGACGTCACCGACTTCAGCCTCGACGAGGATCGCGATCAGCTGTTCGGCATCGCCGCCGAGCCCGCCCAGATTCCTTAGGCCTTGATCGCGAGGTCGCGATGCGCGCCATCGGCCGCCGCGACCAGCTTCGAGCGCGCCGCGGCATCACGCTCCGCCGCGGCGGCGAGGCCATCGAGCTCGTCGCCCGACAGCACCCGCTCCTCGTGGGTCGCCAGCACCTCGGTATCCGACGTGATGCCCTGCGACGCGAGCGGCCTGCGCGCGAGCTCGAGCGACCAGTGCTGGCGATGACCCGCCAGGCCACTCTCCTTCTCTTCGGCGTGCTTCGCCTCGAGCGCCTCGGCGACCGCGATCACGTCGGCGCGCGTGGTCGCGACGTTGTGCTCGCCGAACGCGCCGGCGAGGAAGCGATCGAGGTAGCGGCGCACCATGCCGCGCACCTTGGTGCCGCGACGCATCCACCGCCACGGCGGCACCGATTCCCACCACAGCACCTGGCACTGCGCGAAGAACCACAACCTGCCGGCGAGCCGGATCAACGTCTTGCCGGCGACGCTGTCGTAGTCGGCGCCGAGCCCCGCATCGGCGAGCTTGCGCAACCGCGGGCAGCCGCGCTCGAGCGCCTCGCGCGATGCCTTGCCGCCGCGCCATCCCGGACCGAGCACGGCCATGATCTCGTTCGCGAGGTCGACCAGCAGCGCGTCGAGGAGGTGCTCGAGATCCTCCTCGGTAGCCGCCGGTGCGGCCATCAGCGCCTTCAGACGCGCGAGGTTCTCGTCGAAGTCGAACATCACGAGGAGGGCGGTCGTGGTCTCCGGTCGCAACGCACACTCCGCGGTGTGCACGGCCGCGTCGTCGGCGGCGAGGTGAACGATCGATCCGGCGGCGGCGTCGAGCGTGCGCACCGTCTCGAGCGTCCCGACCTTCCACTTCTTGATCCACAGAAACTTCGAGACCACCTCGGGTGCGTAGCGATGCACCACGACATGGCGCTGCTCGGGCATCGCGAGGTGCAGCTCGGCCGACAGATCGTGTGCCCGCGCGCGCAGCCAGTCGGGCTGCGGCTTCGCCCACCAGCGAAGCCAGTAGCGGCGGTGCACCGGTGCGGTCCCGCGATCCGGAATCTCGGCGTCGCGGCTCGGGGTCAGGGCCTTGACCAGCGCGAGCGAGTCGTCGGCATTCGAGATCTTGACGAGGGCTTGCTCGGTCGGCTTTGCCGGGACCAGCACGCGGCGCAGATCGCGACCCTTGCCGATGTAGCAGAGGTCGATGCCGGCGCTCGCGGCGCGGCGCGCCTGGTCCTCGGAGATGAACGCGTGCGGATACGTCGGGCCTTCCGGACCATCGATCGCGTTGTCGAGGATCGCGATCGCCTTGCCCTTGAACCACTCGACGAGCGGCAGGTCGCCTTGCAGGGGCGCCTCGAGATCGAGGTGGCGCTCGCGCGTCAGATCCCAGATGCCGAGCTTGATCGCCAGCCGGTCGGCGAGCGCCTCCCAGGCCACGATCTCGTCGCGCGTGGTCTTGTGGTTGACGACCAGCAGCAGGTCCGACTCCGCCGGCTTGAACGGCCGTGCGACGCGCACATCGAACGCACGGTACTGGATCACCTTCGGGCTCGCCGGCTCGTCGAGCTTGCCGAGATCGAGCGCGATCTGAGCCGCGAACCGCCGGTACTCGGGCGCGCCGTCCTTGACGGTCAACGTCAGCTCGAGCTCCGCGGTATCGCCGGCGCCGAGCTCGGGAAGCTCGCGCACCCAGCCGATGCTCGGTTCGATCGCGGCGCCCTCGGCGGTGAAGGAGACGTGCTCGTCGGCGAGCTCGGAGTCCTGCGCGGTGGCCACGCGCACGCGGAGCACGCGCTTGCTCGCGGACCTCGCACCGAGCGCGAACCGCGACTGATTCGTGATCGAGAACTTCACCTTCGTCGCTTCGCCGGTCGCGAGGCTGCGCAGGTTCGCCGGCGCCGATAGCCGCGCGGGAAACCGGATCACGAACTTGCCGGCGGCGATCGCCTCGCCCTCCTGGTAGTGCTCGAAGCCGCGACGCACGCTCGGCAGCAGCGCGCGCTGCAGGATCGACTCCTCGACCTCGAGCGGATCGCCGGGCTCCTTCGCCGTCCAGTCCGCGATCCGGAACAGCAGCTCGCCCTTCGGCTTGTGGCGCGCACCGGCGGCGAGGGCCTTCTCGCACTGGAGCTCGCCCGGCTCGGGCTGGACCCAGCCTTCCTCGATCAAGGACAGCGAGAGCTCGTCGTGCGCGGGCGTCGGCATGCCGCCGACGTTCTCGACCTCGAGATCGAACACCCGCACCTTCTCGCCCGGCTCGTAGACGCAATCCTCGTTGAGGCTGTCGTGCGAGAAGTTGACGAGCCGCAGGTCGTAGCGCGAGTCGTAGCGTTCGACCTTGCCGTCCGCCGTCACCTCGATCGTCAGCTTGCCGGCGCGGCCGTTGGCGCCCTGGCTGACGCGCGCCGAGCCCGGCCTGCCCGGCGAGCCGCTCGGACCGTCGGAGCCGCCGGGATTGCGATGCCACGTGGTTCGCGTCTGCGAGTTGCCGTTCGAATCCGTGTAGCTCTCGCTCTCGCTCCAGCTGTACGAGTCGCCGCCGCGCCCACCGGAGCCACCGCTGCCGCCGCCGCCGTTGATGCCCGGCCTGCCGCCGACACCTGCCGCGACATCGTGGCGGATCAGCATCAGCAGCGGCGTATCGACATCGGCGACCGCGACCGTGATCGCTCCACCGTCGCCGCCGCGAGCGCCACTCGTCGCATCGCCGCCCGCGCCGCCATCGCCGCCGGGGCCGCCGTTGCCGCCGCTCGACCAGCGCGTCGCATCGCTGCCGCTGCGGCCGGTCGCGCCGTCGCCACCGCGCCCGCCGTTGCCGCCGTGACCACCGGCGCCGCCGATCGCGCGCAGCTCGATGAAGCCCTCTTCCGCGGTGCTCACCGTCGTCCCGATCTGTGTCGTTTACACA
>JAEYYY010000484.1 GCA_023430775.1 Pseudomonadota bacterium
ATCGCCGACGATCGCAGCGCGCTCCGTGGCGTGCTGCGCGGCGATGGCGGAACGCTGGCGTCGACGGTCGCGCTCGAGCTCTACGACATCTCGACCACGAGGCCGACGGCCGCCGTCGCGAGCTGGCGCGCGGAGAAGCTGTGGCTCGAGACCGCGGACCGCAAGATCGCACTGGTCGGCGAGCTCGAGGTGATCGCGGGATCGGGATACACCGCGCGGCGGCACAGGATCCCGCGGCTGCCCGCCGACGGAGCTGCCGCCGTCCGCGATCAGCTGCCCTGGCTGAAGGGCGGGCTGCGCAGCGGGATCGTCCGGACGCTGCGTGCCGGCGACGAGGTCGTGGTGGTCGGCGTGCCGCAGCCCCAGGCCGGGCAGGGCGAGACGTCGAACCGCGAGGCCGACATCGCGTGGACCCTCGAGGGTTCGGAGACCGCGCCGCTGGTGCTCGCCGCGGTTCGTCCAGTCTCCGCGCGCCTGCCACTCGGGCTGGTGTGGACCGCGATCGTCGTCGCCGCCGCCTTCAGTGTCGCGTCGTACATCAAGAGCTCGCTCGGTGACCACTGGCACGACGCCTGTTCGGCGCTGCGTTTCAAGCAGCTCGATCGCCAGCATCGCAACGCGGACGGTCCGATCGCGCTGACCGACGATCACGTGTGTGTGCTCGCAGGCTCTGTGCGATCCGATCAGGATCTCGCGCTGAAGATCGTCTACGACCTGATCGAGGACCACCCGTATCGCGATCCCGAGACCGTGCGGCTGCTCACCGAGCTCGGCCGCGAGACCAGGCCGTGCCAGACGCGCGTCGAGTCGCTGTTCTACAACGGCCAGTTCGAGGCCGCCCTCGTCGAGGCACGGCTGTGCGGCGATCGCGCGCACGAGCACGAGGCCCTGGTCGCGCTCGGTCGAATCGACGAGGCACTCGCCATCGAGGACGCGATGCCACCTGGCGGCAGCGTCTACGACCAGCTGCCCGCGCTGACCACGCTGATCGCCGGCAAGCGGTGGGCGGAAGCGGCGGACCGGCTCGACTCCCATGCGGAGGTCGCGCAGCATCGCGTGCACGCGATCCAGGACCAGTGCAAGGCGGAGCTGTTCCGTCACCACGCCGGTGACGCGCAGGCGCGCTCGCGCTTGCAGGCGCTGGTCGCCGATCCCGATGGCCGGACGTGCCTCGGCATCCTCGCGCAGATCGATCCCGCTGCGCACACGCGGTGGCTCGCGGGAGAGCGCGACACCGGCCCGACGCGGCGGCTGCACGAGGCCTCGGGTCGCGAGATGTTCACGCCGAGCAGTCGGTTCGAGGATCTCCTGATCCACCCGGAGGACCGGCGCGACGAGGCGGTGTGGGCGTGGCTCCCGATCGAGGGCAGCTCGCCGGGCATGCAGATCCTGAAGCTGCGCCAGCAGGCGACCGCGGCCGCGCTCGACAACGACGATGTCGCGGCGCGGCGGTTCGCCGATCAGGCAGTCGCGCTGGCCGGCTCGCTCGACGCCGAGCAGCGGCGCGACGACGTGATGTACGGGTTCCGCGACGTCCCGCTGTTGCGGCGCGCGGTCGCACTGTACAGCGACGAGGTGTTCTCGATCGAGGCGCCGAACCGACCCACCCAGTACAGCCGGCTCTACATGCGCGGCTCGCTGCCGCTCGATCAGGTGACGTTCGATCGCGGCGATCACCTGTACTACGTGTTCAGCGAGATCAAGCGCGACGGTGATGCGAACAAGCTGCTCTCCCATCTGCGACCGCTCCGGATCCAGTGGGCCGACGGTGACCTGCTGGCGATGCTCCCGCACCTGAAGACCGGCCGTGCCGCACTCGCTCGCGAGCTGCGCTACTTCCCGCCGCACGGCGGCCAGACGCACGACCTGTTCTCCAACGCGATCCGCGCCGTGCTGCGCCGCGAGCTGTTCGAGCAGCTCGGCGATACCGAGCAGGCCGCCGCGTGGGACGCGGTCTATCGCCGCTTCGATCGGCTGTTCGAGGATCGCGACGTGCTGGTCGCGCTGATGCTTGTCGAATGAGGAGGTAGTCGTTGGAGCACGTGCCGTTTCTGATCGCCCATGGTCCGCTGTTCTGGCGGTTGCTCGTCGTCGCGCTCGTCCTCGCCGTGCTCGGCGCGATCTGGGGCGTGCGTTACCTCGGCGCGCGGCGCGCGATGCGCGATGCGGCGCGGATCGTCCGTCGCAACCACGGCTCGATCCGCGGAACGCTGCGCGGTGGTGATGCCACGACGGTCCGGGTGACCGGTGTGACCCGCGCCGACGCGATCGGCAGCTGGCGCGATGACTCGCTGTGGCTCGAGACCTCCGAGCGAAGGATCGAGATCGTCGGCCCGATCCAGATCGCCGTCGGCTCGCACTACACCGCCTCGCGGCACGGTCTCGCCGTCGACAACAAGCGCGCCGAGGCGGTGATCTCGCAGGTGCCGTGGGCCAGCAAGCCCTCGGCGATCCACAGCGCGGTCGCCGTGCATCTGTCGGCGGGTGACGAGATCGAGGTGCGCGGCGTGATCGAGTCATCGGCGTCGCAACACGAGGCGCACCCGCGCGAGGCCGCGATCGCGTGGACCGCGCGAGGCGAGGACAAGGAGCCGCTGGTGCTCGCCGCCGTGTCGCCGGCGCCGGCCCGCGTGCCGCTCGGCCTGCTGCGCACGGCAGCAGTGATCGTGGCGACGTTCCTGGTCGGCTCGTTCATCCATCGCACGCTCGGCGACAGCTGGCTCCAGGAGTGCCAGCCCGACCTGGCGGAGAAGCTCGACCCGCTCGCTCCTCTCGAGCTATCCAACGGCGACGCGTGCGTGCTCGCCGCGTCGGTGCCCAAGACCCGCGAGCGCGGCATCTACTTCCTCCATCGCTATCTCGAAACCCATCCGTATCGCGATGCCGCCACGGTGGCTCGGCTCGACGAGGTCGCCGTCGAGGCGCAGGACTGCGACGAGCGGCTGTCGGCGCTGTTCTACGTGCAGCAGCGCTACGAGCAGGTCGTGGTCGAGGCCCGGCGGTGCGGCAATCCCCGCATGGAGTACGAAGCCCTCCTCGACCTCGGTCGCTTCGACGAGGCCGCCGAGGTCCAGCCGCTGCCGTTCGTGCCCGCGCAACCACCGCTGCCGTCTCCTTCGACCTTGATCGCTGCCGGGCGCTGGAGCGAGGCGGCCCGCGCGACGCGCGACGAAGCTCGTGGCGAGACCGCGCCGTTCCAGACCTACCGGTACTGCGTCGCCGACTACCTCGGGCACCTCGGCGGTGATCGCGAAGCGACGGCTCGCCTGCAGAAGCTCGCCGCGGCGCCACAGGATCCCGACGCCGCCACGTGCGCGCCTGTCCTTGCCGTGTTCGAGCCCGAGCGCCGCGTCGAGTGGATCGAGCGAGGCGGCAACTACTACCGGACGCGATACCTCCTCGCGCGACCGTCGTTCGACGTCTACGACGCCGATCAGCTGCTCACCCAGCCCGAGCACCCGGGCCTCCACGCGATCGCGCTGTGGATTCCCGCCGAGCCCGTGACGGCGATGGACCGCGTCGTCGCCGAGCGGTGGCGCGTGGTCAAGCAGGTGCTCGACAACGATCCGGCCGGCGCGCTCGTCCGTGCCCGCGAGGTGGTGGCGAAGATGCAGGCGTTGCGCGACGCAGATCCGGATCGCGAGTATCTCTACAGCTCGCGGCCGTTCGACACCTTGATCCCGGCGGTCCAGCTCTACACGCCGACGATCTTCGACATCGAGTTGCCTCCGGATCCGCGCGAGCTGTGGGTGGATGCGGTGGCGCGTCTCGTCGTCCGGAGCCGCCGGCCGATCGACGCGCTGAAGCTCGCGTACTCCGAGGAGCTCGAGCAGGCGTTCCGGGTCGCGCGCGAAGGTGACGGCAAGGCGGTGCTCGAGCTGCTGCGGAAGCGCGGCTCGTACTGGTACGACTCCGATGTCACGGCGCTGTTGCCGCACATCACGCGCGACCGCGACGTGCTCGCCCGCGAGTTGCCGTACCTGCGCAGCAGCACGAGGATGCGCGGCGACGGACACATCGCCGAAGACGCGCTGACCGCGTTCAGTCGGCGCGAGATGTTCGAGGCGGCGGGCGCCACCGAGGAGGCGGCGCGCTGGGACGCGGTGTACCGGCGGATCGATCGCGTGCTGCGCGACGACCAGCGCCGCACCGCGCTGATCCTGAACGGCCGCTAGCGGATCGTGCCGTTGAACTTCACGCGATCGCTCGCGTCGTTGGTGGCGAGATAGATCGCACCGCCGGCCGCACCCGCGACGACGATGCCCATGCCGGCGAGCACGTACCACCGCGTGTACCAGGCGTCCTTGCCTGGACGCTGTAGCGGCGCGCGCACCTTGAGCTCGCTGTCGGGCGGCAGCTGCACCGAGGTGGTGAACGGCACGAAGCCCTGCTTCTCGACCTTGATCTCGTAGGCCGCCGGCGCGCGCAGGCGCAGCGGCTGGATCGGCGTCAGCCCGCGATGCTCGCCACCGACGGTGACCGACGCGCCGGCCTCGCTCGAGATGATGTCGATGACGCCGTAGCGCAAGAAATCACCGGGCGGTAACAGCCGCGTCAGGTACGCGTCGAGCTGTGGATCGCCCGGCTGCGCGCCGGCCGCGATCGAATCGGCGACGCGCCCCGATACCGTGCCCTTCGCGACATCGATCCGCTGCATGGTCAGGATGACGTCGCCGAGCTCGGAGACACCGACGAGGATGACCTCGGCGGCCCCGACCTTGTTGCCGATCTTCGCGACGCAATCGGCCTCGCCGGCGCACTTGACCAGCACCTGCTCGAGGTTGTCGCCGTACAGCGCGCGCGTCTGATCGGGGCTGATCACGCCGAGCGACGTCTGCTTGCCGAGCGCACTGGCGACGCGCCCCGCGATGCCGGGCAGCCCCGACGACCCCGCGCGGTACTCGACGATCGCGACCTTGCGCTTCGGATCGGGATCCGCGTGCGCGAGCGTGGAGATCGCGAGCAGCGCGAGGACGAACAGCGCCTTCATCGCGCTCCGAACAGGGCGCCGACCGAGAGCGGCACGTACTCGCCGAATGCAGACTGCTCGCCGGGCGGCGGCACGTCGCACTTCCAGTTCGGGAACAGATCGGACTGGCCGACCTCGAGCGAGCACGACGTGCGAACGCGCGACGACAACGAGCCGCTCGCGAGATCGAGCAGCAGCCAGTCGGCGGTGGTGGCGTTGAGGCACGGCAGCACGGTGAAGCCCGAGTCCTGCAGCTCCTCGATGTAGTAGTTGCTCGACGTCACGATGCCGACGTGCTGGCCGCCGGGCAGGGCGACGAGATCGAGCGGGACGGTGCCGAACGCGTTGAGCACCTGCGCGTGGGCGTTCGCCGGATCCGACATGTCGAGGAGCGTCTCGCGGCGATCCGGCAGATCGACGGTCACCGGCATACCCCCGGCGATCGGGATCGAGAGCACGATCAGGTTGGCGCCCTCGTCGACGAAGTTGACCTTCGACGACGGGTTGCCACCGCTGCACGAGGTGGACGACGTGGGCTGACACGACGGCGAGCAGGTGGGGCGCGATTCCTGGGTGCCCGCGGCGATCACGCGCCCGCCGGCGACCGCGAGCACCGAGGCGCGCGGCAGCGTGGCGAAGTCTTCGAACGTGGGATCGCCCGTCTCGATATCGCCGGTGACCCGCGCGACGCGACCACTGCACGGCAGCGCGGCAAACAGCCCGACGTTCTCGGGCGCGGCCGCGAGATCCGACACCGCATCGGGCAGTGGCTTGGCCGCGCCGGTGGCCGGCGGCGCCTCGACATCGATGGTGACGATCGACGACGTCCCGGTGCACTCGAGCAGCGGGTTGACCTCGGGCGCGACGCGACCGATCAGGCCGTGCGCGAGCAACCGGCCATCGGCCGCCGGACCGACGGTGACGCGCTCGACGCCGGCGACCGCGGTGGTCTCGACCTGCTGGGTATCGACATCGACGATCGCGATGCCCTGATCGCTGGCGACCGCGACCTTGCTGGTGCCCGGCACGTACGCGGCATCGCGCGTCACGCCGGCGAGCGGGATCGTGCCGATCGCCTGGTTGGTGTCGGTGGCGAACACGGTGATCGAATTCGACGACACGATCGCGAGCCGATCGCCGCCGACGGAGACCGCGACCTGCGGACCGGTGACGCCCATCAGCTGACCCTGAAAATCACCGTCGGTGGCGTCGAGCGTGGGATCGAACGAGAACAGCGCGGCGCCGTTGCTGGTGTAGACGAACGGCCGCCGCACCGGAATCTCGACGACGGTGTTCTCGCCGGCGCGGATGTCGATCAGCTCGGCGGCCTCGCCGACGCCGACCAGCCGGTTGGAGACATCGCGCAGCTGGATCTCGATGCGGACGTCATCGGCGACCGCCAGATCACCGGCGGAGAACGAGTTGCCGTCGAGCACGCTGGTGGTCGCGACCGGCGTGTTGTCTCCCGACGTCAGCGTCACCGTCACCGTCGTCATGCCGGTCGGACGCAGCGTCGGATCCTGCGGCAACACCAGCTGGAGGTCGAACGAGCCCTCACCTCCACACGCGCCGAGAACCAGCGCGCACGCGAAAGCCGGCCGAACCCACATCCTCGGGCACCCTATCAGAGTGGCCCCTGGCCATACAACCACTCGGATCACAACGGGTTATCGCGGTCAGCACAGATCACTTGGGGGCCCCCGAACAATCATTGTACCTAGGGCCGCCCGAGTTAGGATTGGCGCGTTGCAGCCAGGGTTGGATAAGGCTTCACAGAGCGGCCCATTTGGTCGGCAAGACCCGAGCTTGCCCCAGGTGTTCGGTCGCTATCTGCTGATCCAGCGGCTGTCGCGCGGCGGCATGGGCGAGATCTTCCTCGCCAAGCACGGCCTCGCCGGGTTCGAGAAGCTCGCGGTGATCAAGAAGGTGCTCCCGCACCTCGCGGCCGACGAGTCGTTCATCTCGCGGTTCGTCGACGAGGCGCAGGTCGCGATCAAGCTCCAGCACGTCAACGTCGCGCAGGTGTTCGAGGTCGGGCGCGTCGGCGACGAGTACTTCCTCGCGCTCGAGTACGTCGAGGGTCGCGACCTTCGCCGCACGCTCTCGCTGCTCGGTCATCGCCGGCAGCGGCTGCCGGTCGATCTGGCGCTGTTCATCGGTCGCGAGCTCGCGAACGGCCTTGCCTACGCGCACCGCCGCACCTCGCAGGATGGCGCCTCGCTCAACCTGGTCCACTGCGATATCTCGCCGCCGAACGTGCTGGTGTCGTTCGAGGGCGAGACCAAGGTGATCGACTTCGGCATCGCCAAATCCGCGCTGCGCGGCACCGCCACCGATCCGAAGATGGGCTTCGGCAAGTTCGGCTACATGGCGCCCGAGCAGCTGATCCGCGGCGGC
>JAEYYY010000336.1 GCA_023430775.1 Pseudomonadota bacterium
CGCCGCCGAGGATCGCGAGCTCGATCGCATGGTCGCGATCAAGCTCCTGCACGGTACGTCGGAGACGGCGAGCGCCCGGCTCGTCCGCGAAGCGCGCGCCCTCGCGAAGCTGCGGCATCCGAACGTGGTGACGATCTACGAGGTCGGTCGCCACGAGGGCGATGCGTTCGTGGCGATGGAGCTGATCGAGGGCACCACGTTGCGCGACTGGATGCACGGCGAGCACACCATCGAGGAGCGGCTGGCCGTGGTGATCCAGGCGGGTCACGGCCTCGCCGCCGCGCATGCCGAAGGCTTGATCCACCGCGACTTCAAGCCCGAGAACGTGATGGTCGGCAAGGACGGCCGCGTCCAGGTGCTCGACTTCGGCCTCGCCAAGACCGCGCTCGTCGCCGACGACGACGAGCCGCGACACCCGAGCGACGAGGCGATCGATTCGATCACGCAGACCGGCACGCTGCTCGGCACGCCGGCGTACATGGCCCCCGAGCAGCTCGTCGGCGATGCCACCGACGCGCGCACCGATCAGTTCGCGTACTGCGTGACGCTGTTCGAGGTGATCCACGGCTTCCGGCCGTTCGCCGGCTCGACGCACGCGGCGCTGCACGCGGCGATCGTCGATCGCAGGTTCGTCGAGCTGCCGCGGCGCACCGGAGTGCCGGCGCACATCGAGGCTGCGATCATGCGTGGTCTCGCCGTCGATCCGGAGCAGCGCTTCGCCGACACCAAGGCGTTGCTCGCCGCGCTGCGCGCTCGGGAGCCGGACGCGGCGCCTCCTCCGCCGCGTCGCCGTGGCGTGGCCCTCGCCCTGATCGGCGTCGTTGCGATCGGCGGCGGTGCCGCGTGGTGGAGCACGCGGGACAAGGAAGCCGACACGTCCTTCGTCGTCGATCTGTCGGCGACGAAGCCGCGAGCCGTGCTGTCGGAGGCGCTGCCCGGAGATCGCATGAAGGTGACGATCCACCGGCTCAGCAACGGCCTCACCGTATGGGTCAGTCCGAACCCGACGACGCCGCGGATCGACGCACGCCTCGTGCTGCGCGCGGGCAGTCGCGACACCGACGTCGGTGGGCTCGCGCACATCGTCGAGCACATGGTCAGCGCCGGCACCTCGAAGCTCGGCACGCTCGACTTCGAGAAGGAGCAGGTCCACCTCGACAAGCTGCGTACGCTCTACGCCGCGCACGCGAAGGCGACCGGCGCGGCCAAGGAGAAGCTGATCGCCGAGATCGACGCGGAGAGTGTGGCCGCCTCGCGGTACGCGATTCCGTGGGAGCTCACCGACGTCCAGGCGATCCTCGGCATCCAGCGCACCACCCGGTTCACGTTCTGGGATGCCACGCAGTTCGGCGTCGACATGCCGAGCAACAAGTTCAAGCTGTGGGCAAAGCTCGAGGGCGAGCGTGTCGCCGCGCCGGTGTTTCGCGGCTTCCACGCCGAGTCGGGCGTGGTGTTCGACGAGATCCACACGCGTCGTTCGCAGGGCGCGTACGAGAGCATGACCGACGAGCTGTACGCGACGGTGTTCGCGGGTCATCCGTATGCAGCATCGCCGAGCGGCACCTATGCCGATCTGGTGGCGGAGCCGTTCACCGCGGCCGAGCAGTTCCACGACACCTGGTACGTGCCGAACAACGCGGCGCTGCTGCTCGCGGGTGCGATCGATGCCGACGAGGCGATCCCCGCGCTCGAGCGCGAGCTCGCCCGCTGGCGCAGCAAGCCACTGCCGGCTCGCGAGCCCCGGCCGTTGCGGCCGCTCGCCGGCGAGCAGCGCCTGGTGGTCAAGGGTGCCGATGCGCCGATCGTCCTGATCGGCTGGCAAGGCGTCGCGCTCGGTCATGCCGACGAGGAAGCCACGGTGGTCCTCGGCCAGTTGGTCACGCGACTCGCCGAGGACTACGCGAGTCGCGCGCGCATCCAGGCCTTCGACGTGCGCCTGATCGAGGCCGGCATGCTCGGCATCGGCGGGTTCCCGACCGCCGGGCGCCCGCTCGACGATACGGTCGCCGCCGTCGACGAGCTCGTTCGCACCGTGCAGACGGGCGCGTTCTCCGACGATCTCTTCAAGGCCGTCGTCCACAACTACCGGCTGACGCTCGATCGCGCGCCTGACTCCAATGCGGCACGCGTCGAGCGGATGGCCACCGCGGTGGTCGACGATCGCGGCTGGGCGCACGAGCTCGACCGCAGCAAGCGCGCCGCGGCCCTCACCAAGCAAGACGTCGTGCGCGTGGCGAAGCAATACCTGACGCGCAACCGCGTGGTCGTCACCTCCGAGGTCGGCCCGTACCAGATGGCCGCGGTGAAGCGCCCGAAGGTCACGCCCCTCGAGCCCAGGCCGAATGCTCGCAGCGCCTTCGCGGCCGAGGTGCTCGCAACACGGATCGCCGACATTCCGCCGAAGTTCGTCGAGCCGCGCGACTACAAGCTCGTCGACACCGCACTCGGGGAGATGTCCGTCGTCCACAACACCGAGGACGACTCCTATGCGTTGCGCATGCAGTTCCCGATCGGCGAGCGCGAGCAGCCGATCGTGTGCGCCGCGATCCACGCGCTCGATCACGCGGGCACCGGTGACTCGGATGCGGCCGCTCGACGCGCTCGCTGGTACGGGCGCGCTCACACGGTGAACAAGTTCTGCGGCGCCGACGAGATCGTCGTCGAGATCACCGGTGCCGACGCCACCTTCGATGCCGACTGGGCCGACACCGAGCGCTGGCTCTCCGGCGCCGGAATCGATGACGCGGTGTGGAACCACGCCGTCCGCGAGTACCTCCAGTTCCGTGCGTGGGGCAACGGCGGCTACGTGGCCGACGCCCTCGATCAGTTCGTCTCCTACGGCAAGGCCAGCAAGTTCCTGGTCCCCGCAGACGCGACTCGCCTCGCACGCACCAGCGCCGCCGAGATCCGCCAGACGCTCCAGAACGTCGTCGGGCTGCGCCGGACGCTGGCCTACTACGGACCGCGCAGCGCCAACGCGATCAAGCCTCCCGCGGGCCTGCAAGCCACCCGCACACCGCCGCCGCGCGCGCCGCGCCGGCTGCTCCGCCAGACCGGCACCCGGATCGCCTTGCTCGATACCGGTCCCAATCGCGCGGTCACCGCGAGGATCCGGATCTCGCTCGGTCCGATCGATCCAAGACAGCTCGCGATCGCGCGCGTGTTCTCGAGCTACCTCAACAACCCGGTCCTCAAGACCGCGTTCAGCGCGCGCCGCGGCATCGCCTTCCACGGCCTTGCTCAGGTCGAGGAGAGAGCCACCGGCGATGACTCCACCCTCGAGATCCAGTTCTCGACGACCGCGGACCTGATCATCGATGCGCTCGAGGTTGCCCTCACCAGCGCTCGCGAGCCGAACGTCGATCCCACCTACGCCGCACAGGCAGCGCGCCGCAACGAGGAGGTGTTTCGCGCGGACTGGCTGACCCCGCGCGAGCTGACCACCAAGCTGCTGTTCTGGAAGACGCGCGGGCTCGACGGCGATCCTCGTCCCGACATGTACAACGCGACGATCCGCACCGACGCTGCCGCACTCGGCAAGGTCGCGACCGACCTCGCCCGGGCGCCGACCTACATCTCGATCAGCGGTGACGTCTCCAAGCTCGACCGCACCCGCCTCGGCAAGCTCGGTCCGGTGGAGATTGCCACGCCGGCCACGCTCTTTGTCCCGTGATGCTGGTAGCGTGGCTGGCGATGCGCACCTTCCTGTTCGTCATCCTCGCTGCCTGTGGTGGCGGCACCAAGTCGGCGCCACCGCCGGTCTCCAACGAGGCGCCGCCTCCGGTCGCGACCGTCGAGCAATCGCCGCAGCTCGCCGACGCCGACGCGCCCAACCGCTGCGAGGATGCCAAGACGGGCGAGGCGGCGAAGTGCGCCGTCGCGACGATGGAATACTACAGCAACCGGATGTGCGCCTGCACGGACAAGGCGTGCGCCGACACCGTCAACGAAGCGCTCGTGGCATGGGGCACCTACATGGCCAAGATTGTTGGCGCGGCCGCCGAAGAGAAGCCCGACCCCGACCTCGCGAAGAAGTCCGCCGACATCATGACTCGCTACACCGAGTGCATGACCAAGCTGCTGATGAACGCGACGCCGCCGCCCGATCCGTGTGGCGGTGGCGACGACCCGTGCGGCTGAACCTCGGAACCTCCATGCCATCCATTCGACATCTCGTCCTGACGCTCTGCCTGCTCTCGACCTCGGGCTGCTACTTCTACTTCAGCCCGCCGAACAATCGCGCGCACCCGAAGATCATCCCCGGTGCCGAGATCGAGCTCTCGGGCAAGGGAACAACGCAGCGCGTGAAGTGCAGCGATCTCGACTCGCGCGACATCTGCCGCACCGGCGTCGATACGTACCGCTACAAGAAGTACACGGCCACGTACGGCGGCCAGAAGCTCACCGAGGGCGAGTTGCTCGCGCTGGTCAGCCCTCGCTACAAGGAGAACTGGGATCGGATCGAGAGCAAGAGGGGAACGTGCAAGCTCTCGCTCGTCCCGACAGTGCTCGCCGGTGTCGCGCTCGTCGCCGCCGGTGGCATCTCGATCTACGGCAGCTCGAAACACGGCAAGATCGACGAGTGGCCGAGCGACACGAAGAACGCGCTGTACGCCACGAGCGCAGCCACCGTGGCCTTCGGCCTGCTGAGCTATCCGATCGGAGGCTTCGCCTGCGTCACGGCACACCGGCTCGGTG
>JAEYYY010000406.1 GCA_023430775.1 Pseudomonadota bacterium
AGCGGCAGGAAGTCGAAGAACAGCGTGCGCTCGGTCTCCGTGGCGAGCGAGATCATCTTGCCCTTCGCCTCGGGATTGGTCTTGTTGTAGATGTACTGGAGATTCGTCGTCTTCCCGCACAGACCCGGGCCGTAATAGACGATCTTGCAGTTGATCTCGCGCGACGAGTAATTGATGAAACTCATGAAGCTCGCGCCTAGTCGTTGAAGAGGTTGTCGATGTCGTCGTCGGTGATCTCTGAGAACACCGAAGGTTGGCCGGAGCCTGCCTGGCTCTTCTTGACCATGATGTCGAGCGTGGCCGACAGCTCCTGCGAAGCCTTGCGGACGCGGAGGCGAACCAGGCCGAGCGAGCTGCGCTCGTCGAACAGCACGACCAGGATGACGCGCTGACCCACGATCGAGATGTGGTAGTTCGTCTTCTCGCCTTCGAGGAACTGGCCGGCGAACTCCTTCTCCGCCAGCAGCGAAGCGATTCCGCCGGTGGCGGCCACGTTGCCGGCCGTGAGAGACGATAGGGACGTGACATCCAGCTCCTGGACGTCACCCGCGGAGGCAATTGCCTGCCCGTTCTTGTCGATCACGAGCACGGCTCGCGCATTCGAATCTCGATGCAGGACCTCGCAGATCCGATTGATCTGCTGGAGCTCCTCCTCGTACATCACGAGCTGTTGGATCATCGCGCCATGGCTCCTTGGCAACGAGCCCACATATGAATTGTGAGCCCCCTCGCCGCCCCGTCACGGTACCAATGCCCCGGGGAGCAAACAACCTTTGCGCCCTACAAAGTCGGCGACTTACATCGTCGCCCGGCCCGCGAGGGCGCGCGCGATCGTGGCCTGGTCCGAGTACTCGAGCTCACCGCCGACCGGGAGTCCCGTCGCGATCCGGGAAACTTTGACGCCCAGAGGCTTGAGCGTCCGCGCGATGTACATCGCCGTCGACTCGCCATCCACCGACGGCGAAGTCGCGAGGATCACTTCCCGAACCTCGGTCCCGAGCCGGCGCACCAGCTCGGCGATCCGCAGGTCGTCCGGCCCGATCCCTTCGAGCGGCGACAGCAGGCCGTGCAGCACGTGATACCGCCCGCGGAAGTGGCCGCCGCGGTCGATCGCGATCAGATCCGATGGGGTAGCCACCACGCAGATGGTCTCGGGATCCCGCCGCGTGTCGCTGCACAGCGTGCACGGGTCGGCCTCGGTCATGTTCATGCAGACCGAGCACAGCCGGATCTTGTCGGTGACATCGATCAGTGCCTGCGCCAGCGCCGCGACCTGCGCGCGATTGCCGCGGATCAGATGGAACGCCAGCCGGGTGGCCGACTTCTCGCCGATGCCCGGTAGCCGCGACAGCTCCTGGACCAGCCGGCGGATCGGATCAGACACCGGCGCGTCCTCGTGACGGGCCACCCTGCAACGCCTCGGCGGCGATCCGATCGAGCGCCTCGCGCTGCTGGCGCAGCTCCTCGTCGAGCGCCTCGCACTGGAAGCGACCGCTGTCCGAAGCGGCCTGCTCCACCTCGCGACGACACCGGAGATTTTCGGCGGCGAGCTGCTCGAGGGCCTCGCGACGCTCGGCGGCCAACCGATCGAGCGCCTGGCACTCGATCGCGATGTCGGGCGCGCTGCGGCGGGCGCGCTCTGCGGCGGCGATCTGTTCCAGCGTCTCGCGGCGGCAACGCAGCGTCTCGGCAGTGCTCGCGATGGGCCTCTCGAGCGCCTGGCAATCGACCGCGATCACCGGCGAGCTGTGGAGCACGCGTTCTTCGGCCGCGAGCTGTTCCAGCGTCTCGCGGCCGCTACGCAGCGCTTCGGCAGTGCTCGCGATGGGCCTCGATTCGCTCGGATCGTGCACAGGTCTCGCGCACGCCTCGCGCCCCGGCACGTTCGCGTTGGCGTTTACGTTTACGTTTACGGTCACGTTTACGATCAGAAGAGGCCGGGGATGCCGCCGCCCATACCACCACCGAGCGGGCCCATCACCTTCGCCATCTTCTCCTTGCTCTGCTCGCGCACCTTGGTGGCCGCGTTGTTGATCGCGGCGGTCACCAGATCCTCGAGCATGCCGACGTCGTTCGGGTCGACGACCGACTTGTCGATCTTGACCTTCACGACCTCGAACTGACCGTTGACCGTGGCGGTCACCATGCCGCCGCCGGCGGCACCTTCGCACTGCATCTGCGCGAGCTCTTCCTGGGCTTTTTGCACATCGCCCTGGAGCTTCTGCGCCTGCTTCATGAGTGCGTTGAGATCGGGCATTTTTCCGTTAGACATCGGTCTTGATCTCCTTGATCTGGGCGCCAAACGTTTGCAGCACGTGCTTGGTGATCGGGTGTTCGCGAGCCTCGGCCTCGCGCTTCTGACGCTCCGCCGAATTCTTGGCGCGGGTATCTTCGAGCACCGAGCGGATGCCGCCCTGCGCGGACTCGTTGGCGTCGAGCATGCGCACCGCGACCTTGACACCCGAGAGCTCGGGGCCGAGCTCGCGAATGATCGAGCGCAGCTCGTCGATCTGCTTGGGCTCGGCGGCCATCTCGCCCATCGAGTGGACATCGATCGGGAAGCCGAGCTCGATCAGATCGCCGCTCCACTTCATCACGCGCGCGTGCTGGAACGGACCGAGCAGGGTGAACTTGCGACGATTCTCGAGCTCGCCGAGCACCGTGTTCCACGCGTGCAGGATGTCGGCCGGCGCGGCGGTGAGTGCCTCGTGCGGACCGGAGCCACTCGCGACGGTGGTGGCCGCCGGCACCGGCCCAGACGGCGACATCGACGCGGTGGGACCGCTTCGCGGCACGCCACCGGATGCGGTGGACTTGAACGACTCGGGTGCGCCCGACGAGGCGCGATCGGATCCGCTTGTCGCGCCGCGATCCGCCATCGTCAATCGCGACTCCGGCGCGCCGCCGCGATCGGATCCGCCACCAGCTCCACCGCGTCCCGCGGCACTGCGATCCGCGCCTCCCTGGGCCATCGCGGCACGAGCACCATCGGCCATCGCCGAGACGTCGGCCGGGTGTGGGATCTCGTCGCGCGGGTCGCCGGCGCGCGCGACATCGGCGGCCGACTTCGCTGCTTTGGCAGCGGCGATCGCGCTCGCGACCTCGGCATTCGGATCGCCACCACTGCCGGTGCCGACCGCGAAGTCCGGCTTGCCCCTTCCGCGATTCGCGGCGGGCTTGGCTTCGGGAGGCTGGGTTCCCGCCGGCGCTTTACCGGCGGGTTCGGGTTTTCCCGCGGGGGGACCCTTTGCTGGTGGCGCTGCCGGGCGCGCTCCGGGAGCCGTGCCGGTGGCGAAGCTCGGGGCCTGCTTGCGCACCGGCTTGTCCTCTTCGAGCGCCGCATCGAGCAGGCCGGTCATCGACGGCCGCGACGGTGACGAGCCGCCACCGCCCAACGAGATCGATTGCTCTGCCGGTTTCTGCGCCATCATCGGCACGCGGGCCGACGGCCGCGACTCGACGCGAGCGCCACCGCGGATCAGCCGCGCCTCGATCTCGGCGAGCCGCTCGATCAGATCGCCGAGCGGCAACAGCGGCTCGACGGTGGCGACATCGATCAGCGCGCAATCGAGCACCAGCCGCGGCTGCAGCGTCTTGCCGAGCTCGTCGCAGCAGCGCAGCATGCGCTCGAACATCTGGCCGACGCGCGACCGATCCAGCGCCTTGGCTTCACCGAGCAGCTCGGTGCGCTCTTCATCCGCGGCATCGATCAGCTCCGGCTTGTTCGGCGCCACCTGCAGCACCGAGAGATCGCGCAGGTACCGCACGATCGCGCGCGCGAGCTGCACCTCGTCGACGCCGCGCTCGATCGCCGACTCGACGGCGCCGAGTGCTTCGCCGGCTTCACCGGCCGCGAGCGCGCGGACCAGCGTGCGCGTCAGCGATCGATCGGCGACACCGAGCACCTCGGCGACGTGGCGCTCGGTGATCGTGGCGGCGCCGACGTACGAGATGATCTGGTCGCACAGCGACAGCGCATCGCGCACGCTGCCACCGGATTCGCGGACCAGCAGGCTCACCGCGCCGGGCTCGATGGCGAGCTGCTCGCGCTCGAACACGCTGGTCAGGTGCGCCGCGAGCCGCGCCGCCGGCACCAGCTTGAAATCGTATCGCTGGCAGCGCGACAGGATCGTGTTGGGCAGCTTGTGCGGCTCGGTGGTGGCGAGGACGAAGGTGACGTGCGGCGGCGGCTCCTCGAGCGTCTTCAACAGCGCGTTGAAGGCCTCGGTGGTGAGCATGTGGACTTCGTCGATGACGTAGACCTTCTTCTTCAACACCGCGGGCTGGTACCGCACCGCCTCGGTGAGCTCGCGGATCGCATCGATGCCGCGGTTACTCGCGCCGTCCATCTCCTGGTAATCGATCGCGCTGCCACTGCCGATGCTGGTGCACGCACCGCAGGTGCCGCACGGCTCGGACGTCTTGGTAGGCGCCTCGCAGTTCAGCGCCTTGCCGACGATGCGCGCCACCGTGGTCTTGCCGCAGCCGCGCGGACCGCAGAACAAGAACGCGTGGTGCACGCGGTTGGTGGAGAACGCGTTCGCGAGCGTGCGCGTCACGTGCTCTTGACCGACGACCTCCGAGAAGGTCGCAGGCCGGTACTTGCGAGCGAGCACGAGATAGGACATCGCGACCGCCGGACTATACCCGGTGCCTCCGACGCTACAATCCCAGGTCCCCGCAGATCTCCTTGGCCTGGATGATCGTCTTGTCTCGAATATCGCCGAGTTGGTTGTGGGCGGCGTCGCGGTAGAGAGATCCCCCGCAGATCAATTTCTTGCCGCCGTACACCACGATGTTGCGGAACACCGGCGACCCGCTGCCATCGACGCCTTCGAGGTACCAGGTGCTCCCGCGCTGGCGGTCGATCACGACGCCGTTCGGCGGATCCTTGAGGATGCCCTTCTCCGCCAGCCACTTCTTGTAGGCCGCGCGATCGCTCGGCGCCTTCGGATCCTCGTAGCCGTAGCGGAACGCGAACACCTGCGTCTTGTCGGTGCCGGGCACCTTGACCACCAGCGAGATCGTACCGGCCTCGCCGTAATCGCGATCCCAGTTCGGCAACAGCGACAGCTTGATCGCGCCGAGCTCCGGCGGCGGCTTGACGTAGACGCGCGGCTTGTCGGTGTCGATCGGCGGCGGACCTTTCACCGCGACCGCGGGCGTGCCCTTCGCGTCGGTGCCCTTGGCGTCGGTGCCTTTGGCGTCGGTGCCTTTGGCGTCGGTGCCTTTCGCGTCGGTACCTTTCGCGTCCGTCCCCTTCACCTCGGCAGCAGCACTGCCC
>JAEYYY010000419.1 GCA_023430775.1 Pseudomonadota bacterium
ACGAGCCGGGCGGCATCGTCGACATCGCGCCGACGCTGTGCGCGATCGCGGGCCTGGACGTGCCGTCGTGGATGGAGGGCACGCCGCTACCCGTCGCAGCGGGCTCCGGCCGCGAGCGCGTGCTGACCACGTTCGACAGTCAGTTCTCAGCGGTCGGCATGGGGCTGCGCACCATCTATCGCGATGGCTGGCTGTGCACGATGTACGAGCGCACGCGGCACGATCGCGGCGGCAGGTTTCCGATCTACTGGTCGGTGTGGGGCCGCGGCTCGCAGATCCCCCGCTTCGATGGCAGCGAAGGCGAGCTCTACGACGTCCGCGCCGATCCGCATCAGTGGGAGAACCGCTGGGACGATCCGTCGGTTCGGCGCTGGCGTGACGAGCTGTGTGCGGATCTGCGTGCGCATCTGCCGTCCCCGCGCGAGCCCGCGCTCCGCGTCGCGGCGCCGACCTGAGATATGATGGGTTCGTGCTGGGTGTCCGGATCGGGTGGTTGTTAGCCGCGCTCGGGTTGTCCGCCTGCTCGCTGATCGTCGGTGGCGACGATCCGGCGGAGCTCGAGCTGGAATCGCTCGCGATCAATCCGGGCGGCCTCGATCAGGTCTTCAAGCCCGAGACGCGCAACTACACGGCGACCTTGTCCTACGTCTCCCAGATCGAGGTGGTGCCACGATTGAATGACCCGGATGCACGGATCGAAGTGACGTCCGCCGTGTTTCCCGACGCCCAGGTCCAACCAGTGCCCAGCGGCACCGCACACAACATCCCGGTGCTCGCCGGCGAGAACCAGCTGACCATTCGACTGACGACGCCACAGGACGTGACCACGACGTACACGGTCACGGTCACGGTGCCCGGGGCGCGATTCGCTACACCTCAGACGACTCCGGTGATGGGCAATCCGGTAGCGGTGAAGACGGCGGATTTCACGCGCGATGGCACGCCCGACATCGTGGCGTGCAGCAGCATCGGGGTCTTCCTCTTCGATGGCGATGGCCAGCCGATCGGCGGCAACGTGGGGATTGCGCCATGCCTCGACATGTCGATCGGCGACGTCGACGGTGTCGATGGTCCCGACCTGGTGGTGGTCACGAACACCAACGTCGTCTCCGTGAATCGGAACCTCGGGAACGGCGGCTTCCATCCAGTCGACGCGATCTTCGGAGCCGGCGGCAGTAGCTTCCACGCCGTCGCGTTCGGCTCGATCGATGGCGACGGCACTCTCGACGTCGTGATCGGCGACAACAACAACGGCAAGCCGGCGGACGGCCGAGTGAGATGGGCGCTCGGCAACGGCGATGGCACGTTCGGTGCGATCCAGGGCGACGTCCCCATCGGGAAGAATCCGGTGAGCCTGTTGCTCGGCAACTTCGACACCGATCCGAGCACGGACGCGTTGGTGCTCGACGGCGACGCAGGCGCGATCACGCTCGTCCAGGGCAATGGTGCGGGCGCATTCGCGCGCACGAAGCTCGATCAGACCGAGACCTCGCCGGAGACGCTCGACACCCCGGCCCGGTCGCTGATCCGGATCAACGCCGACGCCGATCCAGTAGGCGACTACGCGGTCGTGCACGGAGATCGAGACGAGCTCGCCGTGATCCGCAACTTCGCGGGAGGCGACACGGTGTTCGCGAATCTCGTCCACGACATCTTCCCGACCGAAGCCGGCCCGACCTCGGTGACCGCGGCGGATCTCGACCGCGATGGCAACGAGGACCTGATCGTGACCTGTCGCAATGCAGGGGTCGGAAAAGTGATCCTGTTCTACGGCGACGGCTCCGGAGGCTATTCGCCGGTGGGCTTCGACTCGCCGTCTCCGATCGGCACTGCGGTGGCAGACTTCAACGGCGACGAGCTTCTCGATCTGGTGATCCTCGGCCAGGACTCCACCGCGGTCCTACAGGTGCTGCTACAGGAGGCACTGTGAAGCGGATCGTAGCCTTGCTGCTCGTCAGCTCGCTCGCGATCGCGGCCCCCGATCCGAAGGCCGAGGCGCACTACCGGCAGGGCAAGGTGTTCCTCGACTCGAAGCAGTACCAGCGCGCGATCGTCGAGTTCGAAGCGGCCTACGCGATCGACAAGCTGCCCCAGCATCTGTTCAACATCGCGCGCGCGTACGAGGCACTCGGCGATCACGACAAGACGATCGAGCTCTACCAGCGGTTCCTCGATGCTGAACCGAAGGGAGACCGCGCCGCGGAAGCGCGCGCGGGCATCTCGGTG
This sequence comes from Pseudomonadota bacterium, assembly GCA_023430775.1. GTDB lineage: Bacteria > Myxococcota_A > Polyangia > Haliangiales > Haliangiaceae > JABFXX01. The sequence goes on from JAEYYY010000419.1 coordinate 2,227, forward strand.
GCCACGGCTGCACGCGATGCGGCACGCGAGAAGAAGCAGGCCGAGGAAGCTGCGGCCAAGCTCGAGGCGCAGCGTCGCGATGCGCAGGCGCGGGTCAAGCAGGCCGAAGCCTATGCACAGGCCGGTGCCTGGAGGGATGCCGGCAACGAGCACCGCGCGGCGTTCGATCTCGACGGGGATGCGGCCCACTTGCTCGCCGCAGCCGAAGCGTTTCGCAAGGCGCCCGACCTGCCGGCTGCGCGAGACGCTTACAAGGCGTACCTGGAGAAGGTTCCGCAGGGCAGCGAGAGCGATGCCGTGCGCGCGAAGCTCGCCGCGACGCAGAAGGAGATCGAGGAGGCCCTCGAGAAGGAGCGGCTGCGCAAGGAACAAGAGGCGCGGGACAGGCAACCGATGGTCACGCCGATCGAATACGACACCACCGCGCAGCGCGCCCGGCGCGGGCTCGCGTTGAAGATCGCGATCCCCGGTGCGGTGGTCGCGCTCGGTGGGATCGGTGTCGGCGTGCTCGCGCTCGGGCAACGCAACGACGCGCGCGACAACGAGTGCGATGCCGGGCTGGTCTGCACGCCGGCGGGGATCGACGGCCTCGACAGTGCGAAGAGCAAGGCGCTGATCGCCGACGTCATGATCGGCGTCGGCCTCGCGGCGACGATCACCGGCGTGGTGTTGTGGGTGAAGGCGCCGGGCCCGGTCGAGAAGGTGCGAATTGCCCCGGCGGTTACAAAGGATGGTGGAGGGGTGTCGTTCGTCGGTCGGTTCTGATTTCCAGTTATCATCGACCCATGTGGAAGCTCATCGTCATCGCGGTGTGTCTGATCGCCTGCAAGAAGGAAGAGCCGAAGCCCGAGAAGCTGCCGGCCGAGTTCAAGGCGGAAGCCGAGAAGATCGCGAAGGGCCTCGCCGACGAGGCGACCAAGGAAGCCGGCAAGGTCGCCGACAAGTCGGCGGACATGGCGGGCAAGGCGGTCGACGAGGCGGGCAAGGCGGTCGACGAGGCGGGCAAGGCGATCGATTCCGCCGACAAGCTCGCGGGCATCGCCGACGGGCTCGTCAAGGAAGCCGGCGACGACGCCACCGCGACGGGCAAGGGAGACAAGTGCGTCGACGGCCGCTGCAAGCAGACCTGCGCGGCGGGCAAGACCTGCGAGTACACCTGCTCGGGTGGCCGCTGCACGCAGACGTGCGAGAAGGATGCGACTTGCGACATGGCTTGCTCCGGTGGCAGCTGCACGCAGAGCTGCGCGGCCGGATCGAAGTGCAAGCTCGGCTGCTCGGGTGGCGGCTGCACCCAGACCTGCGAAGGCGACTGCAAGAAGAGCTGCACCGGCGCGAACTGCAAGTGACCAGCTAACACTCTCGCGACGACTTGCCGATCGGGGACAGGAGCCACCCCCCTCTGCTGCCTCGTGATTGGCGCGAAACGTAAGATCGCGGCGCGGTCGCGGGGTTCTCGCGAAGCTGGGAGGGTAGTCCTGTCCGGCGCCAGGGCGGCGATCACAGAGGCAGCGATCGCGATCAGCGCCAGTCGACGCCGAGCTCGAGCAGGATGGCGCGATCGCGCGCGCCGGGGATGAGCGTGGTGAGACCTTGCTCGAAGCGGAGGCCGGCGGAGAACGGCGAGTGGGGCAGGGAGGCCTCGATGCCGGCGGCAGCGGCGATGCCGGCGCGGTCGACCGGTTGGTCGATCATCGCCATCGTGCGCGACGACGCGAGCCGGAGATCGCCGCGCAGCTGCGCGAGCAGGGCGAGGCCGATCGCGTTGCCGTCGGCGGCG
>JAEYYY010000442.1 GCA_023430775.1 Pseudomonadota bacterium
CCGCGCGGCCGGTCAGGAGTGGGGCCAGCACGGCACCAGCGCGAAGACCGGCGACGCGAACGTGCGGCTCACGCTGCCGGCCACGGGACAGCTGATCGGCAAGCTGGTGATCGAAGGCGGCGATGCGCCAAAGCTCGCGCGCGTCCACCTCGGCTACCAGGCGCCGGTGCCCGTCGAGAACGGCGCGTTCACGGTCAAGGAGCTGACACCGGGCAAGTACTACCTGACGATCCGCGGTCCCGAGTTCGCCGAGCTCCACGTCCCGGGCGTCGAGATCACGCCCGGCAAGACCACCGATCTCGGCACGCTGAAGGTGACCAGGGGCCGCCGGCTCACCGGCAAGGTGCTCGACTCCAAGGGCAGCCCGGTCGCGAACGCGAAGGTGAAGGTCGCCGAGATGCTGTTCTCGACCGGCAACGCCAACGACCAGACCGAGAACTGGGAAGAGATCGCCGGTGTCCGCGCGACGGTCACCGATCAGAACGGCGACTTCGCGCTGATCGGTTTGCCCACCAAGGGCACCAGCGTGATCGCCGAGGGCTCCGACGGTCGCTCGCTCGCGCAGCCGGTTCCGGCCGGCACCGAGGATCCACCGCCGGTGACGCTCGCGCTGCGCGGCTTCGGCTCGGTGAAGGGCCTCGTCACGATGAAGGGCGAGAAGCAGCCCGGCATCACGGTCAGCCAGTCGACCAAGAACGGCGGCGCCGCGGCGATGTTCACGCAGACCGACGAGAACGGCGCGTTCACGCTCGCCAAGGTCCCCGAGGGTCAGCACGTGATCAGCGTGATGCAGACGAAGATGATGGCGATGAAGGCGCACGCGGTGACCGTCGACGTGGTCGCGGGTCAGGAGACCAAGGTCACGATCGATATCCCGGTCGGCACCATCACGCTGGCGGTCGCGATCAAGGGCCTGAACGGTGCGAAGGTCGATGCCGCGCAGGTGTTCCTGTTCAAGGGCCTGGTCGCGGTGCAGACCGCGAAGCAGCTGACCGACAACTTCATGGGCGGTCAGGTGCAGGGCATGAAGATCTGGCTCGGCGGCACGTTCGATCCGCCGGAGTTCGACGAGCTGATCGCCGGTGACTACTCGGTGTGCACCGTGCCGATCACCGGCAACGTCGCCGACCCGGCGCTACAGCAACAGCTCCAGGCGAACATGCACCTGCTGAAGGTCTACTGCCGGCAGGTCAAGATTGCTCCCTCGCCGAACCAGCAGAAGATCACGCACGAGGTGCCGGCGATGGACCCGATCCCGAAGCAGAAGCCGGCGAGCTAGTGGTGGTGAGGAGAGAGTGGCCATCTCTCGACGGAAGGTTCAACCCGGCCGCCGGATGTCGATCGACTGATTTGTCGTCGGGCCCTTGCTCGTCATCAGAGGTCGCGTTTCGTCGCGACCACCATAACGGTCCTGCCGCCCGTGAGGCCTATGCGATATGACCTACCGATCAGAATCCCATCCCACAACGTGTCGAGATGCTTTGCGACAGGCCGTCCATTGATCGTTGTGACCGTATCGCCGACGCGAATCCCAGCACTCGCGGCCGGTCCATTCATGTCGACATCGGAAACCACATAGCCAGCATCCGATAGCCGCCCCCCGAATCCCAGCGTTCCGGGTCGAGACAGGACTTGAACACCTTCGATCGTTCCGAGGTCGCGAGATTCTCCCGGTCTGATCTCGACGGTTGCGAGCACCGTGTAGCCGTACCTCAGAGTCGACGACGTTGCATGCAGCTCGGTGGTTCCAGCAGGTAGTTGACCTATATAAAACCGCCCTTGTGCATCGGTTGCCTTGACTGTTCCGTCGAGTGCCTTTGCCGTTGCGCGACGAACATTGGGAAGAACCCAGGCTCCTTCGACTGGGTCACCGGTCAATGCATCGACAAAATTGCCGCTCACAGTAGCCCACGGTTGAAGCTCTAGATCGAGCGTGGTCTCGCCCGTGACTTCCACGTCGCGACTCGCCCGACCTGCATAGCCTTCCACTACGCAGTCGTACCTATTCGGGATCATCTGCTCGAAACGATATCGGCCGTTGGGATCGGATACATGAAGTCGACGACTACCACACTCGATCGTGTAGTTTTCGACTAGTGCCGAACCAAACGTAACACGTCCGGACAGAGAGGGGATTGTCGTCAGCACGATTCGTGCAGTCGAACTGTCTGTGACATGCTCATGCATGCCTCGCGACGTACCGCGCGAACTCTCTGCAACAACCGTGTACGCGGCCGAGTTATTCAGTCGATCGAACGTGAACTGCCCGTCCTCCCTAGTGTAGACAGGGGAACTCGCTGGGCCTCGATTCACTTTTCCATCTTTATCCGGATATTCGCGCATGACACTCACTCGAGCGTCGGCCACAGCCTGGCCATCCGCTGCCACAACTGTACCCTTGAGCTGTCCGGTCGTCGCAAGCTGCAGCAGAATGGGCGCTGTGCCGCTCTCGCTTACGTCGATCTCGACTCCGTTGTCCGTCTCGTAAGGAGCGCTAATTCTATATCTACCGACCACAAGGCCAGTGATGCGAAACGCTCCATCGGCCGCACTTCGCGCCATTGATGTTTCGACATATCTATTCTGTCTCGGATCGGCCTCGATAGTAACATCGGGTACACCTCGACCCTGCGAATCGGTCACGCGCCCGGTGACGAAAGGTCTACGCTTCAACTCGATGAGAACGTCGTTGGCCCCATCCGGCGCAATCGTGACCGTTGTCTCTCCACGACTTCCATCTGGCGCTTCGGCGCGAAACGTACATAGACCCGGTCTAAGGTGTTCGAAGCTGAAGGTCCCGTCATCGTGTACTTCGCCGCAGACTCCATCGCATTCAGCCCGTACAGACGCACGCCCAATCGGCATTGTCCGGCCCTTTACCAGCACGCCTCGGTCGAGCTCCACAATGACGTCCAAAAGATCGCGGTCGACGACCTCCACACGTTGGTCCTGAGGCTGGAAGCGCGATGCGATTGCGTGATCACTCGATGTTGCTCCAAACACATACACGCCCGGCTTGACACCGAGGATCTCGAAATTTCCGCCGGCATCGGTGCGCACGGTGCGCCAATCGGACGTGTCGCGGCCAACGCCGTACACTCCGAGCCTGACGTCTCGGATTGGAGTGAAAGCGCTTGCTCGAGCCACTACACGTCCCGAGATGTTGAACGCGCGCTCAACCACGATGCGAACATCAGAGATTTCTTCACCAACACCGATTGGAACCCGCGTCGGATTCGACGACGCGTAGCCGCGGGCCGTGACCGAGACTTCATTCACTCCAGAAGCTACGCCTCGCAGTTCGAACCGACCCTCATCGTCGGTCAGTACATCGTGTACCTCACTCTGCCCCGAAGCAGTTACGGTGGCATGGATGATTGGCTGCCCGTTATCGCCACCAGTCACCTGTCCGCGAATAATGGATGTGGGTCGAAGCCGAAAATCGCGCTCGTAGCTGAGGCCGTCCTGGATCGTTTGTGTTTCTCTTTGCTCGGCGTAGTCGTCATGTGCCGCTGTGATCACGTAAGTGCCTGGCTCGACCCACAACTCATAACCTCCAGCTGCGTCGGTTAGTGCGGCGAGTGCAACAAGGATGTCATTCCGGCTCCCCGACGATCGCAGTGCTATCACGCGCGCGTTCGCAATTGCACCGCCGCCGATGTCCGCAACGGTTCCGCGAAGAACAACGCCACCTTCAGTCAACGTCAGGTCAACCCGAGTGTCGATCGCCTGAATCCGTGCGAAGCTTGGAACGAACCCAGCTGCGGCTACTGCGACGACCGAGCTCACGGGTTCCACGAGGAGTGACCACTCACCGCGCTCATCCGAGATCGCGATTCTCGCACCACCCCCTCCACTGATGCCTGGTGCCGGGACCACAGAAACGATGGCGTTTGCAAGCCCTCTGCCGTCGGAGTTGCGCATGACACGCCCCGAAATGGAGTGCTTTGTCTTGTTCCGATCGCTTCCTAATCGGTGTGGGGTGGGCGTTGCAGAGCTTGATGCGCTTTGCTCGAAACCCTTCCCGTCGTCGCTTGTATTTAGATCGCGACATCGCCACACGACCACAAGGAGCAGCGCAGTCAGCCCTATCACGACTTGACTGCGACGCTTCACCGTACTCCTTTTCTGGGCTTCAACTCATTCACCAGACACACGCTCATCTACCGGCGGAACGGCTTGTCAGCTCTACAGACTTTACCGGATTCAGCGGGACAAGCGGTATTCTTACCCATTGTCATTCTTCTTTACATTCGTCTTCAGATAACCTGGCACAGACGCGGCAATCATCCGCTCTGACAAACCCTCTCTAATGGTGTACTCAGTCAAGATCTTGGTCCATTCCTCGGGAGTGGTTCTTACGCGCCGAAGGTCGTCCCACACTCCGCCCCCCGCCTCCACATCTCCGCCGTGCTCGAAGAGCATCTTCGACACCCCATCCGCCACTGCGGTGAGCGTTAAAAGTATCGCCTGAAGCTGGGTCGCTCCATACCGATGGTGACAGACAGATTCCGTCGCTGTACTGATTTCATATCTACAGATGTAGTTTCCATTTGTAGACACTGACGGTGTGTCAATTCGTATTCTGACATTTCCAATCCCTCCTTTCACAAGGATTACTTCATTACAGATTTCATCTGCCATGCGTCGACTACCTATCTGAACGTTTTGGGAGGAGTTTTTGGAGAACACCTACAACTAGAAGATATTTCACAGGTTTTTAATGTCCCTGGCGCACGTATCGCGGTACACGCGTTGAAGGTGTTCGTCGCCGCACGATCGCAGGCTGGACGCGCGGAGATCTCTTTCTGCCCGCACTTTGCTGCGTCCGCCTCATACTGCAAAGCGCAACAACATTGATACTCTGAGTCGATTTTGAGGTCAGAGCATCGTCCCCTCTGCGAGAGAACGTCGCCGACACAGCTTGAGAGTTCCCCGCCGATTGCCTTTGTGCACAACCGATCTTTAGCTGCTTTGGCGTCCGTCGTTGTGTCTGGAGCTGTCGGAGTTGGGAGTTCTCCCTCGTCCTTTGATTGTTGGCAGCCAAACGTTCCACACATTTGGTCCCAGAAGACGTCCTGAGCGAAGGTGTCGTGGCATCCGGTGCTGGCGGTTTCGCTGCCACCTTCTATTCCTGGTGGCATGCCTCCGACCATACAGAAACCACCCCAAGAACCTTCTACAGCGACAGTAATGTCGACTTTGAGAAGGCCGAGAGGATCGCTTTTCTCAACTGGATTGCTGTCAACGTATACATACGAACTCCAGGTCGAATCAACGAGTGGATCTACCTGGAGATAGCTACCAGTCCATGGGTCGTAGGTCCTGTATCCATTGAGGACCAGGGCTGAACGTCGACGCTTTGGCGATGACGTGGACGAGCCACTGTGCGCTGTCGTCTCTTGGTCCTGGTACTGGCCGGCGAACACGATGGGCTGGAAACCCGGCACCAGCACCGTGTCGTTGCCCCACGCATCTGGGTTGATGGCCCAAACGCGCGCTGCGTCACCGGTTGCCGGCCACGACATCATGTCGATCGGACGACCGGACTCGTCACGACCGACGTAGCTCTTGGATGTCGTTACGCTCGGGTAGTCCGTCTGCCAGTACGCGACGAGCTCGTCGCCGAGCCATACGAGCTCGTACACCGTGTAATTGGATGGCGATGCCGCGTTCGGCGTGTAGCGGATCTCGGAGAGCCGGCTCAGCGCGTCGTAGTAAAAGAACCACGTGGCGGTCGTGTTCGTGGCGGCTCGGTAATACGACTTGAAGACGCGACGGTTCTGCGCATCGAAGGCGCTTGTCACCGTGTAGTCGGAGATCGACCAGCACAGGGGTGTGGTTCTCATGCTGATCACGCGGCCACCCGCACCGACTTGCGCAGCGGTCGCAGCGTGAGGTTCATGGCGTGATCCCAGCGG
>JAEYYY010000444.1 GCA_023430775.1 Pseudomonadota bacterium
GGTGACGTGGAGCTGCGCCTCGGAGAGCAGCTGCGCGATGCCGGCGTGAACGCGGTCGTCGGCATCGAGCACCAGGACCTCGACACCGACGAGGTGATCGCGCGACAGCGAACGATAAGAGACGGAGTCGGCTGTGGTCATAGTCCCGTGCTGTTGGGTTCAGACGGCGGTTGTGGGCCGAGACTGGGACCCGGGACACCCCCGGGAGAAGGAGGTGACTCTTGATACGGATCGATCGGCTGCGCCGGAAGCTTCTTCGGCGTGACGGTCGGCTTGGGCTTGCGTGCGGCGGGGGCGGCGACCGGCTTGACGTCGCTCGGTGGCGGCGTGGGTGCAGCGACCGTGGTCGCCGACCCCGACCCCTCGTCGGCGGGCTGCGGCTTCACGTCCGCCTTGACGTCGGGTGTTGGCGCGGGCTTCGGCGCGGGTTTCGGGGTTGCCGCGACCGGTGCGGGCGCCGGCGTGGTGGCGCCCGTGATCGTGGCGCCTTCGGAGACGGCGAGTCCCTCGAGGAGCAAGTACACGCCGGCACCGGCGAGACCGAGATCGAGCAGCAGCACGACGATGATCAGGCCCCAGCGCCGCTTCGGAACCTCGAGCGAACGATCCGAGGAGCCGCGCGCGCTGCGAGCTGCGGCCGCGGGTTGCCGCGACCCACTGCGCGGCGTCGATGGAACGGATCGCTGAGCGCTCGGCCGTTGCTGGATCGTGCCCGGTCCGCTCGGCCTCGCCGAACGCGGTGCGGGCTGGGGTGGCAGCGAGGGTTGTGCCTGATGCGGCGGGATGGCCGGGCTCGACGGTCGCTTCTGGATCGTCTGCGGTCCCGACACCGGGCCGCTCGGCTGGCGAGACACCGGCGCGGGTTGCGGTGCCAGCGACGGCTGGCGAGACACCGGCGCGGATGGCGCCGGGCTCGGTACGTATTGTTGCGGCGCCTGTGACGAGGGCCCCACCGGCGCGCGTTGCGGGACGCCCGGAATCGCGGCTTGCACCACCGGATCGGGGACGACCTTCTGCGTCGGCGCGAGGGTTCCCATCAAGCGCGCACCACAGCCGCCGCAGAACCGGCTATCCGGCTCGTTCTGGGTGCCGCAGCTGTTGCAACGCATCCCGTCAGACAGGGTAACAAACCCGCGGGTTAGCCGCCTCAATTGCGCCCGCAAGGTGTGCGGTTCGGAGCGGTCAGCGGTGGCCAGCCGACCAGGCGGGCCGCCGTGATACCCTCGAACCCCGGGTGAGTGGTCAACCGATTCTCGATCGCGTCCTCAATGCAGCCCGCCAGCTGGGAGCGTCCGACGTCCACCTCAAGGCGGGTCTGCCCCCGATCTTCCGGATCAAAGGTGACTTGCGGACCGTCCGCGACGTCCCCGCCCTGACCCGCGAGGTGATCGCCCAGTTCGCCGTTCACATGATGAACGACAGGCAACGCGCGGACTTCGAGCGCGACCTCGACATCGACCTCGCCTACGGCACCCCCGACGGCGTGCGTTACCGCGTCAACATGTTCCAGCAGCGTGGATCGGTCGGGATGGTGCTGCGTTTGATTCCGCCCGAGGTCCCGCCGTTCGACCGCTTGAACCTCCCGCAGACCGTCCTCGATCTCGCCAACAATCACCGCGGGATCGTGCTGGTCACGGGTGCGACCGGCTCGGGCAAGTCGACCACGCTGGCGGCGATGATCGACTACATCAACCAGCAGCAGGCCTATCACATCGTCACGATCGAGGACCCGATCGAGTACACGTTCCGCGACAAGCGGTCGGTGATCAACCAGCGCGAGATCGGGTTCGACACCATGAACTTCACGCGGGCGCTTCGGGCGGCCCTGCGTCAAGATCCAGACGTGATCCTCGTCGGCGAGACACGCGATGCCGAGACTGCGCACATCGCCATGACCGCCGCCGAGACCGGTCACCTCGTGCTGTCGACGCTGCATACGGTCGATGCGACCGAGACGGTCAACCGGATCATCGCGATGTTCCCCACGCACCAGCAGCAGCAAGCGCGACTCTCGCTCGCTGCCACCCTCAGAGGTGTGATCTCGCAGCGCCTGCTGCCGCGCGCGGACGGCAAGGGCATGGTCCCGGCGCTCGAGATCATGATCAACACGGAGCGCGTGCGCGAGATGATCGAAGAACCGACGCGCACCAAGGAGATCAAGAACGCGATCAGCGAGGGTCTTCACCCGTACGGCATGATCACGTTCGACCAGAGCCTATCGAACCTGGTGAAGCAGCGACTCGTGACCTACGAGGAGGCGGTCAAGAACTCGACCAGTCCCTCCGACTTCGCCCTTCTCTTTCGAGGCGTCTCGGCCGGCCGCGAGGCTGGCTGGTCGCCGAGCAGTGACACCAAACAGGGAGCCGGCAATGCCGAATTCGAGATCGACAGCTTTGACAAGTAAGCTCTGGCTTGGCCTCGCCGCCCTGCTCCTGGTCGCCGGGTTTGCCACCCGCGCGGATGCCGAGCGCAAGCGCATCGTCATCCTGCCGCTCGACGGCGACGAGGCAGCGGAGAAGATCCACAAGTCGCTCATCAAGCTCGTCAAGAAGAGCCACACCGTGGTGTCGACCAAGAAGTGGGAGAGCACGGCCGAGAACCTGTCCGCCGCGAAGGTGAGCGACGGGAACATCAAGAAGGTCGCGAAGAAGATGAAGGTGGACGGTGTCATCGAGGGCTCCGTCCAGAAGCGCCGCGACGAGTACATCATCAAGCTGAAGCTGCGCGCCGGGAGCAGCGGCAAGGTGATCGCCTCGGTCAACACCAAGGCCGAGAGCACCAAGATCGACGGCCAGGCGTCGCGCGACGTCAAGGACGAGCTCGTCGAGGCGATGGACAACCTCGAATCGGTGCGCGAGGCCGGTGGAGACGACGACGAAGAGGCCAAGCCGGCGAAGAAGCCCAAGAAGGGCGAGGACGACGAGGACGAGAAGCCGGCGAAGAAGCCCAAGAAGGG
>JAEYYY010000513.1 GCA_023430775.1 Pseudomonadota bacterium
TCTATGACAAGGGCAAGGGCGCGGTCGTCGTCACCGAGATGATCTCGTACGACGAGCACGGCGACGAGCTCGTGCGCAACGAGCTGACGACGTTCGTGCGCGGCGCCGGCGGCTGGGGCGGCGAGCGCGGCCCGTCGGCCGACGTCAACGTCCCGCCCGATCGCGCGCCCGACCAGGTGTTCGAGGACAAGACGAGCGAGAACCAGGCCCTGCTCTACCGGCTCTCCGGCGACTGGAACCCGCTGCACGCGGATCCCGGCTTCGCGAAGGCGTTCGGGTTCCAGCGCCCGATCCTGCACGGCCTGTGCTCGTTCGGCTTCGCCACGCGCGCGGTCGCCCGGGCGTTCGCGCCCGACGGCAACTCGGACTACGTGAAGTCGATCAAGGTCCGCTTCGCGTCGACGGTGCTGCCCGGCGAGACGCTCGTGACCGAGATGTGGAAGGAGAGCGACACCCGCATCATCTTCCGCACGCTGATCAAGGAGCGCGGCGAGGTCGCGATCTCGAACGCGGCGATCGAGCTGTGGAAGGACATCCCGAAGCCGAAGGATCGCAGCAAGCCGGCGGCGGCCGCTGCCGGCGGCGGCGCGAGCGCGGCGGCGGCGGTGCCGAACAGCGCGGACATCTTCAACGCGATCGGCGCGTTCGTGGCGGGCAACCCGGCCACCGCCGAGAAGGTGAAGACGGTCTTCCTGTTCAACCTGTCGAGCCCGGCGAGCTCGTGGACGATCGATCTGTCCACGCCGCCCGGCACGGTGAGCGAGGGCGTCGCCGGCAAGGCGGCGTGCACGCTCGAGATGACCGACGCCGACTTCATGGCCATGGCGACCGGCCAGGCCGACGCGATGAAGCTGTTCTCGTCGGGCAAGCTGAAGATCAGCGGCGACGTCATGGCGTCGCAGAAGCTCGGCTTCCTGAAGAAGCTGACGCCGGAGATGGTGCTCGCCGAGACCAAGAAGCGCGTCGGCTCCGGTGGCGGCGCGGACACGCCGGCCGCCGGTGGTGGCGTGCCCGCGGATTACACGCCGACCGTCGACGACGTGTTCGCGGTGATCGAGGAGTACCTCAAGCAGAACCCCGAGCTCGCCGCGAAGGTCAACACGACGTACCTGTGGAAGATCGGCGATCAGAAGTGGACGCTCGATCTCAAGGGCGCCGGCTCGGTCAAGCAAGGCGGCGACTCGGGCGAGTGCACGCTCGAGCTGACGCAGGATGACTTCCTCGCGCTGACGCAGGGCAAGGCCGATGCGATGAAGCTGTTCACGACCGGCAAGCTGAAGATCAGCGGCAACGTGATGGCCTCGCAGAAGCTGCAGTTCCTCAGCAAGCTCGATCCGAGCAAGGCGATCGAGGTCGTCGCGAAGCGCCGCGGTGCACCGGCCGGCGCTCCCGGGGGTGCTGCGGGGGCGTCCCCCGCGCCGGCCACGCCGGCCAAGACAACCGAGGCGCAAGCGCCGAAGATCTTCGCCGCGCTCGACAAGCGTCTCGCCGAGAACCCCGGCCTCAAGCAGGAGATCCGCGCGAACGTCACGTTCGTCGTCGGCGACACCAAAAAGCAGGTCGATGCGGGTGGCAACGCCGCCACGATCACGATCAGCGACGACGACTTCGTGTCGCTCGTCACCGGCAAGGCGAACGCCAAGTCACTGTTCCAGTTCGGCAAGCTCAAGGTCGACGGAGATGTCTCCGTCGCTCACCGCCTGGGCTTCCTCAAGGGTCTCATCTAAGGAAGAAGGAGAACGAACATGCCACGCAAAGTAAATGTCATCGGCGTCGGGATGGTTCCCTTCGCCAAGCCGGGCAAGAGCGAGGAATACCACGTGATGGCGCGCAAGGCCGGAGAGGCCGCGCTCGCCGACGCGAAGGTGCCGTTCACCGAGGTGCAGCAGGCGTACGCCGGCTACGTCTACGGCGACTCGACGTGCGGTCAGCGCGCGATCTATCAGCTCGGCGAGACCGGCATCCCGGTCTTCAACGTCAACAACAACTGCTCGACCGGTTCGTCGGCACTGATGCTCGGCACGCAGGCGATCGCCGGCGGCATGGCCGAGTGCGTGATCGTCGTCGGCTTCGAGCAGATGGAAGCCGGCGCGCTGCAGGCGAAGTGGACCGACCGCGCGAACCCTCTCGATCGGTTCGTCAACGTCATGAACGAGGAGCAGGGCTTCAACCAGGCCCCGCCCGCCGCGCAGATGTTCGGTGGCGCCGGTCGCGAGTACCGCTGGAAGTACGGCACCAAGAAGGAGACGTTCGCGAAGATCGCCGAGAAGGCGCGCAAGCACGCCTCGAAGAACCCGTACGCGCTGTTCAAGGAGACGTACACGGTCGAGGAGATCATGGCGTCGCCCGAGGTGTTCGATCCGCTCACGCGCTACCAGTGCTGCCCGCCCACCTGCGGTGCGGCCGCCGCCGTGCTCGCGTCGGACGAGTTCGTCAAGAAGCACAACCTCGGCAAGCCGGTCTACATCGCGGCCCAGGCAATGACGACGGACTTCCCGTCGACGTTCCAGGAGCACTCGATGATCAAGATGGTCGGCTACGACATGGCGAAGGCCGCGGCCAAGAAAGTCTACGAGCAGGCCGGCATCGGGCCCGAGGACGTGCAGGTCGTCGAGCTGCACGACTGCTTCACCGCGAACGAGCTCCTGACGTACGAGGCGATCGGCCTGTGCAAGGAAGGCGAGGCGGAGAAGTTCATCTGGGACGGCAACAACACGTACGGCGGCAAGTTCGTGACGAACCCGTCCGGCGGCCTGCTGTCGAAGGGCCACCCGCTCGGCGCCACCGGCCTCGCGCAGTGCACCGAGCTGGTGTGGCAGCTGCGTGGTCAGGGCGAGCAGCGCCAGGTCGAGGGTGCGAAGGTCGCGCTCCAGCACAACCTGGGCCTCGGCGGCGCGTGCGTGATGACGATGTACCGTCGCGACTAGCGGCTGAAATCGCGCCACGCGGCGCGCACGTGAACCTGATCGATCTCGCCGTCCAGGATGTGCTGGGTCGGCGAGGGTTCGGGATCCGCGTCGACCGGGTTGCGCGCGTTGCTGGCGCCGATCAGCAGTGCGTTGTCATTTCCAGCGATGCCCTGGGTCGGTTGCCCCGTGCAGTCGACCGGACTGCCGTCGAGCGTCGCCATCGGGCCCGTGGCCTCGACGCCGTCGAGCCACATCCGCAGTCCCTGTCCCGCGGCGCCGCCGAACGACACGCCGACATGGGCCCATTGCGCCACCGGGAAGGCCGAGACGGCCCGGCAATGCGTGACGCCGCCCACCTGCAACCGCGTGACCAGCGCACCGACCAGGATGAGGAAGTGACCGTCGGATGCCGTGCCGCTCGCATCGCGCGCGATCAGCGTCTGGTTGTCGACGGTGGTGGTGGTCGACAGCCGAGCGTAGAGCTCGATCGACCCGGTCGCGAGATCGAAGGCGTCGTCGTCGGGCACGAGGATGTAGCCCGTCTCGAAGCGCGCCGCAGCACTACCGCACCGCCCGGCGCTCGTCGTGACGTTGCCGCGGATCGATCCGGGATGGTTGCCAGAGCTATCGGCACCGAGCGCGCCCTCGAACGTGTACGAGGCGACGGTATCTGGATCCGGAACGGTGCAATCGGGATCGTCGACGGTCACGTCGGGCATGGCGCTATCGCCCTGCGGTGGCGAGGACGCTTCGAAGCCGAGGCGCCCGCACGCGCAGAGCGAGCATCCGAGCCATGCGAACCGCACCGGTGAATGATACGTCGATCGCCCGGCGGCACGACCGGTTTGCGCCGACGCGGAAAGTTCCGAGTTGACTGTAGGAACACGGTAGGGTGGCGCGCGGATGGCGAAGTTCCACACCACCTGGACCGTCCTGCCACACGGACCGATCGAGAAGCTCTCGGACCGGCTGTGGCGCGTCGAGGGTGAGCTCGAGGCGATGAAGCGCGTGATGTCGATCGCGAAGCGCGCCGACGGCACGCTCGTCATTCACAACGGCATCGCACTGGGCGACGCCGAGATGAGCGAGATCGACGCATTCGGCAAGGTGTCGGCGATCGTGGTGCCGAACGGCTGGCACCGTCTCGACGCGAAGGCATTCGCGCAGCGCTATCCCGATGCGAAGGTGTTCTGCCCGGCGGGTGCACGGAAGAAGGTCGCGCAGGTCGTGAACGTGGACGGTGCGTACGACGACTTCGCGAACGACGGTAGCGTGCAGCTGCAAACCCTCGCCGGCACCAAGCAGAGCGAGGGCGTGATGATCGTGCGCGGCGAATCCACCGGCCTGGTGTTCAACGACGCGCTGTTCAACATGCCGCACGGCACCGGCTTCACCGGGTTCGTGTTCCGGCGCATCACCGATTCGACCGGCGGGCCGAAGGTGTCGCGACTGTTTCGCTGGGTCGTGCTCGCCGACAAGGCCGCGTTCCGCGCCCAGCTCGAGCAGCTCGCGAAGCTGCCGCAGCTCGCCCACGTCGTGGTCTCGCACCACCGGGTGATCGCCGACGACCCGGCTGGTACGCTGGCGCGGATCGCGGCCACCCTGTAGAGCTGTTGTATGATCGCGGGCGTGCGCGCCCTGATCGTCGTGTTGTCGCTCCTCGCGACGACCAATGCGCACGCGCAGCGCGCCGAGGCGCAGGACGCGTTCGAGCGCGGCAAGAAGCTGATGAAGGACGGCGACTACCCGGCGGCGTGCGCGGCGTTCGAGACCTCGCTCAAGCTCGAGCCGGCGACCGGCACGCTCTACAACCTCGGCCTGTGTCACGACAAGCAGGGCCGGATCGCGAGCGCGTGGGCCGAGCTCAAGCAGGTCGCCGAGACCGACACCAACAAGGGGCGCGCCGCCGATGCCGCGAAGCGCGTGGCCGCCCTCGAGCCGCGGCTGACGCGGATGAAGATCGTGGTCACCGATCCGGTGCCCGGGCTCGCGATCGAGCGCGACGGCATCGACGTCACCACCTTCGTCGACCAGCCGGTGCCGGTCGATCCGCGCACCTACAAGTTCAAGATCACCGCGCCGGGCCGGCAATCGATCCTGTTCGAGCGCACGCTCGACAAGGAGGGCGAGACCGTCGAGGTCGCGACCCCGAAGTTCGGCACCGAGGCCACACCGGATCCCGTCCCCACGCCGGCCATCCCCGGCGGCTATCCGATCCAGCTCGTGCTGCGCCCGATCGCGGTGCCCAACGGCGTCGCCGAGGTGACCGCATCCAACTCGGCCTCCACCTCCGAGGTGTTCGCGAAGACGCCGATCGAGGGCGAGGTCCGCGGTCGCTACGGCATCCAGCAGTTCGAGCTCGGGCTGCTGGTGCGCATGCACGAGCGCTTCGCGGAGATGGACAAGCCGAATCCGCTGCTCGCGATCGGTGGCTCGCTCGCCTACTCGATCAAGCCGATGTTCGCCGGTCGCCTCGAGTACGTCCGCATCCAGCCGTTCGGAGATCTCGGTCAGGCGCTCGGCGGCTCCGACCTCCGCGTCGAGCTCGCGCGCAAGGAGCTGCTCGCCCCGAAGATCGCGCTCGACGGCACCGCCGGCTTCCTGTTCGTCCAGCGCACCAACGGCGGAGGCGGTAGCGCGAACGAGCTGATCGGCCAGGCCGACGTCGGCCTCCAGTTCACGCCGACCCCGCGGTGGTCGTTCGAGGGCGCGATGTTGCTCCAGCTCAACCTCGGGGGAGAGCTGCTAGACCACACCGTCACACTCGGAGTCACGCCGACCGCTCTGTTCGCGGCAACGCGGCAGATCGATGTATTTGCACGGATCTTCGTGGGACTGCTGCCCGCGCGCGAGGGCTCGAGCTCGAGTGACCTGCGCATCTACACGATCGGGCTCAACTGGCGACCTTGAAACCCACCGTAGTACGCTGAGGCGTGGATTCCGGCGCAGTCCTGGCCGGCCGATATCGCGTCGGGGAGACGATCGGCCGAGGAGGCATGGGTCTCGTGGTCAAGGCGACCCACGAGCAGCTCGGCACGCCGGTCGCGATCAAGCTGCTCCGTCCCGAGGCGCTCGACGAGCCGGCGATGATCGAGCGCTTCCTTCGCGAGGCGCGGTCCGCGGCGCGGTTGCGCGGCGAGCACGTCTGTCGCGTCACCGACTTCGGTACCGGCGAGGGCGGCCTGCCCTTCATGGTCATGGAGTACCTGGAGGGCGTCGACCTCGCGAGCATGGTCGATGACGCCGGCGCGCTCGAGTCGAAGCGCGTGGCGCTGTACATCATGCAGGCCTGCATCGGCATCGCGGAGGCTCACTCCCTCGGCATCATCCATCGCGATCTCAAGCCGGGAAATCTGTTCCTCACCCGCGGCGCCGACGGTCGCGAGCTGATCAAGCTGCTCGATTTCGGCATCGCCAAGGCGACGAGCGCGATCGATCCGAGCCTGACGGCGACGCAGAAGGCGATGGGCTCGCCGGCGTACATGTCTCCCGAGCAGCTGCGATCGCACTCGACGATCGATCCGCGCAGCGACGTGTGGTCGCTCGGCGTCACCATGTTCGAGCTGCTCACCGAGAAGCGGCCGTTCGAGGGCGACACGCCGTACGAGCTCGCGCTCACGATCTCCAACGATCCGCCGGCCCCGCTGCCGGAGACGGTGCCGCAGGACATCGCGCGCGTGGTCATGCGCTGTCTCGAGAAGGATCGCGACAAGCGCTACCAGGACGTCGCCGAGCTCGCCACCGCACTCGCGCCGCTGGTCGCGAACGGCAAGGAGCTCGCAGCGTCGGTGCGCGCCGCGCTCGAGCCGAATGCGGCAAAGCCACGCGCACCCGTGGTCCGCGATTCCGATCCCGCGACCGAGACCACGATGCGGGGCGCGAGCGGCTCGATCAGCCCCGATGCGCCGAGGAAGAAGTCGCGGCTCGCGATCCCGCTCGCGCTGCTCGCCGTCGCCGGCCTCGGCGTCGCCGCGTTCGTCATGTGGCCGCGCGACGAAGCAGCACCGCCGGCGACCCAGCCGCAGCCGCCTCCGCAACCTCCCGCCGTGACGCCCGACGCGGCAGCGGTCGCCGAGCCCGATGCGGCGATCATCGAGCCCGATGCCGCGCCCGAGCCCGAAGCCGAGACCGTGAAAAATCCGGATCCGCCGAAGAAGCCGCCCAAAAAGCGGCGCCCGCCGAAGACCCCGAAACAACCGGACTTCAGCAAGAGTCGGTTCTGACGGAAGACTCACCGGCGATCGCGCGTTGAGCTCCGGATGCAGATGCCGCCAGCCCGTCTCGAGCCTCGGACGGCGCAGGATCACGTCGGGGTGGCGCGCGCGCAGGCGCGTCATGGCCTCCGCTGCGTGACCACCAACGCGGTCACGCGCAGCGGCTGGTTCGTCGGTGTGGTCGGCGGATTGCTGGCACTGCAGGTGCTCGCGACCCAGCTGTACTCGCTCGAGATCTCCGACCTCGGCGTGCCGTATCACGATGGCCCGTGCGCGGGGAAGATCGACTGTCCCGAGCTCGGCGTGAAGTGACGTAGAGAGTGGCAATCCTCGACGCGCGGATGGCGAGCGTCGCGCGCGTGCTCACCATCGAGGCATGTCGGATTCGATTCCTCCTGCTCGCATGCAGCCGCGCGGCGTCGCCGAGCACGCCGAGGCACTGGTCTCGCGATCGAAGGATCGCGCGAAGCGCATCACCACCAACCGCGTGACTCGCAGCGGCTGGTTCGTCGGCGGCATCGGCGCGCTGCTGTTGTCACCGATCCTGATCGGTGCGCTGGTGATCACGTGGATGCTGCTGTTCGGCGCGCCGGGGAGCGGGAAGTGATCACTTGCAGCGCGAGCCGATCACGAGCACCGGATCGTGACCGGCGCGGCGCACCCCCGAGGTGGCACCGACGAGCTGCTTGGCCAGGTGCTTGCCACCGACCCCGACCTCGACGCGCTCCGGGCAGGCGTCGCCACCGCAGGCCGCGACCGCCGCGCGCAGCACGTCGTCGACGCGCTTCGGCTCGAGCAGACTCGCCGCTCCCTGATGAGCACCGGCGCAGGCCCGCAGCTGCTCGTCGACGACATCGACCGACAGCTGCTTGTCGCCCGGCCGATCGCCGCGGCGATCCGCCATCGCGACATAGACCGGCGGGCCACCGTCGGCGGTGACCGCGACGAGCACGGCCGGTGCAGCGGCGAGCCAGCCGAGCACCTTCGAGAGCCGGTCGCCATCGGCATCGGGCGGCGCGATCACCAGCGTGGTCTCGAGTGCCGGCGCGGGCATCTTCAGATCCACGGGCTTGTTGTCGAGCGTCACGCCATCGGCGGTCAGCTCGACGACGCGATAACCACCGTCGCGCGTCACCCGGTACGGGCCATTCGCCTTCGCGCCGAGCACGCACTCGATCTCGGCGGGCTTGTCCGGACGCGGCAGGGCGAGCGCCGCGGCGATCTTCGCCACGCACTGCTCTGCGCCGCGATCGCCGATGCCGCCGACGCGCGCCTCGATCGCACCGCCGCCGTCGGCGTCGAGCATGAGCATGATCGATAGCGAGCCCGTCTTGCCGGTCAAGCAGAGGTCGAGATCGGGGAGCTTCTCGGTCAGCGCGAGGTTGGCCTGCTGCGCGAGCGGCGATGCGATCGCACCCGGCGTCTCGCCGCGCAGCGCGTACGGAAACCAGCCCGCCGGCGATGCGCTACCGATGCGCCCCGGCAGCTCCGCCGCCGGCGCGCAGCCGACGATCGCCGTCGTGATCTCGGGCGGCGCACTCCCCGAGGCGACGGTGGGCGGCGGTGGTTCGGTGCGCTGACAGCCGACCAGCGCGAGCGCGACGACGACCTGCTTCATTCGTAATCCGACTCGTATTCGACGTCCTCGTTCTTCTTCTTCAACTCCGGCGTGCAACCGAGCTCCGAGCCACCGAACAGCACGCGATCGAAGCCGTTGCGCCGCGCCGCCCCGGCGAGCTCGAGCAGATCGCTCGCGCGCGCGTCGCTGTCCATCGCGACCACCAGGGTCGGCGCGCAGCTCAGCATGCGGCAGCGCGCCGCCAGCTTCTGCATCAGCCCGCCGAGCTCGGTCGAGCTGGTGACGTTGGCCTTGTGGGTCGCACGGCCGATGCATCCGGTCGCGAATTCCTTGCCGACGCGGATCGCCGGCCGCAGCGCCTCGCCGTCCTCCTCGGCGGGGCTCGCGTTGCCCATGCCGAGAAACACCGGCGGTGCCTTGCCGTCGCCGACGGACAGCAGCACCGTGGCATCGCGTGCCCACATCAGCGCGAGCTGCAACATGCCGCCCAGCGTGTCGGGGCGCGCGACCACGACGTAGGTCTCCGCCGGCAGCGGCTCGGGCTCGGAGACGCCCGGCACGACGACATCGGTGCCGTGCTTGAGACCGCGGGCATCGATGTCGATCACCTCGTAGCCCGCCGCCGGCGACACGCGCCACGGCGCCGCATCACCGCGCGACAGATCGCAGGCGATCTCGACGTGCTCCTGCGACGGCGTCAGCACCTTGAGCCCCGCGAGCGATCTGGCGGCACACAGCTCGCCGTCCTTGTCGCCGATGCCACCGGCGCGCACCGAGCTGAGCTCGCCGGCGATGTCGAGCTCGAGCAGGATCCGCAGCGAGCCCGTCGACGCCGGATTGGCGAAGCACTTGTCGATCGCGGCCACCCGGCCACGCATCGCCGCCTCGGTCGCGCGCGCTGCCCCCGCCGCCGCGGTGGTGACCGCTCGATTGTCGATCGCGAACGGCGTCCACGGATCGGGCTCGATCGTCGGCTCCTGCTTCTCGGGCACCGCGAACGCCCCGGTCGAGTCGTAGACCACCGGGAACGTCACCGCGGTGGTCGCCCCGCGCGCCGGAAACCGCAGCGACCGGAACGCGCCGCGCAGACAGCTATCGAGGGCACCGCCGAGGCTGCGGCTCGTCGTGTCGACCTGGCCGACGGCTCCGTCCGATCCGATCGTGAACTTGTACGTCACCGCGAAGCGCGAC
Source organism: Pseudomonadota bacterium (assembly GCA_023430775.1). Lineage (GTDB taxonomy): Bacteria > Myxococcota_A > Polyangia > Haliangiales > Haliangiaceae > JABFXX01. The sequence goes on from JAEYYY010000513.1 coordinate 9,894, forward strand.
ATCCCGGCGGCGCCGAAGCACGCGAGCATGTTGGGCTGTTTGACCCTCGCCAGCGCCGCGACGTCACCCGCACCGATCGCGCCGTCGGTGACGATCGTGCCGAACGACACCGCGGCCTTCTTGCCGGCGACCACCCTGCCCCCGATGGAGAAGCCGCGCCGGCGCTCGACATCCGCCGTCTTCGGCGCGGTATCCGTCGACAGCGGCGGTGGCGTCGCCGGGATGCAGCGCACCAGCTGCACGCTCGGCTTGCCGCGCGGGATCGTAGATCCGCCGTTTCCGCCACACGCGGTGAGCGCCAACACGACGAGCAAGCGACGCACGCCGGTGGAGCCTACCAGACGCTACTTGCCTTTCCACACCGGCGGGCGCTTGCCGAGGAACGCCGCGATGCCCTCGGCGGCGTCCTCGAGCGCGAGCACCCGGGCGAGCTCGGCCTGGAGGTAGCGCAGCTGGGGCTCGAACTCCATGTCCTGCGAGCGATAGAACGCCTTGAGCCCGAGCGCGATCGCGGCCGGGCTGCGCGCCGCGAGCTGGGTGGCGAGCTCGAGCGTCTGCCCCTCGAGCTCCGCCGCCGGGACCACGCGATTGACCAGCCCGGCGGCCAGCGCCTCGGCGGCCGTCAGCTTGGCGCCGGTCTGCATCATCTCGCGCGTCTTCTTGCGACCGACGCTGCGCGTGATCTCGGCGGTGATCATCATCGGCCACAGCCCGACGGCGATCTCGGTGGTGCCGAACACCGCGGTCTCCGACGCCACCACGAGGTCGCAGGCGACCATGAGGCCGAGCCCGCCGGCGAGCGCCGGGCCGTTGACCATCGCGATGATCGGCTTGCCGAGCTCGTGCATCGCCACGAACAGCTCGACGAGCGAGGCCGGCGGCACGCCCTCCTGCTGCTGGCTCTGCATCGCCGCCAGATCGCCGCCCGCCGAGAACACCGGGCCGGCCCCGGTCAGCACGACGACGCGCGTCTCCTTGGTCGCCTTGATCTGCGCGAGCGCGTGCACCAGCTCGCCGCAGGTGCTCGGCCCGATCGGGTTGCGCTTGTCGGGACGGTTGAGCGTGATCCGCGCGATCGGTCCGCGGTCCTCGACCAGGATCGTCGTGTACGACTCGGCCATGGCCGGTGTGTATCATGCACCGCGATGTCGTCGCGGCTGCTGATCCTCGCGCTGTTCGGTGTCGCGGTCGCCGTCATCATCTTCTGGTACTCGCGCACCGATCGGATCAGCCCGTTGCCGAGCACCCCGATCGAGGCCGGGCTCGCCATCGAGCAGCCGCGGCCCGACCAGCCCGCCACGAAGTCGCGGCTCCGCCGGGTGTCCCGCGAGGAGCGCGATCGCCTGGCCGACCAGATCGCGCGCGCCCGGGCGCTCCGCACCGACGACAAGTCCACGGTGGGATCGGCGAGCCCGCCCGGGCCGGCCCACGAGAGCGCCGATCCGGCGCTTCGCAAGTTCAACGACCGCGCGCTCGAGGAGCTGAGCGCCGTCCAGGGCTATCTCTCCGAGTGCTACGACACCCATCGCAAGGACTTGCCGCCCAACCTCGTCGTGTTCTCGAAGCTACAGATCGTCACCGACCCCGACATCGGCGCGGTGATCTCCGCCGAGGCCCTCACCGACGAGGCCGGCAAGCCCCTGCCCGCCCCGTTCGACGATTGCATCCGCGACATGCTCCAGACCTTCGCGCTGCCGCCGCTGCCGCCCACCGACGACAGCGAGCTCGTCCTGGCCTTGCAGCTGTCGTTTCGCGACGACGATTGATATGCTGGGCCCGTGAAGCGTTGGCTTGTCCTGTCGTGCGTGCTCGCCTCGAGCTCCGCCGCCGCCGACGTCAATGACATCGTCCTCAGCCGGCTCGCGACCGAGCAGATGGACGGCACGTTCATCGCGCAGAACGCCGATCTGCGCTCGCTGTCGTCGCAGCTCGGCGTCGTGCTCGCACCGCGGCTGTCGACGCCCGCCGACACGCTCGGGTTCGGTGGCTTTCAGTTCACCGTCGATTACGCCACCACCACGATCGACAGCAGCGCCGCGTACTGGCGCGCCCGCGAAGGCAGCCCCGATCCCGCCGGTGCCGGTGGCCAATCGCACGGTCCCGGCTCGCTGCAGACGATCGGCATGTTCGCGCGCAAGGGCCTGTGGTTCCCGGTCCCCGCGTTCGAGGTCGGCGCCGGCGCGCTTCACCTCGTCGACTCCTCGATCTGGACCGGCCAGCTCTACGCCAAGCTCGCGCTCCACGAGGGGTACCACCAGTGGCCGATCCCGTCGCTGTCGTTCCGCGGCGGCGTGTCGCGGATGATGCAGCAGCGGGCGCTCGACCTCACGGTGGTGTCGCTCGACGCGATGCTGTCGAAGCACTTCGGCGTCGGCGGCACCTGGCGCTTCGATCCCTACATCGGCTGGAACATCCTCCTGATCGTGCCGCGCTCCGAGGTCATCGACCCGACGCCGCAGATCGATGCACTGCAGCCCGGCAACGAGGGCGACAACACGAAGAACTTCGTGTTCAAGGAGCAGGACAACATCGTCCGCCAGCGGCTCGTCGTCGGGACCAAGCTCCAGTACTACATCGTGCAGCTGACGATCGAAGCCGCGTTCGCCACCGCCGGCAGCTCGGTCGACGATCGACCGGGCGTCACCGACGCCTGCATGCCCAATTCGACGACGTCGAACTGCGATGCCAAGGACACGGCGAAAGCGCAGACCACGCTGTCGCTCTCGGCCGGCATCGACTTCTGATCAATGATGACAGCCGGAACAGCGTCGTGGTCTGTCTCAGCTACTTCACTTGGGACTAAGAACGGCGGTCGTGGTTTTGACGCTGAGAATCGGATTGCCGCTCGATTCAAAGACTCCACTAGCCGTCGCAATCCGCGCACGTCCCACCGAAGCGCCACCACCTCCGAAAGCCGCGCCGCAATCCGATGCGCAAGTCGTTGGGTGTGTGAGCTGATTGCATCCGCTCGTCGGCGACAGAGACCCGGTTCCTCCATTGCCTCCAAAAAACAGCGAGCAGGACGCCGCAACAGCCGGGCTCGTGGTGAATGTGGCGTCCGGCCCCTTCGTCCCGCAGCCACCACCAGCTCCCCCGTTTGCCGCAACACCTGCGCTCGCTCCGATGAACGAAACCTCGGGTGCTTCGATGATCACCACGCCGCCAGAACCACCGCCAGCCGTCGATTGCCCGCCGCCGCCTCCAACGTCGATGACTCCATTCTCGATGAATCGCGCTCGTGTTCCGGAGACAATCTGGATCGCGCCGCCCCCGCCACCGCCTC
>JAEYYY010000592.1 GCA_023430775.1 Pseudomonadota bacterium
CCACCACGCGAGCGCGACTCCGCAGGCGCGGGCTCGGGGCGCGGCGCCGACGACGGGCGCTTCATCGGGCGGTCGTAGGCGGCCCCGCCCTCGTCGGCGGAGTCCTCGGCATCGACGCTGCGCCCCTTGGGCATCGGCCGGCGGGTGTCGCGCACGCGGCCCTCGCTCGCGATCTCGGCACCGTCGACCGGGCAGCCCGAGCCCCTCTCGATGATCGGCTGGTTGTTCGGCACCGCGATCCGCTGCTGGGAATCGGCCGAGGAGACGCTACAGGCGATGGGGAGCAGGCTGAGAAGAAGTGCGGGGAGCTGCTTGCGCATGATGTTCTGGGTCAAACGCGCCGCTGCCCGCGATGGTCTGTACGCCGATCGGCCCTGTAAGCCCGCAGAATTTTGTAGGCTTGCGGCTCATGAGGTGGTCCGGCCTGTGCCTTGTCGCGAGCTTGCTCGCCGGTGGCCGCGCGCACGCAGACACCGCCGCGGTCGGCGACGCCGAGCTGACGTCGCTCGCGCGCTCGTTCACGCCGGCGGGGCTCGGGTCGCTCGTCGTGTTCGGGCGCTGCACGGACTATCGCTGGGAGCTGCCGCATCACTGTCCGCGGGTCAGCAAGCTGCGCCGCGCGGGCGCCACCGTGCTGTCGGCAACCACGGGCCTCGTCCTCCGCGGTGTCGGCAGCTATCTCGTCGGCGAGAAGCGCACCGCGAAGCGGCTCGCGATCGTCGGTGCGATCGGTCTCGGCGGGATCGCAGCAGGTGGCGCACCGGTCGGCGTCTCCGGCGGCTATCCGCCGACGATGCCGCTGATGCCGGTGCTGCTGGTCGGTGCCGGCGCGTTCTTCACCTCGTGGTGGGCCGACATCGGCGTCGCCGCGGGCGCATCGCGGATCGGCGAAGCGCGCGCACCGTCGCCGTGGTCGCTCGAGCTCGCGATGCTCTACCTCTCCGATCCGTATCGCCAGACCGGCCTCGGGCGGCTCGCTGGCTCGATCGAGATCGAGCGCCTCCAGCTCGGTGCGTCGGCGCTCGCCGATGCCGAGAGCGAGCTGCGCACCGGCGAGATCGATGCGCGGGTCCGGATCTACGGCGCGCCTGCCACCGGCGAGGTGGTGTCCGATGGCTCGCGGTTGATCGCGCGCGTCGGGGTGCGAGGTCACGAGGACGACGGCGATCGCGTGAAGATCACCACCGGCGAGGTCGAGCTGATCGGCCGCCTCGATCTGTATCGGCTCGAGCGCGCGCTGCACGGCACGTTCGTCCAGATGTCGACCGGCATCGGCGTCGAGCGCGTGTCGTACGGCGGCGATCACGACAACGGCAGCGTGTTGCTCGGTACGTTCGGCTGGGGGCTGTACCTCGGCAATCGCGGCGAGCTCGCCGTGTTCTACGATCACCGGCGCGACTCGATGGTCGGTGGGCTGGCGGCCGGTCGCGCGGCCGGCTTCGTCGGCAGCGTCGGCGGATCGATCGACTGGATGTTCGATCGCCACTGGGCGACGCACCTCGAGGTCGACGTCGGCAATGCCTGGCTGACCACGCTCGCGCTTCGCTATCGCGGAGGTGTCGAATGAAACGGCTGCTCCTCCTCGCGGTCGCCGCGTGCACGCGCCCCGGCGAAGGTCGCGCCCTCGACGAGCTCACCGTCGGCCACGCCCAGATCGAATTCGCCACCGTCGACGTCGCCGGCGGTCTCGCCACGATCCGCGAGCTGTCGGACGGCCTGCTCGATCTGTGGTCAAGCGCACCGGCGCTCGACCTCCAGCTCGATCTGCGCGACGCGGGCGACTGGACGATCATCGCGCGCAACTCGTTGCCCGACTCGGTGCTGCTGGTCGACGGCGTGCGGTTCGCTCGGCGGGCCAGCCCCGGCGATTCGCCAACGGTCGCCACGTTCCGCGTCCCGTTCACCGCGGGCGCGCACACGCTGCGCCTCGCGCCGCCCGATGCAGATCGCATCGAGCCGTTCCGGATCGTCGCGCTGGCGGATATCCAGACGGCGCTGCCGATCGTCGACCAGGTGTTCGCCCGCATCAACGAGGTTCCCGACGTCCGCTTCGTCACCGCGATGGGCGACATCACGGAGCGCGGCACGCTCGAGGAGTACGAGCTGTTCGACCGCCAGCTCGCCGTGCTCCAGGTCCCGTTCTACACCACGCTCGGCAACCACGAGCTGTGGGGCCCGGCGCAGCGCTTCTTCGATCGCTACGGCCGCGCGAGCTTTCACTTCGAGTTCAAGGGCACCGCGTTCACGTTCGCCGACTCCGGCGATGCCGGCATCGATCCGATCGTCGAGGAGTGGCTCGACGGCTGGCTCGCCGAGGCCGCCGATCAACCGCACATCTTCCTCACCCACGTGCCGCCGGTCGATCCGGTGGGGCTGCGCTACGGCGCGTTCCGCAGCAGTCGCGATGCCCGCCGCTTGCTCGCTCGCCTCGCCGACGGCCGCGTCGACCTGACGCTCTACGGCCACATCCACACGCTGATCGAGTTCGAGAACGCCGGCATCCCGGCCTTCGTCTCCGGCGGCGGTGGCGCCGAGCCGATGAAGGGCGACGGCATCGACCGCCACTTCCTGGTGATCGACAACGACGGCCCGATCCAGCAGGTCGAGGTCGTCCGCGTCGATTAAGCTCGGGCCATGGAACCACCGAGGCTGCGCTGTACGGTCGTGGTTCCCGGGGAGCCTGGTCGCCCGGCGGATCGAACGTCGCGCCGCGTCGGCAGCAACGGCCTGTTGATCGGCAGGCAAGGCGATTGCGACCTCGTGGCCAGCGATCCGCAGATCAGCCGCCGCCACGCGCTGATCCGGATGACCTCGGAGGGCGTCGAGGTGGTGCCGCTCGGTCGTGCGCCGATCGTGCTCAACGGCAAGCCCCACGCGACCCCGGCCGCGCTCGCCAACGGCGATGTCCTCCAGCTTCCCGGTCTCGAGCTCCACATCGAGATCTCGATCCCCGCACCGTCGCGCGATGCCCCGGCGGCCTTCGTGCTCGAGCGCGGCACGAGCAGCTTCCGGATCTCGCACACGCCGTTCACGCTCGGCAGTGGCGACACCGACGATCTGATCGTCAAGGCGTGGCCCGCCTCGGCGCTGGCATTTCATCTCGCGCAAGGCGAGCTGTTCGTCGAGGCGCGCGACGACGACGCCGAACGGTCCGGCCAACCGATCCCCGCCAGCACGCTCGAGCCGCTCGCCGCCGGCGACACCGTCAGCTATCGCGGCGACACCTTCACGATCCGCGCGGCGCCCGGGCGGGTCGCCACCACCGCGGTCGGCAGCACCTCGGCGCTGCCGACGCGCGTCGAGATCGAGATGCTGCCGCGCGGCGGCCGCGTGCTGTTCACCGTCGGCGGCCGCGAGCACGCCGTCTACCTCGCCGATCGCCGCTTCGACCTGATGGTCGCCCTGCTCCGCCCGCCCGCCGGCCACGCCGCCGGAGACTTCATCCCCGACGACGCGGTGCGGATGATCGTGTGGCCGCGCAAGCCCGAGGTCTCGCGCCAGGAGATCAACATGTTGATCAGCCGCTGCCGTCGCGATCTCGTCGATGTCGGGCTCGCCGGTCCGCGGCTGCTCGAGCGCGCGCCCGGTGGCGGCGGCACGCGGATCGCGCTCGCCCCGAACGCGGTGATCGAGACGCGATCTTAATGACTGACGGTCGCCAGCACCTCGGTGTAGCCGCGCGCGGTCGCTCCAGGCGGCAGCGCGCCGCGCTCGACGAGCGTGCGGTGCAGCGCCGGCAGCCGGAACCACGGCGTGGTCGGCAGCAGGTGATGCTCGAGGTGATAGTTGACGTGCAGCGGCGCGACCGTCGCACGCGCGATCAGGTTCGCGTAGGTCGTCCGGGTGTTGCGCAGGATGTCGGGCCCGCGTTCGCGACACGCGTGCTCGGCGAGCATGCGGATGCGAAGGAACAGCCCGAACGTGGTGAGCCACGCGACCGGCCACGCCAGGTACGCCCAGCCGGCACCGAGCGCCGACAGCGCGACGGCCATCGCCGCGTTGGTCAGCCACACCAGCCAGGTGTGCTTCAGGAACGACCAGGCGTACGCCCACGGCGCCTTCTTCGCCCACTTGGTCTTGTATCCGCCTCCCACGAGGTCGGCGGAGGTGGCGCCGACGTTGTACGCCAGCGCGCCCGCATCCATCAGGATCAAGGCGATCACGCGGCGCAGGCCGGCGACGCCGGTGAGGTCGCGCGCGATCTTGCGGGCGAGCGACCCGCGCGTCATCGGCTCGCGCGGTGCGAGCCCGAGATCCGGATCCTTGTCGGTGCCGGTGTGGGCGTGATGGCCGAGGTGATGGATGCGGTAGCGACGGACGTCGGACCACACCGGTCGCGCGCACAGCACGTCGGTCAACTTGTCGTCGAGCCAGCGCGTGCGGAACAGCGTGCCATGCGCCGCCTCGTGCATCATCACCGCGAGGGCGAGCTGGCGGCCGCCGAGCACGATCACCGCAGCGATGAAGGTCAGCGGATGCGGCACCGCGATGATCAGCGCGAACGCGCCGGCGATGATCGCCCAGTTGACGATCACCGCGACCGCACCACCGAGATCCGAGGTCCGCGTGAACGCCTTGATCTCGTCGCGCGTCAGCAGGTCCTTGGCACCGAGCTCACGAGTAGACATGGCTGCCTCTTCCCTTCTTCGCCTGCGGCGCCAGCTGGGGCACCGCGAACAGCTCCGCCCAGCACTTGCGACCGACCAGATCGAGTCGCTTCATCGCATCGACCAGCGCCCTGCGCGCGGCGACGTCGACCAGCGGCTCGGGCAGCCGCGGATCGAACATGATCAGGCGCAGCACGTCGCTGCCGAACAGGAACGCTTCTCGGGCGGCGACGCGGGGAGCGAGCTCGTCGACCGCAGCGAGGAACCGTTCGATCCGCACCGAGGTCTGCTCGTAGGTCGCGGTCAGCCGATCGCCGTCCCACAGCTTGCGGGCGCGGGCTTCGGTGGCGGCATCGAGCTCGGAGGCCCGGAACACCAGCGCCTCGACCTCGAGACCGAGCGCGACCAGCCCCGAGCGCAACAGCTCGACGCCTCCGGCGAGGTTGTCGGGCCGGATCTCGAGACCGCGCGCGAGCTCGCGAAACCCGTACAGGCGCAGCGCACGCTGGCGTCTCCGGAGCGCTCGCCGATCGCTGCGCCCGAGGTCACCGAGCTGGACGCAGGCCCAGCCGCCATCCCACTTGCGAACCTGGCGCTCGAGCTCCCGCCACGACGTCACCTGCTCGGTGACGGCGCGCGTCGCGGTGCCCAGCCGGTACTCGCCGCGGCCGGCGGGCTCCAGGGTGCCCGCGGCGACGAGGCGAGCGAGCGCGACCCGGATCGTGCCTTCATCGATCCCGAAGATGTCCCCGGCGGCCACCAGGTTGGCGACGGATCCCTGGTGCGCATCCGCCGCGGTCAGCAGCTCGAGGACGATCCGCTTCGCCGTCGGCTTCATGGCCTCATATTACACCATCCGTCAGATCTTGCCTCCTGCTGTAATACCGACCCGATGACCCGCCGTTAACCCGATCACGACCACGCGGCCGCACCGAAACGGTTAGCGTGGCCGGATCTGGGGGCACACATGCGTTCTGAGGCGGTCAGGCAGCGTGAGGAACGGGAGCGCGCGACGTTCTCGAAGGTGGCCGACGAGCGATCCTTCGTCGGTCATGCGGAGCTACGGATCCAGCGCGAGGAGATCGAGCGGTATCGCCGGTTCGCCGACGGGCGACAGCAACCGCTCTACTCGATCGAGCGCGTCTTCGCGCTGACGGCGCCGCGCGGAAAGCGCGTGCTCGAGATCTGCGGCCATCACGCCGAGAACGGTGCCTTGCTGGCGCACCTCGGGGGCGAGGTCGATTCCGTCGACATCGCCGAGCCCCTGGTCGAGCTGGCGCGCCGTCGCATCGACGCGGATGGCCTGCACGGCAAACTGCGCGCGCACGTGATGTCGGTCCACGAGATGGAGTTCTCCGACGCGACGTTCGACGTCGTGTTCGGCAAGGCCGCGCTCCATCATCTCGATCTCGAGCTGGCGCGGCGCGAGATCTTCCGCGTCCTCAAGCCCGGCGGCTACGCCGTGTTCGGGGAGCCGGTCCAGCTGTTGCCGGGCATGCGTCGCATTCGCGGGCTGATCCCGATCGCGCGCGACGCCGAGTCGCCCGACGAGAAGCCACTCGATGCCGCGGACCTCGCGGAGTTTTGCCGGCCGTTCGAGCGCGTCGAGACCTATCCCTATCGGCTGCTGGCGCGCCTCGATCGCGTGCTCGGCAAGGAGCGCGAGGAGCTGCTCTCGCGGATCGACGCCGCGCTGTTCCGGCGCTTCCGCGCGCTCGGACCGTTCGCCGGGATCGTGGTGTTCCGCGTCTTCAAGCCCGGGTGATCAGAACGCGCAGTGATAGAGGTACATCGCCATGCTGTCGACGGCGCGGCCCGCCTGCGCGTTGACGACGAGCGTCTTGAAGCTGAGACCCTCGTAGCCCGGCACCTTGAACACGATCACCAGCAGGTCGCTACCGAACGTCCACGCCGCCTCGGGCACCGGCACACCGGGGCCACCCTCGACGAGGTTGATCGGCGTGGCGTTGTCGGCGCCCTCCATGTCGGAGCGCTCGAAGGTCATCTGATGCACCATCCGGCCGTCGCGCACGATGGTGACGACACCTTGCTTGTCGGCGGTGCGTACGACCTCGACGCGCGCCGGACCGATCACCAGATCGCGCCGCGCGGGCGTGACCTTGTCGCCGTTGCGGATCGCGGCGGCCTTCGGCGTCCACGCTGCTCGCGCGACCGGGCGCAGCCACAACAGGCCCGGCCGCAGCTTGCCGGCGTCGCCTTCGAGCTGGTTCACGGTCATCGCGTTGCTGTCGCAGCCGTACGGCAGCTGCGCGGTCTTGCCGTAGCTCAGCTTGGTCTCGGTGCCCGCGGTGTCGACCGCCAGCCAGCTCGGCGGCGGTCCCTTGCCTTCGCGCAGCACGCCCTCGACGAGCACCGGCCCGGTCCCGACCGGCAACCAGGTCTCGGTGTCGCGGCTCGGCACGGGCACGAGCGCGAGCTCGCCCATCGCGTCGTCGGCAGGTAACGCGTCCGTCGGGCCGCTCGTCGCGGTGTTGCGGATCGGCGCCGGGCCGGTCGTCGACTTGTCACCACAGGCGATCAGCAGTGCGAGCAGGAGAACCTTCATCGTGCCTCCAGCGCCGCGCGCGCGACCTCGACATCGGAGAAGGGATGCTCGACGCCGCGGATCTCCTGCACCAGCTCGTGGCCCTTGCCGGCGATCACCACGACGTCGCCCGGCTTGGCCTGCTGCACCGCCCACGCGATCGCCGCGCCGCGGTCGAGCTCGACGTGCCAGCGCGCGCGTGGCGCGGGCACCCCGGCGCGCACCGCATCCGCGATCGCGGCCGGATCTTCGAACCGCGGGTTGTCGGTGGTCAGCACCGCGAGGTCCGCGCGGTCGTCGACGATCGCGCCCATCTGCGGGCGCTTCCCCTTGTCGCGATCGCCGCCGCAACCGAACACGCAGATCAGCGTACCGCGGCACAGCTCGCGCGCCGTGGTCAGCGTGCCGACCAGGCCATCGGGCGTGTGCGCGTAGTCGACGACGATCAACGGATCGCGATGCACCATCTCGAACCGGCCGGCGACGCCGCGGAACGACTCGAGGCCGCGCTTGATCGCCGCCGCCGAGTAGCCTGCCGCGTGACAGGCGAGCGCGGCGCCGAGCGCGTTCTGCGCGTGGACGCCTCCCGAGACGGCGAGCTCGAGCGCGCCACCGAGCGCGTCGGCGAGCGGCGACGGTGCGAGCAGCACGCGCGTCTTGCCCGGTGCGAGCTCGACGGCGCGCGCCGCCAGCGTCGCCTCGCGGGTCACCGAGAACGTCGCGATGTCGACGCCCGGCCCGATGACCTCGCGGATCAGCGCGCTCGATGGGTCGTCGCCGTTGAGCACCGCGCTCGTCCCCGGTGCCAGCGTCATGAACAGCTGCGCCTTCGCGGCGAGGTACGCCTCCGGGCTGCCGTGCATGTCGAGATGATCGCGCGTCAGGTTGGTGAACACCGCGACGTGCGCGGGCCAGCGCCTCGCCAGCCCTTCGCCGAGCGCCTTCGAGGTCACCTCGAGCGCGAGCGTCTTGACGCCGTGCTCGACCGCGGACTCGACGGTGAACAGGAACTCTTCCGTCGGTGTCGGGGCCGGCACCTTGTCGCAACCGACCCACGCGCCGACGGTGGTCAGCCGGGCCGGCAGCTCACCCGCCGCGGTCACGATCGACGCGACCATCGAGGTCGTGGTCGTCTTGCCGTTGGTGCCGGTGGTCGCGATCGTGCGCAGCCGCTGGTGGGCCGCCGCGAACCGCGCGTCGAGAGTCATCGAGGATCCGCGCTCGAGCTACTCGTTGCGCGGCTCCCACTGGTTGCACTCGCCGGTCGGCGTCCAGCCGATGCACTCCTGCGTCGGCATGTAGCCGCCTTCGTTGCGCGGCTCCCACTTGTTGCACTCGCCGGTCGGCGTCCAGCCCACGCACTCGTCGGCCGGCGCCATGCCGCCCTCCTCGCCCGTCGGCGACATGCCCATCTCGTTCGACGGCTCGGGCATCCCCTGACGCGGCTGGCTCGGCGGCGGCGTCGACGGGGACGTGTAACACGCACCGAGGTGCATCCCCATCGCGAGAGCCAGGAACGCCTGGCGATCGATCTTGAGCATGGCGCGGTCTTCCCACAGGTCAGGAGGGTCTGCAACCGGAGCCGTGACATGCTCGACACGTGCCCTCGCTCATGTCGTCGTCTGGGCGCGATCCTCCTGCCTGCGCGATCTGCGGGGCGACGGCTGCCGGACCGTGTGCGCGATGCCGCAAGCTGGTGTGCGCCGACTGCTGCGAGCTCGTCGAGGGTGCCGGCACGTTCGCGCTGTGCACGCGATGTGCGGGCAAGGGCAAGGACCTGGGCTACGCGACGGTGGTCGGCTGGCTCGCGATGGTGATCGTCGGGCTCGCCGCGATCGCAGCGCTTTTGATGTTGCTGCGGAGCTAGCCGGCCCAGCGCCAGCGAGCGCGGGTGGTCTTGCCGAGGAGCAGCTCGGTGTTGAAGTCGAGCACGAAGCAGCGGGCGCGCGGGCGCTCGCCGTTCTCCCAGGTGCCGTTGCTGCTCGCGGTATCGATCAGCAGCACGGTGTCATCGACCTGGATGAGCAGCGCGTGGACGCGCGACAGCGTGGCGTCGTCGGCGAGCCCACCGGCGCCATCGCACCGCGCGTAGCGACCGAGCAGCACGCCTTCGGTCAGCGCGCGATGCCCGATCCGGATCTTCTCGCGAACGTTGGGACCGATCAGCTCGAGCGTACCGGCGAGATCACCGGCCTCCGAGAGCATGTTGATCGCGCTGTCGCGCGGACCCTGCGTGCGCGTGATCGTGGAGGTCTTGCGCGCCATCTGCTCGATCGGGATGCCCGGCGACGTCCGGATCGCCATCATGCGCGGCATCGAGCCCTGCGGGAAGCTATCGACCTCGTCGAAGTACACGCGCTCGGGGAGGCACGACCACGCATCGTCCGCGCTCTGCGGCCAGTCCGTGGGATCGCCGAGCGGCAGCACGAACAGCGTGTAGCCGGCGCAGCGCAGGATCGCCGGACCCTCGCAACGCAGCCCGCGCAGCACGCGACCTTCTTCATCGCGGAAGCCATCGCTGGTGCGCAGATCGAGGATGCGGAACTTGACCGTCTTGTCGCCGGCCTTCCAGCTGGTCACCGGATCGAGGATGACGGCGAGGTGGCGCAGCGCGAGTGATGACGAACCGGTGAGGTACAGATCGCACTCGTCGTGGCGACCGACGATCGCGGCGACGTGGCGCTCGACCCGCGCGCACAGCCGGACGAGACCGGCGGCACGACCGGTGCGCTCTTCGACCGCGATCACGGCGAGCCCCGGCTCCTCGACCTCGCGACAGCGATCGGCGAACCGTGCATAGGCACCGAGGAACAGCTCGTGGTGCGTGCGCGGTTGCACCAGCGGCGACACGGACGGACGCATCACCGTCGCGTGATTCTGTTGCTGACCTCGCGCTTGATCCGCCCAGAGATGAACGCCGATGGTCTTCATCGACATCCTCCTGAACGGGTGCGCATGTCGTCACCCTATCAAACCAAAACCCGAGTTGCCCAGCCGAATTGGGGTAACGAACGGGAATCGATCTGAGGCCACATGTACGGCCCGTGTGCGCCGCACCCACGGAGATTGCCTGGCCAACACGACCGGCCGGTCTGACAGGGATGCCCGCACCTGCCGCGTGATCCAGGTAGGCGGTGCGCTACATTCGCGCCATGCGTCGCTGGGCGGTCCTCGTTAGCTCCCTACTCCTGGTTTCCTCTGCGGTTGCGGCACCGGCGGTCACCGTCACGCAGACCCGCGTCGAGGTCGACTCCCAACCCTCGTTCTCCGTCGACGCCCTGTTCGAGGTCGGCGAGGCCGCCTTCAAGAAGGAGGGGCTGCCGGTCCTCGACGAGATCGCGAAGGCGCTGGCCAAGGACAAGTCGGATGTGGTGATCGACGTCCACAGCGACGACACCGCCCCCGACGGCGACCGCACCGGCGGCTATCTCAAGAAGCTGACGCAGGCGCGCGCCGATGCGATCAAGACCTATCTCTCGCGCAAGGGCGTCGCCGCTCGCCGGATCACGGCGCGCGGCCGCGGGCCCGCGCCACCGCTCGCCGCCAACAACAACGACGACGGCCGGCGCGCGAACCGCCGGATCGAGATCGCGATCGAGCAGGAGATCCGGCCGCCCGTCGCCGCCGATCTCGCGACCTACCTCAAGGCCGTACGCGGTACCGGCCCGGTGCTGATGGCGACGATCGACACGTCGCTCGGCTCGCTGCACTGCACGCTGTTCGAGGACAAGACGCCGATGACCGTCGCCAACTTCGTCGGCCTCGCCACCGGTCAGAAGGCGTGGATCGATCCGAAGACCGGCAAGACGGTGAAGGGCAAGCCGTACTACGACGGCCTGACCTTTCACCGGGTGATTCCGGGCTTCATGATCCAGGGCGGCGATCCGCTCGGCGTCGGCACCGGTGGGCCCGGCTATCAGTTCGCCGACGAGATCCATCCCGAGCTGCGCAACGTGCCCGGCACGCTGGCGATGGCGAACGCCGGTCCGCGCACCAATGGCGGCCAGTTCTTCATCAACGAGATCCGCTCGCCGCACCTCGACAACCGGCACACCGTGTTCGGCCAGTGCCGCGAGGTCGACGTGGTGCAGAAGATCGGCAACGCGCCGCGCGACGCCTCCGACAAGCCGCAGCCGCCGGTGGTGATCAAGCGCGTCACGATCAGTCGCACCCAACCGCCGGCCCCGCCGCCGGCGATCGGTCCGAAGCAGCCGGCGCCGCCCGCGCGCTATCGATAGTCGTCTTCGCGCTCGCGATGTTCGCCGCGGCGACCGCGAGCGATCGCTGGCTCGGTGACGCGCCCGAGGATGTACGGGAGCATCTTCGCGATGTTGCGCGCGTCGTCGATGCCGCGATGATGCGTGCCGGTGAACTGGATGCCGAGCCGGGTCAGCGCCGCCATCGTGCCGAGCCCTCGGCGAGAGCCGGCGCGATACGCGTAGCCGTCCTTGAGGTTCCAGTGCTCCGCGAACGGCATCGGGATGCCATGGCGCGCGCAATCGGCGGCGAGCTGGCTGCGATCGTAGTTGCCCCACGAGCAGAACAGCGCGCGGGTGCCGAACGCGACGAGCCGCGCGATCGCCGCCGGAAACAGCAGCGCGTGATCGACCATGTCCTGGGTGATCGACGTCAGCTGCGTGCAGAACGGCGTCAGGTCGGGATGCAGGACCGGCCGCACGAAGATCGTCTGCTCGGCGATGATCGCCAGGCTGGCGCCGTCGACGAGCACCGCGCCGATCTCGATGGTCTCGTTCTCGCCGCGCGGAATCGCATTGCGGTCGTCGCAGGTCGCCTCGAGATCGACGACCAGGTAGTGGTTGGCTTCGCGGATGGCAGTCATGGCACTTCTTCTTTCGACGCGTTCGTTGTAACGACGTTGGTCGCCATCGCCCCGGACGCACTTCCGGACATCCATGACAAGTCTCGATTCACCCTCCAGATCCGAGGCTCTCGATCGCCCCGCCGGAATCACCTGGGCCGACCTGCTCGAAGATCTCGTCGCGCAGCACGGCACGCTGACCCAGGTCGCGTGGAAGCTCGTCGAGCACGCGGACAAGGCGAAGACCGAGCTCGATGTCGCGTCGGTCGAGCGCGCGTTGCGCCGGCTGCGCACCCGCGGTCAGCGCGACGGCGGTGCCTGGGGACAGCGGCTGGTGCGGGTGTTCGGGATGCCGAAGACGATCGAGGATCGCGTGCGCTGGCTCGGGCTCTATCACAGCCCGTTCAACGATCTGCCGGTGGCGCTGTGCCTCGATCAGCTGCGGCTGTGGGATCGGCCACCGATGTCGGGCTCGCGCGCGCGGCTGTGGATCCATCTCGGGTTCGCCACCTGCGCGACGCGGACGCGCCGGCTCGACGACGCTCGCACGCATGTCGCTCGCGTCGCCGAAGCGCTCGCCGCGCTCGACAGCGCGTACGACCTGGCGCGGGTCGAGCTGGTGCTGCTCGACGCGTTCCTCGCGAGCCACGACGATCGAGCCGACCGCGAGGTCGCGGTGGCGAGCGCGCTCGATCGCGCGGCCGCGCTGGTCCCGTCACCGGCGATCGACGCTGCCGATCGCGCGTGCTTCGAGGCGCGGCTCGTCGATCAGCGGGCCTACCAGCTCAACCGGCGCGACGATCACGCCGCCGCGCTCGCGCTCTACCAGACCCTGCCCGCGGGTGACGTCCATCCGTTCGCGAGCTACCGCCGCGATGCCGGCCTCGCCTACGGCTACTTCAAGACCGGCCGCACCGCCGACGCGCTCTCGCTCGTCCAGCGGGCGATCGCGCATGCCGGCGACGGCGGTTACACGCGGCTGCGCGCGATGGGACTGCTCATGCAGGCGCGCATCACCGAGGACGCTGCATTACGTGCCACCTCGATCGAGCGCGCTTGCACGATCGCGAGGCGCCTGGGCGACGACGAGCTGCTCGTCCGCGCGGGGAAGCTACGCGGCGACGCGTGACTCGGTGACGGTCGGATAGCCGACGCGGATCCACTCGAGCATGCCGCCGTCGAGGTTGTAGACCCGCTCGAAGCCGAACCGGTCGGCGAGCTTGGCGGCGGCGAGGCTGCGGATGCCCTTCTTGCAGATGAAGACGATCGGCTTGCCGGGCTGGAGGAACTTCTCGGGGTCGTCGCGCAGCGTCTCGAGCGGGATGTTGCGCGCACCGAGGAGGTGGCCGCCCTCGAACTCGTTCTGATCGCGGACGTCGATCACGTCGCACGGTTCGGAACCGATCAGGTTCGCGAGCTCGGCGGTGTCGACCGTGTGAATCATGATGAGATCCGTTATAACGGAATCCGTTGTCGTCGGCAATGACTCTGTTTCAACGGACGCCAGATCCCCAAGATCTATGCGGGAGTACTGACTGTACGCCGATGTGCCTGGAGCCGGGTGACGGCGTCGACCAGGGCATCGATGTCCTCGCAGACGTTGTAGAACGCGAGCGACGCGCGGACCGAGGCCTCGAGCCCGAACCGCCGCAGGATCGGCTGCGCGCAGTGGTGGCCGGAGCGCACCGCGATGCCTTCCTTGTCGAGCGCGGCGCCGACGTCCTCGGTGCGCTGGCCATCGAGCACGAACGACAGCACGCCGGCCTTGTTGACCGCGGTGCCGACCATGCGGAGGCCGGGCACGCGCACCAGTCGCTCGGTCGCGTAGACCAGCAGGTCGTGCTCGTAGCGATCGATCACGCTCATGCCGATCCGCATCACGTAGTCGAGCGCCGCCCCCATGCCCGCGACATCGGCGATGTTGCCGGTGCCGGCCTCGAACCGCCACGGCGGCGGCTGGTAGACGGTCTTCTCGAAGGTGACGTCGGCGATCATGTTGCCGCCGCCTTGCCACGGCGGCATGTCCTCGAGGATCTCCTTCTTGCCGTAGACGGCGCCGATGCCGGTCGGTGCGAACACCTTGTGGCCGGAGAACACGTAGAAGTCGCAGCCGAGCTGCTGGACGTCGACCGGCATGTGCGAGACGGCCTGCGCGCCATCGAGCAGCGTGGTGACGCCGCGGCGATGGGCGATCTCGATCATCTCGCGCGCCGGCGTGATCGTGCCCAGCGCGTTCGACACCTGGGTGAACGCGACCAGCTTGGTGCGTGGATTGATCAGCTTCTCGTAGTCGGCCAGGATCACGTCACCGCGATCGTCGACGGGCGCGACGCGCAGCCTGGCGCCGGCGCGCGCGCACAGCATCTGCCACGGCACGATGTTGGCGTGGTGCTCGAGGTGGGTGATCAGGAACTCGTCACCCATGCCGATGTTCTTCACACCCCAGGTGTTCGCGATCAGGTTGATGCCCTCGGTGGCGCCGCGGACGAAGATGATGTCCTGCGCCGACGGCGCGTTGAGGAACTTGCGGGTGGTCTCGCGGCCGCTCTCGAACGCGTCGGTCGACCGCGCCGCGAGCGTGTGCGCCGCGCGATGGACGTTGCTGTTCTCGTGCTCGTAGAACCGCGAGATGCGGTCGATCACCGCGCGCGGCTTCTGCGTGGTCGCGCCGTTGTCGAGCCAGACCAGGCGCTTGCCGCCGTGGACGCGCTCCTCGAGGATCGGGAAGTCCTTGCGGACGACGTACGGATCGAATGGCGCGCCGGCGGCCTGCCGGATCGCGTGATTGCCGTGGTTCGACGAATCGCCGCCGGTGATCGCCGGTGCTGCCCCGTGCTGGCTGCCCTGCGGCGTGAAGCCGGGAGGTGCATCGACGGTGACTCCGTCGACGAACGGCAGCGAGTAGTCGGGCGAGCCGGCTTCGATCGCGAACGGCCCATCGCCGACCAGCGGCAACCGACCGACCGAGCCGTGGTTCGAGCTGCCGTACGGCGACCAGCCATCGAGGTTCGTCGGCGCGAACGGCGACTGCTCGACGCCCGGTGACGGCGGCGCGGCGACATCGTGGGTGCCGGCGTTCGGTGACGGCATCGACGAGGACTGCTGCACCGGTGCGCTCGTCGTCGTCAGTACCGGTGCGGTCGGAGACTGTGGCATCGACTTCGCCGACTCGCCCGCGAAGCCCTGCAGCTCGTGCGCGTTCGGCAGCGTCGTCGACGGCAGCGTGCCGGGCGAGCTGATCGCGGCGCCACCCATCGGCGGCACGGCGCCGAACCGACCGAGCGCCGAGTTACCGGCGTGCTCGGCATTCGAGCCGAAAGGAATCGTCGGCGCACTGGGCCTCACCGACGCCGGTGCACCCGGCATCCCGCCCGGCGACGCGACATTCGACGCCGGCATCCCGAACCCACCCGGTCGCCCCGGCGCCACGGATGTCATCGACGACGTCGGGAGGTTCGGCGCCCGATCGATCGATTCGGACGTCGGCAGCCAGCCGAACGAGGTCGTATCCGAAGCCGACGACGAGGTCGACGACGCCGTCACCGGAGCCGAAGACGCGGGCATCGAAGTCGGCGCCGCCGGCACCGCCGCGCTCGACGCGGGCATCGCTCCACGCGTCCCCGCCACCGGCGTGCCCGACGATGCCGGCACCGAGCCGTGGTGCCACGCGGTGTCATCGGTGTGGCGCTGGTAGCCGTGCTCCGATCCGTAGCCATCGCCCGTCGCGTGCTCGCTCGGGGATCGAACGCCGACGAGTGGAGCAGCAGACGTAGCAGACCAGGGATCCGAACC
>JAEYYY010000606.1 GCA_023430775.1 Pseudomonadota bacterium
CTCGTAGCGCAGCTTCACCACGCGCTTCTGCTCGTGGTCGAGCTTCGATGACTCGCGCTTCGCGTAGACCTGCGCGATCCGATCGAACAGCTTCGCGTTGAACGTGATCTTGTCGTATGCCGCCGACAGCTTCGGCGACCACTCCTTGTCGACCGCCTGGACCTCGTCGTTCGACAGGTTGCTGGTCAGGATCGCGAACAGCAGCTCCGCGCGATCTTGATGGCGGCCGGCATCCTCGAGCGGCACGAACGTGTTCTCGAACGTCGGCGGCTCGGGGTTCTCCGCGATCACGTCGACCTCGGCGAGCAGCAGCGCGAGGCCGGTCTCGAACGCCTTGCCGATGCCTTTGACATCGAGCTTGTCCCACGGCGGCACGCCATCGTAGTTGCCGGTCCACTTCGCGAGCAGTGGATCGGCCTCGGCGATCGCCGTCAGGCGCTTGACCTCGGCCTTGGCCTCCTCGTACTTCTGCGAGGGTTGCGGAGCGGTCGGGCCGGTCGTTCCCGGCACCGGATCGACCGGCAGTGGCGTTGGTTTGGGCGGGTTGCCGCCGCACGACCACAGCGCTGCGGCGAGGAATAGACGAGCCAGGGTCTTCACGGCCCGGAATCTAGCCGAAGAGGGGCTAGGATGCCCGCGCGATGATCGCGCCGAGCAGGACATTCACGACGACGCTGAAGCGGGAGGGCAACCTGTGAGCGATCGAGGTGCCCTTCGATCCCGAGCCTGTGTTCGGCAAGGTCCGCGCGCCGGTCAAGGTGACGCTCAACGGCTACACGTACCGCAGCACCATCGCCGCGATGGGTGGCTGCTGGCTGTTGCCGCTCGCCAAGGTCAACCGCGAAGCGGCGGGCCTCGAGGGCAACGAGACCTTGCCGGTCAACCTCACGCTCGATACCGAGGAGCGCGTCGTCGAGGCGCCCGCGGATCTCGAGAAGGCGCTGACCAAGGCCGGCGCCTGGCAGAAGTTTTGCGACATGAGCTACTCGCACCAGCGCGAGTGGGTGATGGCGGTCGAGGAAGCGAAGAAACCCGAGACCCGCACGCGCCGGATCGAGAATGCCGTCGCCGAGGTCAGCCTCCGCAAGCCCACGGCGAAGAAGCCCACGGCGAAGAAACCCGCGGCGAAGAAGCCTGCGAAGAAGCCTGCGAAGAAGCAGGCACGCTGATGCGTCCGCAGCCCTTGATCGCGGTCGCCGATGTCGAGGCGGCGAGCGCGTTCTACCAGCAACTGCTCGGCGCGAAGAGCGCGCACGGTGGCCCTCACTACGAGCGGCTCGTCGATCGCGACGGGCGCCTGATCATCCAGCTCCACACCTGGGAGCAGGTCCACGATCACGCGCCGATCGGCGATCCGGCGGCGAAACCCTACGGCAACGGCGTGCTGCTGTGGTTCGAGGTCGATGACTTCGACGCCGCGGTGCAACGTGCCACCGCGCTCGGTGTCGAGGTCGTGATGCCACCCCATCGCAATCCACCCGAGGGCCCCGGTGGTCCTGCCCACCGCGAGATCTGGCTGCGCGATCGCGACGGCTACGCCGTGGTGCTCGCGAGCCCCGATGGAGAAGCAGCGTGAAGGGCCGCACCGTCGGCCTCACGGTCGTGATGATCGCCGCGATCGCGATCGTCATCTGGTGGACGCGCCGCGAGCGCGCGAACGAGCAGGCCGCGCTCGACGAGGCCAATGCCGCGGCTGCGAACCCCGCCGCGGCCGGATCGGGCTCCTCGACAACGACCACCAGTGCGGGCTCCGGCTCGACCGACAAGGTCCGCAAGATCGACCCGGCGAGCCGGACCGCGCTCCTCGATCGCATCGCCTCCGCGCGCGCCGCGCGCACCACCGGCACCGCCGCGACGTCCGCGGGCCCGCGCCCTGCCCTCCCTGCCCTGACCGGCACGATCAGCAAGGATGACATCCGCGCCGGTGTTCGCGCCGTCATCCCGCTGCTCGCCGAGTGCTACGACGCCGCGCTCGATCGGCTGTCGACCAAGGCCGGCAAGATCGTCGTCGAGATGCACCTCACCGGCGAGCCCGACGTCGGCACGCTGATCGAGAAGGCCGAGGTCGGCGGCGACGAGCACTTCACCCGCGACGCCGAGCTCGTCGAGTGCTTCCAGCAAACCATGCTCTCGCTCGAGCTACCGCCGATCGAAGGTGGTGGCACCGTCGACGTCACGTACCCGATCGCGTTCGCCCCGAACTGACACTCCCCGTCCGCTCGCAGCTCGGGGACAGGAGACGCGGCGAATCCACGAGCCTTCGGCGCGAAACGTAAGGTCGTTCGACTAACCGCACTCGGCGGCGCGCCCGAGCAGGAACTCGCGCTCGCGTGCGTTCTTCGTCATCGCCGCCGCGCGCTCGAACTCCGCCTTGGCCTCGCCGGACCGTCCGAGCTTGGCGAGCAGATCGCCGCGCACGCTCGGCAACAGGTGATAGCTCGCCAGCGAGCCGTCCTCGACCAGCGCGTCGACGATCACCAGCGCCTGCGCCGGACCGAACGCCATGCTC
>JAEYYY010000662.1 GCA_023430775.1 Pseudomonadota bacterium
TCGCCGCCGACGTAGATCGTGCCGTCGGGACCGATCGTCGGCCCGCCGTCGACATCGCAGCGCGACGACTCGGGACCGAAGCCGGTCGCGACGCACGCGCCGAGCCGGAGCTTCCACTTCAGAGTGCCGTCGGACTTGACGGCATAGAGGTGATCGTCGTCGGAGCCGATGTAGATCGTGCCGTCCTCGGCGATCGCCGGCGTGCTCCACGACCGATCACCGGTCTTGAACTTCCACTTCTCCTTGCCGGCGGGATCGATCGCGTAGAGGTGCCCGTCGTGCGAGGCGACGTAGATAGTGCCGTCGGGCCCGACGGTGGGCGAGCCACTGACGATGCCGACCGCGACCTTCCATTGTTCCTTCGGCGGCTTCGCGGGGATCGCGACCGGGCGGCGGCCGGTGTGCTTGGCATCGCCACCGAACATCGCGAAGGCGGGTGGCCCGGCGACCGCAGTCTTCGACGTCGGCTCGGGCTTCGCCGAGTCAGCGCTTCCCGGTGCGGGATCGGGATCGACGCACGCGCTGGCGCGGCAGATCCGCGGCTCGCGACAATCGGTGTCCTTCGAGCACCCGGTCGCGGGAGGTTGTGTCTGCGTTCCGCTACAGCCGATCGCGAGCCAACAACCAATCACCAGCACCAGTGCCGGGCAGCCGGCCAGAACCATCACTGGCGGCAAGCTAGCAGGCCCCTCCCCAGCAGACAACCAGAGATAACCGCGCTAGGCCTTCGGCAGGTCATTGCTGAAGCGCTCCGCCAGCTTCTCGAAGTAGCGGCGGGTCTCTTCGAGCACGACCGGATCCTGATCCGGATACATGCGGATGCCGTGCGCCCCGAACGGATCGGTCGTCACCGGACCGACGGGCAAGCCACCGACGATGCCGGTTTGCTCGTGATAGAGCAGCGCCAGCACCTCGGCGTGGTTTTCGGGCACCAGGAACGTGCGCCGACCGAGCTCCGGACGCCCGTCTTTGAACCCGTCGACCAGCTTGGCCATATCGAAACAGCACGAGTCTACACGCCTGCATTGACGTGAAGAAAGGGCCTACGCCGGGCGGTTTCCTCCCCCGAGCAGATCGGCCATGCTCGCGCTCGTGCTCGAGCTGTGGTTCGACTTTTCGTGCCCGTATGCGTATCTCGCGTCGCGGCGCGCGGCGAGCCTCGGGGTGCCGATCGACTGGCGCCCGATGTTGCTCGGCGGGGTGTTCCGAGGGATCGGCGCCGGCGACGGCCCGATGGCGACCCTCGGACCGGCGAAGGCCCGTCACAACCTGGCGGACATGCACCGCTGGGCGGCCGCCTGGGGCGAGCCGTTCCGGATGCCGGCGGCGCACCCGATGCGAACGGTCCGGGCGCTCCGCGTGCTGCTCGGCCTCCCCCACTCCCGGTGGCCGGCCGCGATCGAGGCCGTCTACGCGGCCTACTGGCAACGCGCCGAGGACGTCACCTCGGATGCGGTGATCGCGGCCGCGCTCGCCGGCGCGGGCATCGCCGGCGACGACATCACCGCCGCCTTCGCGACCGCCGAGTCCGCCGCGATCAAGGACGAGCTCCGCAAGCGCACCGATGAAGCGATCGCGCTCGGCATCTTCGGTGCGCCGGGCTGGGTGTTCCGGCGTCGAGATCGCGAACCGCTCCTGATCTGGGGCCAGGATCGGATGCCGTGGGTCGAGGCCATCCTCGCCGGCTGGGATCCCGAGACGCCGCTCGCGCCCGCGCGCCCGTTCGCAGCCGCGGAGCGTGCGCGACCGGGTGCCCGCGTCGATGCCTACGTCGACGTCGCGAGCCCGTTCGCGTATCTCGGGTTGACGCAGCTGGCGGCGTTCAGCGCGATGGGCGCCGAGGTCCGGCTCGCGCCGATCCTGCTCGGCGCGCTGTTCCGCGACATCGGTCAGGCGGACGTGCCGCTGTTCGCGATGCCACCGGCGAAGGCGCGCTACATCGGGCTCGACATGCAGCGGTGGGCGCGCTGGTGGGGTGTGCCGTTCAACCAGCCGGCGAAGTTCCCGCAGCGCACGGTGATGGCGCAGCGGCTGATCCTGCTCGCCGCGGATCGCGGCTTCGAGCCGGGCCATCGGCTCGCGGTCGCGCTCGGCCGCGCGATGTGGGCCGAGGGTCGCGATCTCGAGGATGTCGCCACGCTGCGCGAGCTGCTCGAGCGCGAGGGCTTGCCGGCCGACCTCGTCGAGAAGACCAGCGAACCGGCCACCAAGCAGCGGCTCGCCGACAACACCGCGCAGGCGCGCGCGGCGGGCGTGTTCGGCGTGCCGACGTTCGTCGTTGCCGACAAGCATCTGTTCTGGGGGCAGGACCGGCTCGATCTGGTGGCGAAGACGCTCGCCGGCTGGGAGCCGCCGTCATGAGGCTCGCGGTGATGTTGCTGGTAGTCACAGCGTGCGAGCGCGCCGACAAGACCGTCGCGCGCACCAAGCAGGTGTTGATCGCGAACCCACAACCCGTGGTGACGCTGATCGATCCGGGTCGCGAGCCGCGCGTGGTGCAGCGCCTCCGCCCGACGAAGCGAGCCGACACCTACGAGATCCGCGTCGCGACCACCTACGACTGGGATACCGGTCAGCGCGAGGTCCAGCCGGTGCTGACGATGAAGCAGCGGCGCGAGGTCGTCGAGGTTCGCGACGACCAGGCGTTTCGCGAGCGCTGGACGATGCAGGACATCGTCTACGATCCGCCGACGGACCACCCCATGCTTGTCAGGTATGCCTGGCTGGAGGGTTCGGTGATCGAGCAGTGGGGCGACACGCGCGGCATGCTGCTCGGCGACTCCAGGGTCACCCTCGACGAACGCCTGCAGCCCGACGACTACGAGACCGACACCACGGCCTACACGATGGTGTTGCCCGAGGAGCCGATCGGAGCGGGCGCCCGCTGGCAGATCGAAGCACGCGGCGTGATGGCGAACGCGAAGATCACGGCGGAGCTGATCGCGGTCGCGGCCGACTCCCTCGACATCAAGACCCAGTTCGAGCACACGACGAACCGGTTCGGCTCCTATCGCGGGACCGGGACCAGCGAGATCCACCTCGTGCCGCGAGGCCCCGGCACCCGCATCGACCATGTCGAACGCGGCACCGGCACGATCGATGGCCACACCGTTCGCTACTCGATCGAGACGGCGATGAAGGTGACGCCATGATCTACCTGTGCCTGCTGGCGTGTGCAGCGCTGATCTTCGCGGAGTGGCGAGGGCTGGCACGCCTGCGAGTCGCGTCGAAGATCATCGCCTCCTCGGCGTTCGTGCTGCTCGGTGCGGGCGCAGTCGGGGCCAGCCCGTTTCACACCTGGATGGTGATCGGCCTCGTGCTCGGCGCGGTCGGCGATGTCGCGTTGCTCGGCCGCAGCAACCGCGCGTTCGTCGGTGGGCTCGTCGCGTTCCTCGCCGGCCACATCGCGTACATCATCGCGCTCGCCCAGCTCGAGTCACCGGTCTACTGGATCCCGTACGCCGGGCGGATCGGCGTCATCACCGTCGCGGGAGGCTTCTTCGCGCTGCGCTGGCTGTGGCCGAACCTCGGCGCGCTCAAGCTCCCGGTGGTGCTCTACGTGCTCGCGATCGTCGCGATGGTGGTCGGCGCGTTCGCGGTGCAAAGCACGGGTGGGCTGCCCGCACCCGAGCGCGATTACCTCGCGATCGGCGCGGCGCTGTTCTTCCTGTCGGACCTCGCTGTCGCGCGCGACAAGTTCATGGTCCGTGAATTCAAGAACAAGCTCTACGGCCTGCCGGCGTACTACCTGGCGCAGCTGTTGATCGCTTCCGCGATCAGCTGAGCTACTTCTTCTTGCCGCGGTTGCGGCGGCGCGCCTTGCTCCGGCCGAGGCCGCGCTTGTGCGCCGCCTTCTTCTTCGCCTTGATGCGCCGGCCCTTGAGGCGGCGGGCGATCTTGAACTTCGGGCGTGATTTCACGGAGCTTTTGGTGCGACCCATGGGCGAGTTATCCGCCAAGACGCGGCGCAAATGCAAACCGGGATCTGAAGTTGCGCACGCTGTAACCGGTCCCCGCATCTGGCGTATACCCGCGTCGGCTGCATGGCCGACGCGAAGGAGCTCATGGCGCGGTACTGCGACGGCGATGCGAGCGCGTTCCGCGAGCTCTACGCCCTGGTGTCGCCGCGCCTCTACGGCTACCTGGTCAAGATGGCGCGCCAGAAGGCGCTCGCCGACGACCTGCTCCAGCAGACGTTCATGAAGGTCCATCGCGCGCGCTCGGCCTATATCCGCGGCGCCGACCCGATCCCGTGGATCTACTCGATCGCGCACCGGACGTTCCTCGACGAGACCCGCCGCAAGAAGCGCGCGGTCGTCCGGGTCGGCGACGAGGACGCGCTGCCCGAGATCTCGGCGGACCTCGAGGGCCAGACGCCGGATCGCCGTGACGACCCGGCAGATCCCGAGCTGGTGAAGACCGCGCTCGACGCGCTCGCCGCCCTGCCCGAGCAACAGCGCCAGGCCGTGGTGCTGACCAAGCTCGAGGGCAAGTCGGTCGCCGAGGCCGCCGAGATCGCCGGCACCACCGTCGGGGCGATGAAGGTGCGCGCGCACCGCGGCTACGAGATCCTGCGCAACCTACTCGGTGGCAAGACCAGGGCCGAGGAGCCCAAGAAAGCGGCCGGAGGAAGTAAATGACGGACCCCGTCGACGAGCTGGCCAAGCTGCCACCGCCTCCGCCGCCCGCGCTCGGCGAGGATCTCGAGGCCGAGCTCGGCAAGCTGGCACCGGTGCGCACGCGGCGGCCGCTCCAGCACCTGCTCGTGCTCGGCGCGCTGTCGCTGCTCTACGGCGCGGTGCTCGTCGTCGTGCTGTCCACCCGCCGCGACATGAGCGAGCTGCCGATGGGCTGGCTCGCAGGCGTCGCACTCGGCTGGCTGTTCGGCTTCCTGGTGCCGAGCTACTTCGCGCTGGTTCCCCGCCCGGGCACGATGGCGCCGCGCTGGAAGGTCGCCGCGATCGCCGGGGTGGTCGCGGCCGTCGGCTTCGTCTCGCTCGGCCTCGCCGTCCACCCGATGGGCGCGGCGAGCGAGATCTACGGGGTCGACCGGTTCGGCGAGGGCCACACCTGCCTCGAGATCGGGCTCGCCACCGCGCTGGTCCCCGTGGTGATCGGCGCGATCTTCCTGCGCGGCGCCCTGCCCGTCGGCTCGCGCTGGATCGCCGCCGCGCTCGGTGCCGGTGGTGGCTGCCTCGGCGGGCTCGTCCTGCACCTGCACTGTCACATCGCGGATGGCCTGCACGTCGGCGTCATCCACGGTGGCGTCGTGGTCGTCGCGGCGCTGCTGTCCGCAGCGATCGTGCCGCGCACCGTTCGCTAGGGCACGGTCCGCGCGCCCAGCGCGCGAACGCGATCTGCGAGCACACGCACCGCTTCCTCGAGCTCGGCCTTGTCGTCCTCGAGTCGGCTAACGCGCTCCGCGAGCTGGCGGATCACCGCCGCCACCTCCTCACCGACGGCACTGTCCAGCTCGAGCTGGACCGTTCGAAGCGCGGCGCGCTCGACACTCGCACGCTCGCGGTCGCGGCGCTCGCGTTCGGATTCCTGCTCCAGCCACGCCCTCGCTCGCGCGCGCCGTTGCTGTGCCGAAAGATCGAGAGACAGCTCGCTGCGCAGCCGGCGCTCGGCCTCGGCCTTTTCGCGCTTCTCGTGGTCGCGCTCCTGTTCTTCGCGCAGCTGCTGCTCGCGATGCGCTTCGACCCGCGCTTCGTCCTCGCGGGCCCGGGCGAGCGCAACATGGTCGATTCCCTTCGCGAGACTGGTGTGCTCGACGGTATCGGCGTCGATGAAGTAGCCGTGGATCTCGCACCCCTGCAGGAGGCCCGGCTCGTTGTTGCACAGGGTCATCTTGTCGCCGCAGTGCGGACACGGTTCGCGAACCCGCCACCACCGCGTCGCGTGGTTCTGCCATCGCTCCTTGTCCGTCAACAGCACGCTCGCCGCGAACGCCGACAGCCAGGTGCCGCATGCGCACGACGCGGGATCCGTCGGCGGCATCAGCTTCTTGCAACGTGGACACTTGATCGCCGCGGGAGGCGTGTGGCGGTACATCCCGCGATGGTCACATGAAGTTGCGCGTATGGAGCGCCGACAGTGCCTCGGCGCGCGCCGGTTCGAAGCCGAGCCGCGCGAGGCGATTGCGACGGCCCTCGTCCATCTGCTTCTGCAGCGCGACCACCGCGGCGTGACCGCGGCGCAGATCCGCCGGTTCCCAGCTGCCGGCCGCGAGCAGGATCAACGCGTCGAACACCTCGGCGTTGAGCCCGGCGGTGTTCGCGAGAGCGGCATGCCGGCGCTCGATCGCCGCCGCCAGCCGCTCGCGCAGCTCCGGCTCCTCGCCGACGTGGAGCTGCAGGAGCGCGAGCCCGAACGCGACGTGGCGCGCCTCGTCCTGGGCCGCCAGCCGCGCGACCTCCTGGGTGCAGCGATCCGGTGCGTGATCGCGGATGAACCACAGCAGCGACAGAAAGCTGCCCTCGCCGAGCACGCTCAGCAGGAAGCTCGCGATCGCGAACTCCGGCTCGTCGAACAGCGATGCCAGCGATGCCTGGCCACCGGCGGTCGATAGTCCGAGCTCGCCGCGCCGCAGCTGCGCCCGCCGGGTGAACACCTCGATGTGGCGCGCCTCGTCGGCGCCCTGGATCGCGAGCAGTTGCATGACCTCGCGAAAGTGCGGGTGCAGCCGCGCCAGAAACCGCGCCGGCACCAGCAGCGCCGCGGTCTCGTTCTCGATCAGGTACGTCATGATCTGGACGATCGCGTCCTCGACCTCCGATGGATGCTCGATCGGCGCGTCCCACGGAATCGCGGTCGCCGGATCCCACTGCGCCGCCGCGGCCTGGGCGTACAGGCGCGCGGCCTCGTCGGCCCAGATCGCGGCGCGCTCGTTGATGGGAAGATCGAGGGCCGGCGCACCCGCCTCGACCAGCGCCCCGCGTGCAGCCAGTCCCCAGCGTTGTGGTGCCTTGTCGGCAGGCTTCTCGATCGTGCCCGCCCGCTCTGCGCCGACGGTGCGATCGGCGTCGCCGCGGACGATCGTCCATCCGCCTACCAGCTTCTGGATGGAGTGGCCCTTCGTTCTGCACCACGCGGGGAGATCGAACGGAAGGTTCGGCGCGGAGCCGCGCACGTCGACGATCGCAGCGGCCTTCAAGCCGCGTTCGATCAGCAGGTGAGCGCCCTCGTCGAGCCCCAGATCACCGAGCTCGATCACGACGGCCCCTTCGCGCTGTCCAGTACCGAGCCGCCCCGTGTCCCGCCGGCTCCGATCGGAGCAAGCGCGGAGTCGCAGTGCGACCGAGTCCGCACAGAGGGATCGAATCAAACATCGCTCGAACTACCGGCGCGATCGCGATCTCACCGATGACCGCGGCGTGGCCCAAATCGATCCTCTGTGCGACCTCTGTCCTCACGGTTGCTCTGTGCTTGATTCTGAAACGGGCGAGGCGGATCGCTACGCGGCGACGCTCGACAGCCACGCGTCGAGGTAGCGGTACCGATCCACCGCCTTCTCGAGCGCTGCGTAGCCATCGACCCGTCCCGGCAGCCATTTCTTCAGGCCTTCCATGTCCAGCAGCGGGCGCAATGCCGGATCGTCGTACGACATCCCCAGCAACAACGACGTGAACTTCTCGGTGTTCGGGTGCGGGTTGTCGAGCACCGTGAAGTTGCAGTGATCGTACGCCGCCGTCTGATGCACCACGCGCACGGCCGTCGGGCCGGCGGTGCCGATCAGGCCTTCGCGCGTGAACGCCAGGCGATTGCCATCGATGATGCACGCGGCATCGACGGTACCCGCGAGCAGCGCCTTGACCGCGTCGCGCTCGCCCCCGATGTGATCGCCGTGCTTGCCGTTCAGCACGTCGTGGCGGACCACCTGCCCTTCGACGCCGAGATCGGCGAGCGACGACAGCGGGATCAAGGTCGCCTGCGGCGAGTCCGCCGCACCGACCCCGAGCTTCTTACCCTTGAGATCCTCGGCGTTCTTGATCGCGGAATCGGCGCGAACGACGACCACGCTCGTCAGATCGCGATCGGTGTCGCGCATCGCGATCGCCGACGCCGTACGCTTCTGCTTGCGCGCCGCGCGGTCGGCTTCGATCCACGCCAGCGGCGAGTTCCACGCGACATCGATCTCGCCCGCGAGGTGCGCCTCGACCTGGCGCTCGTAGTTCGAGTAGAGGACGAAGTCGAACGGCAGGCCGTTGGCGAGGAAGAACGTCTTGAAGCCCTCCCAGATCGGGACGACCTTCGCGTCGTAAGCGACGGCGCCGAGGAGAAAATCTCTGGTCGCCATGGCTAGAACAGCGGGAGGCCGGTGACGGCCTTGCCGATGAAGTCGTAGAGCACGTCGGTGGTCGGGCCCATCACCAGAGAAGCGCGCGAGTCGCGGAAGATGCGCTCGATGCCGACCTCCTTGCGGAACGCGGCGCCGCCGCAGACGCGCATCGCCAGGTCGGTGACCATCGCCGAGCTCTCGCCCGTGGCGGCCTTGCTCTCGAGCACGCGCAGCGTGGCATCGGCGCGACCGCCGGCGATCGCCGCCAGCGTATCGGCGAGCAGCGTCTTGCTCATGTCGGTCTGGATCTGCATGCGGGCGATGAACGCGCGCACCGTGGGCAGCTCGGCGATCGACGAGCCCGCGTGCGCGAACTTGTTGGCGCCGGCGTGCGCCGCGGTCTTCGCGGTCGCGGCTTCCATGATGCCGCACGACACCGCGGCCGACAGCACGTTGAACCACGGCAGCACCACACTCATCATGATGCCGAAGCCGGCGCCATCGGCACCGAGCATCGCGGTCTGCGGGATGCGCGCACCCTCGGCGGTCACCGGCGACGAATCGTTGCCGCGGAGGCCGAGGCCGTCGAAGTTGCCCGGCGCGTGGAGGCCCGCCGTCTTGCGCGGCACCAGCCACAGCGTCGATAGCTCGCCGCCGGCCAGCGGCTTGCTGGTCCACACGTAGCTGTCGGCGTTGGTCGCCGACGTCACCATGCTCTTCTTGGCGTCGAGCTTGACGTACGTGCCATCGGCGGTGGCGGTGCCGACCGGCGCCCAGAACTGGCTGCGCGATCCGATCTCGGAGAACGCGAGCGTCGAGAGGTGCTTGCCGGCGGCGACGTCCTTGCGAACCTCGATCGGACCGTGCGCCTCGAGGACGGCGACGGCGGCGTAGTGCATGGTGACGACCATCGCGGTCGACGCGCACTCGCGCGCGATGCGCTGGACGATGAACGCGGCGGCATCCATACCGAGGCCCTGACCGCCGACATCCTTGCTCGAGACCAGGCCGAGGAAGCCTGCGTCGCCGAGGGCGCGAATGGCCTTGGCCGGGAACACTCCCTTGTCCGTTTCGGGGGCCGCTGCCGCGATGGCGGCGGCGATGGGCTCGATCTTCTGTTGATACTCGAAGGTCATGATCTCTCCAGGTGGTAGCCAGGAGAGAGACCTGACTACCGGGGCAAGCGAACCGACCCGGTCACGCCGGATCCCACGTGGCTTCAACGCCGGAACATGGCCGGAACCTAGCCGATCAACCGCGAGCGAGCGACTCGAGGAACGGCAAAATCGCTGCGGCGACGCGGGCACAGCCACCGGGTTGCTCGGTGACCGCGTGCGACGTCTCGAGCTGGATGCCCGCGTACGGCGCGCCGAGCGCCTTGCGAAACTCGGTGCAGATGGCCGCACCGACACCCGCGTACGGCTGATTCGCGCGGACGTCGATCCCCGCACCGCGCAGCTGGAACATCAGCCGCTCGGCGAGCTGCGCCTCGAACGGATGGGTGACGTCGTAGAGCACGCCGACCTCGAACGTGCGGTTCGCGGGATCGAGCTCCGGCGAGAACGTGTGCGACGAGAAGTGCAGCACGCGGCCGTGATCGTGCAGCCGTGCCTCGACATCGCGCCGCACGGTCTGCCAGTACGGCGTGTGAAACATCGCGATCCGCTCGGCCCGCTCTGCATCGGTCAGCGCGTGATTGCCCGGCACCGGCGCGCCGTAGCTGATCCGCGGCACGACATCGCAGTGATCCGGCCCGCGGTTGAGATCGACGAACATCCGGCTGAATAGCCCGGCGTGCAGATGAATGCCGAGCGCCTCCGACAGCGCGTTGCCGATGTCGTGCGCGCCGTGATCCCAGCTCGCTTGCGACAGCAGCACGTCGCGCGACACGCCGAGGTCGACGTCGGGTGGCAGCGCCCACGACGCGTGCTCGCACGACAGGACGAGACCTATGCGGCCCGTCACCAGCTATCGTCCGGCAGCTCCATCAGATCGAGGTCGCTCGCCTCGATGAGCTTGCGCGTCAGGCCGATGCCCGGCAGCACGTGCTTCGCGAAGAACCGCGCCGCGGCGAGCTTGCCGCGATAGAACGCCTTGTCGTCGCCCTGCGCGGTGGCGAACTTCGCGAGCGCGACCTCGGCGCTGACCGCGAGGCGCCAGCCGATCACGAGCTCGGCGAGCGCGAACAGGATGCGGTTGCCCTGCAGGCCGACGTGATAGACGGACTGCCC
>JAEYYY010000529.1 GCA_023430775.1 Pseudomonadota bacterium
AGGCTTCGCGGCACGGTCGGGAACATCGTGGCGACGAATGCTGAAGGCATTCGAGCTCGACACGTGATCGGCGTCGTCGACGCCGTGACGTACACCGGCTGGCGTCGATCATTGCGCCGGTGCTTGCACGGACGTAACGCTGCGTTCGGATGGGACGAGCGCGCCCCGTAGCCCATACCACCGGTGCCTCGCACGAGCCTCCCGGATGGCTTCTATGGGAGGAAAGAGAACGCGGGGCGACCGGACGGTTTGGATGTTCATCCGATCGGCGGACTGGCGTTCTGTCTCGACGGGAATGGCCGGCTCGGGGTTCCACCGCTTGCAAGCAGGATTGGTTCGAGGAATTCGAAGCCACCCGTCGGATCGCGCGCTCTCTCGCTCGGGGAGAGAGTCACCGGGAGGCTCGCAACGTCACCGGCGATGTGCGCTTGTGCGGCGTCACTCGCTCGGGACCTTGGCCCATGCCACTGGTTCGAACTTCGAAGAGAACAGCCGCGCGGCTCGCGTTCTCGCTCGCGGAGAGAGTCACCGGGAGGCTCGCAACGTCACCGGCGATAGGCGCTTGCGCGGCGTCACTCGCTCGGGGCTTTGGCCCGTGCCACTGGTTCGAACTTCGAAGAGAACAGCCGCGCGGCTCGCGTTCTCTCGCGGAGAGAGTCACCGGGAGGCTCGCGACGTCACCGGCGATGTGCGCTTGTGCGGCGTCGCTCGCTCGGGACTTTGGCCCATGCCACTGGTTCGAACTTCGAAGAGAACAGCCGCGCGGCTCGCCTTCTCGCTCGCGGAGAGAGTCACCGGGAGGCTCGCGTCACGCAGCGGCGACAGGACAGCGCGGTGGACGGTTCAGGACAGGCGGTTGCGGTAGTCGAGGTAGCCGAAGCGACGCGACACCGCGATCGTCTTGGTCTTCGGATCGTGCGTCGCGATCGACGGCATGCGCACGCCGTTGAAGTTGGTCGTCTTGACCATCGTGTAGTGCGCCATGTCGAGGAAGACGAGCTTGTCGCCGACCTCGAGCGGCCTGTCGAACGAGTAGTCACCGATCACGTCGCCGGCGAGGCAGGTCATGCCACCGAGGCGGTACGTGTGCTTCTTCTCGTTGGGCTCGCCGGCATCGATGATGACGGGGCGGTACGGCATCTCGAGCACGTCGGGCATGTGGGCGGTGGCCGAGGTGTCGAGGATCGCGATGTCCATGCCGTTGTGGAACGTGTCCATCACCGAGGTGACGAGGACGCCGGTACCGAGCGCGATCGCTTCACCGGGCTCGAGGTAGACGGGGACCTTCCACTTCGCGCGGAAGGTCTGGATGAGGTTGACGAGGCGGTCGCGATCGTAGTCCGGACGCGTGATGTGGTGACCACCGCCGAAGTTGACCCACTTCATCTGAGGGATGAGCTCGCCGAACTTGGTCTCGAACGCGGCGAGGGCGCGCTCGAGGGCGTCGGAGTTGACCTGGCAGAGCGTGTGGAAGTGGAGGCCGTCGAGGCCGTCGAGATCGGCGGCGGTGAGGTTGGCGCGCGTGGTGCCGAGGCGCGAGCACGGGCCGGCGGGATCGTAGAGGGCGACCTCGACCTCCTGGTGCTCGTGGTTGACGCGCAGGCCGGCGGAGATGTGCTTGCCCTGCTTGCGCGCGTGCTCGATCGCAGGGCGGTGGCGGCGCCACTGTGCGGGCGAGTTGAGGACGATGTGATCGGCGAGCGTGAGGAGCTCGCGCATCTCGCCGTCGGAGTAGGCGGGCGCGTAGGCGTGGACCTCGCCACCGAGCTCTTCGCGGGCGAGGCGAGCCTCGGCAACCGAGGAGGAGGTGGCGCCCGCGAGGTACTTGCGGACAAGCGGGAAGGTGGACCACTGCGCGAAGCCCTTGAGGGCGAGCAGGATGGTGCAGCCGGCGCGTTGCTGGACGTCGGCGAGGATCTGGAGGTTGGCTTCGAGCGCGCCGAGATCGGTGACGAAGCAGGGCGTCTCGAGGTTGGTGATATCGATCGCGCGCGCGACATCCGCGCCGAGCGAGGCTCCGGCACTCATGTCATCGCTCTTCGACGTGCCAGGGGAGGCCGCGCTTGCCGACGTCCTCGAGGAACGGATCGGGATCGAGCTGCTCCATGTTGAAGACGCCTGCGCCACGCCACTTGCCGGTGACCATCATGACGGCGCCGGTGACCGCGGGGACACCGGTGGTGTAGGAGACGGCCTGGGCGCGGACTTCCTTGTAGGTCTCGGCGTGGTCGCAGATGTTGTAGATGAAGACGCGGCGGGGCTTGCCGTCCTTGATGCCTTCGCAGAGGCAGCCGATCGAGGTCTTGCCGGTGTAGCCGGCGGCGAGCGAGGCGGGATCGGGGAGCAGGGCGCGCAGGAACTTGATCGGGACGATCTTCTTGCCTTCGAACTCGACCTCGTCGATGCGCGTGATGCCGATGTTCTGCATCACCTCGAGGTGCTTGAGATAGGACTCGCCGAAGGTCATCCAGAAGCGGATGCGCTTGAGGCCGCGCAGGTTCTTGGCGAGCGACTCGAGCTCCTCGTGATAGAGGAGGAACGACTTGCGCTCGCCGACGCCGGGGTAGTCGAAGATCTTGGAGACCGAGAGCGGATCGGTCTCCTTCCACTCGCCCTGTTCCCAGTAGCGGCCACGCGCGGTGATCTCGCGGATGTTGATCTCGGGGTTGAAGTTGGTCGCGAAGGCCTTGCCGTGCGAGCCGCCGTTGCAGTCGACGATGTCGACGTAGTGGACCTCGTCGAGCAGGTGCTTCTGGGCGTAGGCGCAGTAGACGTTGGTGACGCCTGGATCGAAGCCGGAGCCGAGGAGCGCCATCAGGCCGGCTTGCTTGAAGCGATCCTGGTAGGCCCACTGCCACTTGTATTCGAACTTCGCGACGTCGGGCGGCTCGTAGTTCGCGGTGTCGAGGTAGTCGACGCCGGCCTCGAGGCAGGCGTCCATGATCGTCAGGTCCTGGTAGGGAAGGGCGACGTTGATGACGACCTTCGGCTTGAAGTCCTTGATCAGGGCTGCGGTCTCCTTGACGTTGTCGGCGTCGACCTTCGCGGTGTGGATCTTGCGGCCGTGCATCGACTGGATGTCGGCGGCGATCTTGGTGACGGGCTCGAGGCGGCGACTGGCAAGCATGACCTCGGAGAAGGCCGTGCGCTCCATCGCGGCCTTGTGAGCGACCACGCCGCCGACACCACCTGCGCCGATGATCAAGACGTTGCTGCCTGCCATGGGCCTGCTCTTACCACATGCGGGCCGCCGACCGCGCTAGCGTGAGGGACATGGAGGACGGCGACGACGCGGTGACGCGCGAGCAAACCACCCAGGGCGACGGCACGCTGGCGGAGCGGCCGGGGGCGATGAAGCAGGGGACCGGGCCGGGCCTCGCGAACGAGCGGTACCGGATCGAGAAGCGGCTGGCGAAGGGCGGGATGGGAGAAGTGATGATCGCCTACGACGAGCAGATCGGGCGGACGGTGGCGATCAAGCGGATGCGGACGGCGTCGCCGAGCGAGCGCCAGATCGAGCGGTTTCTGCGCGAGGCACGGATCCAGGGCCGGCTGGCGCACCCCGCGATCTGCAAGGTGCACGAGATCGGGCTGGATGAAGCGGGCGCGCCGTTCTTCGCGATGGAGCGACTCGAGGGCGTGACGCTCGCGCAGATGTTCGAGCAGGGTGCGGAGGGTGACAAGTTTCGCGTGCTGCGCGCGTTCGTCGACGTCTGTCTGGCGATCGAGCTCGCTCACACGCGAGGCGTGGTGCACCGCGATCTCAAGCCCGACAACATCATGCTCGGCAGCTTCGGCGAGGTGTTCGTGATCGACTGGGGCGTGGCGAAGGTGATCGGCGAGCCCGACGGTGACTTCGCGGACATCGGCAGTGCGGAGCAGCAGGGCAATCAGACGGCGGCCGGCACGGTGCTCGGGACGCCGGGTTACATGGCGCCCGAGCAGGTGCGCGGCGAGACCGACATCGACGGGCGCACGGATGTCTACGCGCTCGGCTGCGTGCTGTTCGAGATCCTGGCGGGCCAGCCGGTGCATCCGCCGGGGAGGGCGGGGCTCGAGAGCGCGCTGATCGGTGGGATGCTGAGGCCGTCGGTGCGGGCGCCGGGGCGCGAGGTCCCGCCGGAGCTCGATGATCTGTGCGTGCAGGCGCTCGAGGCGGATCGCGACCTGCGGCTCCGCACGGCGCGCGAGCTCGGCGATCGCGTGCAGCGGTATCTCGACGGCGATCGCGATCTCGCGCAGCGCAAGGACCTGGCGTTGATCCATCTGGATCGCGCACGCGGAGCGTATGCGCGCGAGCAGCAGCTCGAGATCGGTGCGCCGGATCGAGCCGGTCGCGAACGGAAGCTCGAAATCGGCGCGGACCTCGAGCAGGCCGGCGCGGGTCGTGAACCGCAGCTCGGTGCCGATCCGGCGGACGGGCGCGAACGTCAGCTCGGAACCGGCGCGACGGATCGCGCGTCCTACGCAGAGCTCGGCGTCGGGATCCGTGAATCCGGGGCGCACGCTCGGCGCGACTCGGGGACGCCGCGCGCCGACGACGATCGCGCGATGGCAATGCGCGAGGCCGGGCGGGCGCTCGCTCTCGATCCGACCCTGACCGAGGCAGCCGAGCTGGTGACGCGGTTGATGCTCGAGCCGCCGAAGGTGGTGCCGCCGGAGGTCGAGCAGGCGATCGAGCTCGAGAACCGGGTGAGCGCGCGAGCGAATGCACGGATCGGCATGTTCGCGTACCTGGCGTTTCTCGGGTTCTCGCCGCTGCTGTGGCTGATCGCGCCGGATGCCGTGGGGTTCACGCTGGCGGTCAGCGTGCTGATCCTGGCGAATGCGGGCCTGCTGTTCATCCAGTCGCGCGCGGCGAATCCGCGGCCGTTTCTGATCGCCGTGCTGAACGCCGCGATGATCGCGGTGGTGGCGCGGATGTTCACGCCGTTCTTCATCGCACCGGCGATCGCGGCGTTGATCGCGATGGGAATCGTGATCGCGCAGAAGATGACGCGGCTGGCGGCGAACATCGTCGTCGGTGGGTTGTTGTCGGCGGCGGTGCTGGTGCCGTGGCTTCTCGAGCTGGCGGACGTGCTGTCGACGACCACCACGATCACGGCGAACGGGCTGGTGCTCGACGGTATCGGCATCGGGCGGACGAGCAACGCGACGCTGATCGTGGCCGCGCTCTACGTGGTGCTCCTGATCGGCGTGGCGTGCACGTTCGGCGATGCGATGCGCAATCGCGAACGCGCGGCGAAGCGCCACATCCTGCTGCAAACGTGGCAGCTGCGGCAGCTGGTGGCGCGCTGATTATTCGGCGTGGCCGTTGGTGCGGTCGCTATCGATCGGCATCAGGTCGCGCTTGATGGCACGCGACAGGCGCTTCTCGAACTTCTTGGGGCGCATGTCGTAGGTGTCCTTGCCTGCCTTGCGGCCGGCCTTCATCAGATCGTCGAGCACCTTCTCGATGGTGTGGCGGAGATGCTCGATCGACTCCGGGCTGAGGCCGAGGCCGTGCGTCTCGGCGAACTCGCGCACCATCAGCAGATCGACGGCGGGGCCGAGCGTGTCGCTGATCGCATCGAATTCGCTCTGGATCGCGAGCGTGCGCGGACCCGCCTGACGGGCGATGAAGCCGAGGGCCGCGGACAGTTCCTTGGTACGGCGGCGCCAGGTGTGAAACCACGACTTGTTGATCTTCGAGGCGCGGTGTGCGCGACGGGCCTCGCCGTAGAGCTTGCGGATGCCCCACGCGACCTCGTCCCAGGTGATCTTCGGTGGCAGCGCGGCCTCGAGTGCTTCGGCCTGCGCGGCGGCGCGGGCGGCGGCCTCGCCGAGCAGCTGCTTGGTATCGGAGGTCGGCGGAATCGCCTCGGCGGCGTTGTCGAGCACGCGCTTCGCGGTATCGCGATCCTCGTCGGACAGCTCCAGCGTGCCGAGCGTCTCGGGCGCGACGGCGTGATCGCGCACCGTCGATAGCGAGCGCCGCGCTTCCTGCAAGGCGTTCTTGACGGCGCGTCGCTCGCGCTTGGGGAGTGCACCGGCGAGCATCGACAGCACCGCGCGTGCGCGCCGCAGTGCCTTGCGCGATTCGTGGACGGCGGTGGCGGAGCCGTCATCGACCGAGGCGGCCGCTTCACGCGCGGCGTGGACCGCGGCGTTGAACTCGCCGATCAACTTTGCGCGAAGCTCGACCGGATCGTGAAGCGCGGATGCGCGGCTACCCAACGGTCCGAGCTTGTCCTCCTCGGAATAGGGCTGTGGGGGAGCGTCGGTGGCCATGACGAAGCGACGGTACACCCGCGACTCCGGATTACGGGTTTCATCCGGCGGATTCGTGGGATCTTGCGAAGCTGTCGCACGGTGTATCGTGTGCGCCGATGGCCCGCCCGATCCTGTTCGAGCCCGTGAAGAGTCCGTTCCTCGTCGACGACGAGCTCGACATCGACAAGGCACCCACGGAGTACGAAGACGATCCGGGCAAGGCGCCGAACGTCGAGGCACTCGAGGAAGCGGTCGAGAAGCTGCAGAAGCTCCAGGGCAAGCTGTACGCGAACGATCGCTACAGCGTGCTGCTGGTGTTCCAGGCGATGGATGCCGCCGGCAAGGACGGAACGATCAAGGCGGTGATGAGCGGCGTCAATCCGCAGGGCTGTCACGTCACGTCGTTCAAGGCGCCGACCTCGGACGAGCTCGATCACGATTTCTTGTGGCGCTGTCAGCGCGCGCTGCCCGAGCGCGGCCGGATCGGGATCTGGAATCGCAGCCACTACGAGGAGGTGCTCGTCGTGCGCGTTCATCCGAACTACCTGGATGCGCAGCGCTTGCCGTACAAGCCGAAGGATCTGTCCGAGCTGTGGGAGGAACGCTACGAATCGATCAACGCCGCCGAGAAGCACTGGGCCCGCAACGGCTGCGTGATCCTGAAGTTCTTCCTCCACGTCTCGCAGAAGGAACAGCACGACCGGTTCCTCGATCGCGTCACCGATCCCGACAATCACTGGAAGTTCAACGCGGGTGATCTCGCCGAGAGCCGCAACTGGAAGCACTACATGAAGGCGTACCAGGACGCGCTGCGCGCGACGTCGAAGCCGTGGGCGCCGTGGTACGCGATTCCGGCCGACAGCAAGAGCTACATGCGCCGCGCTGTCGCCGAGATCGTCGTCGATACGATCAAGCAGCTCGACATCCCGTACCCGCAGCTCGATGACAAGAACCGCGCCGCCCTCGATGCCGCCCGCAAGGAGCTCGAGGCGGAGCGCGATCGCGGCTAGGGCCTCGGGCCGATCAGGCCCTCGAGGGCCTTCACGAACGCGGCATCCTGAAAGCACGTCGCCATCGTCTTGCTCTGCATGATCGCCTTCGCCGACGCCTGGAACTGCGCGTCGAACCGGCGCAGCGCGATCTTGAGCTGCATCTCGCGACCCTCGTGGCGGACCTTCGCGTTGGCTGCGATGACGTCGGCATGGGCGCGCGTCACCTCGTCGAGCTTGCTCGCTGCCACAGCGCAGTTCTCGCCGGCGGCGTCGAACGCGCGCACGACGTCGGCGTAGAGCGCGACCGCTCGCTCGGCGAGTCGATCGAGATTCTGATCGAGTGGACCCACCGGCGCGGCGTCGACCACCGGAGCTGCACCCGCGTCCGCCGGAGGTGGCGCAACCACCATCGCACCCGCATCGGGCGGCGGTGGAGGTGGCGCAGGTTGACGACCACCGCAACTGACCGCGATCAGGAGGAACAAACCACGCAGCACCGGCTGATCATGTCCGGCTTTGTCCGGGGGCGGACCCCGAACCTTCGCGAAAATGGTCGAAACCACCATTTCAGGAGCTGTCCGGGGTCGGACCCCGAACCTCCGCGAAAATGGTCGAAACCACCATCTCAGGAGCTGTCCGGGGTCGGACCCCGACCTCCGCGAGAACAGGGATGGACCTTTCAGTAGGTCGGGATGTCGGCGATGACGCGCTCGAGCGCGTGGCGCTGGGCCGGGTCGTCCTTGCAGGCGACGTAGGTCGCGCCGAGATCCTGCGCGATCTGATCGGTGCGCGCCGATGTTTGCGCGTACTTCGCGAGCTCTGCCTCGAGCTCGCGCGTCTTGCTCGGGTCCGCCGTCATCTGCTCGACCGCGGTCGCGTGCTGCTTCATTCGATCGACGTGCGGGCGCAGCTCGGCGGTGAGCGACGAGCAGTTGCCGCGATGACGACGCGCGAGCTCGGCGAGGGTCGTCATGTCGTCGTCGAGTTGCTTCGCGAGTGTTGCCGCCGGCGACGGTGCCGGTGGTTGCGGTGCGGGTTTGCTTCCGCACGCGAGGAGCAACGCGATCAGGGCTGCGCGCGGCAAGCGTCGTCCTTCTGGAGGTTCAACGGCTGGATCGGAGCCTGGCCGGGGATCACGAGCACGCTGAACGCCTGCGGGTTGAGGAACGCGTCCTGCGAGGAGATCACGAGGTCGTCCTTGCCGTCGCCATCGGCATCGGCGACGAACGTGTCGATCACGATCGAATCCTGCGTCGCGGAGATCGCGGACAGGCGCTGGCCGAGCACCGGGTGCGCGTAGGAGAGCTGGAAGTTTGTCCTCGTGTTGTTGACGTTGACGATGTCCCAGAACAGATCGGGGATGCCGTCGGCATCGAACTGCCCGGCGACCACGTGCTGCGGGAACGACGCGGCGGTGATCCGCTCGAGCTCGACGAAGCGCGGGTTGCGCTGGTTATCGGTCTGCAGCACCACGACGCCGAGCACGGTGCCACTGGCATCGAACGTGGCACCGACCATGCGGTTGGGGTCGCCACCGTTCGGCGGCAAGAAGCCGACACCGGCGCGCGGCACCGCGAGCGGCAGCGAGCACCGACCCGTGTCGCAATCGAAGAAGGCGGTGGTGCTGTTGCGCGGCATGCCCAGCATGTTGCGGCCGGTGACATCGACGACGCCGACCTGGCGCACGATGGTGTCGCCGTTGACCTGGAGCTCGGCAATGCAGCCGGTCGCGTTGATCCCGATGAGCTCGGTGGTGGTCACCGGATCCGAGGAATACGGTACGAGCTGCTCCCCGGCACCGAGCGTCCCCGTCGCCGAGACGGCGAGCGTGTGGAGCGCCTTCTCGGTCGCGGTCTCGACGCGCACGAGCAGCGCGGCCGGGTTGTTACCGCAGACGGGCATCACGGCGACGTCGGTGACCGACGAGCCGATCGGCAGGATGTGCGCGGTCGGATCGGCGGCCACCGAGGGATCGAACAGGCCGATGATGCGAGCGCGCGTGGTGATCGCGTAGACATCGCGGACGTCGCCGCGATCGATCGAGAACACGCCGATCGGCTTCTCGCCGGAGGGCAGGGCGGGGAAGTCGACGGTCTGGCGCTCGGTGAACGAGGCACCTCCAAGCGCGACCTCGATCTCGTAGTCGATCGCGGTCGGCGCGCCGGCGATGTCCTGCAGACACACCAGGCGATGGAGCGGCTGGTTACCGACCTTGTCGATCCGGCTCGCGCAGCGACGCTGCGACAGGTTGCTGCCGTCTTGCACCGGCTTGAAGGTGTCGAGCGCGCCCGCGCCGTTGACCGGCGTGAAGGTGGTGAACACGCGCGGCGGCTCGGTGCTCCACGACGTGCGGACGGCGGTCGCGAAGCCACCGATCGTCGACGGCGGAACGGGATGGATGCGCGCCACGCCGTTGTTGTTGGTGCACGGCGGCTCGACCGGGTCCCACGCGCTTTCGATCGCGGGAAGCACGTCCTCGGCGACCAGCGGCAACGCGCCGGCGGAGCCGTGGACGCGCCACGACACCGTGCGATCGGGGAGCGACCGCACGAACGGATCGGTGACCGTGACCGCGATGCCGAACGGATCCTGTTGATCGATCCCGATGCCGGCCACCGACACGCTCGCGGCGAGCTTGGTGGGCCCGATCTCGAGCACGTCGCCTTCGCCGACCGTGCCCTTCTCGGCGCAGTCGGCCGCGATCAGGATCCCGTTGTCGTCGAAGCCACGCACGACGATCACCTTCGTACCCTCGCGCGACATCGTCAGCTCGTCGGAGTCCTCGCCTTCGCCGACCGCGATCTCGTCGACCTCGATCGCGGTCAGCTCGGCGGCCGACAGGTCCCCGAGCTCGACCTTCTCGCAGCTCGCGATCTCCGACTGGTAGACGGTGATCGTGGTGCGCGCGACCACCGGACGCGCATCCTCGTGATGCGTGACCTCGACGCGCAAGCTCGGATGCTCTCCGCAGGCGACGAGCAAGCTCGACACCACCACCGCGCGTCTCATCGCCTTCAACCTACCATTGTACGGATCCACATCGCTCACGGGTTATGCTCCCAACGTGACCCTCGATCGGCGCACGCTGATCCAGACCGGACTCGCGATGACGACGACACGGAGCCGCACGGCACCGCGCTCGTACAGTCTTCAAGTGCTGGGCCAGAGCGGCGCATCACGTCCGGCGGTGGCGCTCGGTGCGAGACCGGTCACGGTCGGCGCGCACGGGCAGTGCGACCTCGTCCTCGAGGATCCGCAAGTGTCGCGAAAGCATGCGGAGATCGCGATCGTCACCGACGGCATCCGGATCAAGGATCTCGGCTCGACCAACGGCACCTGGTGGCAAGGCAGCAAGGTCGGCGAGGTCGTGGTCCCTGCAGGTGCCACCGTGCAGTTCGGCGGCACGCCGGTGCGGATCAGTGCCGCCGATGCGCCGTCGCTACCGCCGAGCGATCGCGATCACTTCGGCGCGATGGCCGGCAAGAGCGTGGCGATGCGCGAGCTGTTCGCCGTGCTCGAGATGGCAAGCCCCTCCGACGCCACGGTGCTGATCGAGGGCGAGTCCGGCACCGGCAAGGAGCTGTGCGCGCGCGCGATCCACGATGCGTCGGCGCGGGCGCAGGCCCCGTTCGTCGTCGTCGATTGCAGCGCGATCGCCGAGCACCTCGTCGATTCGCACCTGTTCGGTCACGTCAAGGGCGCGTTCACCGGCGCCGATCGCGAGCGCAAGGGCGCGTTCGTCGAGGCCTCCGGCGGCACGCTGTTTCTCGACGAGCTCGGCGAGCTACCGCTGGCGGCGCAGGCGAAGCTGTTGCGCGTGCTCGAGGCGCAGACCGTGCAACCGGTCGGCGCCGATCGTCCCGTCACCGTCGATACCCGCGTCGTCGCCGCGACCCATCGCGATCTCGCGCGCATGGTGGCCGCGAAGGAGTTTCGCTTCGATCTGTTCTACCGGCTCGCCGTGGTTCACGTCGGGCTGCCGCCGCTGCGCGAACGGCTCGAGGATCTGCCGCACCTGATCCAGACGTTCTACCAGCGCCGCGGCGTCGATCCGGGGCCGATCGCCGGTGACAACCTCGAGCGCATGCGCCGCCACGCGTGGCCCGGCAACGTGCGCGAGCTCCGCAACGTGCTCGAGCGTGCGTGGGCACTGTCGGGGCCGAACGCGACGTTCGCGAACCTCCGGCTGTGGCTCGATCCCGGCGCGGCGCAGGCGAATGCCACGGACGTCGTGGACACGTCGCTACCGTTCAAGGATGCGAAGGAACGCTGGAACGATCAGTTCGAGCGCCGCTACGTCGCCATGGTGTTCGCGCACCACGGCAACAACGTGACGCGCGCCGCGGAGCACTCGGGGCTGTCGCGGCGTCACTTCCGCGAGCTGCTGTACAAGCACGGCATCGTCGAGCGGCCGGCGGGCGAAGAAGAGACGTAGCTCCAACCTCGTTTACGTTTACGTTAGGTTTGCGTGTTGAGATTCGGCGCGTACGACATCCTCCACGAGCTCAAGAGCGGCGGCATGGGATCCGTGCTCCTCGGCCGGCGCAAGGGGCCGGGCGCGTTCGAGCAGCTCGTCGCCATCAAGACGATCCTGCCGGCGTATGCGTCGACGCCGGCCGTGCGCGCGATGTTCCTCGACGAGGCGAAGATCCTCGGCGGCGTCAACCATCCGGGCATCGCCACGGTGCACGACTTCGGCGAGGAGAACGGCACGCTCTACATGGCGATGGAGTACGTCGCCGGCGTGTCGTTTCGCGGCGTGATGGGCCTCGACATGCCACCCGGCGTCGCCGCGCGTGCGATCGCCGAAGCGTGTCGCGGCCTGCACGCGGCGCACGAGGTACGCGACCCGGCGGGAAATCTGCTCAACGTCGTCCATCGCGACATCTCCCCCGACAACCTGCTTCTCGGCTTCGATGGCCACGTCAAGGTC
Source organism: Pseudomonadota bacterium (assembly GCA_023430775.1). GTDB lineage: Bacteria > Myxococcota_A > Polyangia > Haliangiales > Haliangiaceae > JABFXX01. The sequence goes on from JAEYYY010000529.1 coordinate 12,178, forward strand.
ATCGATTTCGGCATCGCGCTCGTCAAGAACCGCCAGTCACCGGTCACCGAGCTCGGCACGGTGAAGGGCAAACCGCCGTACATGTCTCCCGAGCAGGTCAAGAACGAAGCGCTCGATCGGCGCAGCGACGTGTTCTCCCTCGGCGTCGTCATGCACGAGCTGCTCACCGGGTACCTGCTGTTCGACGGCGACTCGATCTACGCGATCGCTCGCAAGGTCGAGCACATGCAGATTCCACCGCCGTCGCAGGTGCTCGGCAAGCCCTTGCCGTTCGGGCTCGATGCGGCGGTGATGAACGCACTCGAGCGCGACCCCGCGCGACGCACGCAAAGCGCCGCGGCATTCGCCGAGCAACTCGAGCAGGTGATCGCGACCTCCGGCGACGAGACGCTCGAGGCATGGGCCGAGCGCACGCTCGCCGAGCCGCGCGATCGGCATCGCGCCTGGCTCGCGGAGGTGGTGGCAGGGCGTGATGCGCCGCGCCCGATCGGACGCCCCACCGGCTCGGTCACCGCGCTCGGTCCGCTCGCGTTCGTCGACCAGCTCCCCGCCGCGGCGCCGCCCGATCCGCCACCTCCGCCGAAGGTCGCCGACGACAGCTCGCTCGACGTGCCTCCGCGACGCAGCCTCGCGCTGCCGCTGTTGCTCGTGCTCGCGCTCGCGATCGGTGTGGTGGTGGTGTTCTCGGCTTCGCGCTCGACCAAGGTCACGCCGGATGCCGCGATCGCGATCGCCGATGCGTCACCCGCGGACACCGCCGTGGTCGTCGTCGCACCGGATACCGCGCCAGCCAATACCGCAGTCGAGCCCGATGCAGCGCGCGTGGTCGTCGTCGCACCGGATACCCGGCCAGCCGATGCCGCAGTCGAGCCCGATGCGCCGCCGGATGCAGCGCGCGTGGTGGTGCGCACGCCCGCCGACGCACGCCGCGATCCGCCTCCTCGTTCCGACGCACCGACCGTCACGCCCGACCCCGTCGTCGCGGGAACCGGTACGCTGACGGCGCGTGGCTACTCGTCGAGCAACACGTATCTGGACGTCGTCGTCGACGGCAAGACGATCGGCAAGACCCCGCTCCTCGGCGCTTCGCTCCCCGCCGGGGCTCACCTGGTGACGTTGATCGATCCGGTGAAGCACGAGACGGTTCACAGCGAGAAGATCGTGATCGTCGACGGCAAGAACACGAGCGTGGCCGCGCCGCGGCGCGATCAGTGAACCATCGCAGGCGCCTGCGTGGTCGAGGTGCCCGGCTCGATCAACGTCGGGCTGGTGAATCCGGTCGCTCCGATCTGCGCCGTCCCCGACACCGTGTGGATCCGGATCCGGCCGACTGCACCGCCGCCGCCACCGCCGCACGAGTTGTCGTCGCCGCCTTGATCGCCCGACAGCGCCCCGACCGCGCCGCCCGCTCCGCCGTCACCCGCTGCGATCGCGGTGCCACCGGCGGCGCGGGTCACCGAGAGCAAGCCGTCGGCGCCGCGCATGCCTGACCTGCCGCCACCACCACCGCCGCCGTTGACCGCCAGCCCACCGTCGAGCACGACGATCGGAGCCTCGAGCAGGATCGCTCCACCCGAGCCACCACCGCCACCACCACCGGTGGCGTCGCTCGCGTGGTCGCCACCGCAACCACCGGCGTTGATCCCGCCGCCGGCGACGATCGCGATGCGGGTATTCGAGATCAGCTGGATCGCGCCGCCGCCGCCACCACCCGGACCTCCGTCACCGGCCCTCCCACCACTGCCGCCACCGCTGCCGCCTCTCAGGATCGTGATCTCCGCGTTACCGTACGAAGCGCCGAGCGGGCCACCCTGCGTTGCACCACCGAGGCCGCCGCGCGAACCATCCGCGCCGTGGCCGCCGCCGCCGCCGCCCGAGGCATCGCTGCCGGCTGCCTGACCGCGCTTGCCCGCGCCGGGACCCTGCCCATCGCTTCCGCTGTTGCCACCGCGCGAACCACCCGGACCGGCATCGTTTCCAATACAGGTGCCGCGCGCGTCGATCACGTTCGAGATCACGATCGCGCCTTCGGTGGCAATGATCACCGCCGAGCGCGATCCGCGGATCAATAACAGCCCGTCGACGTTCAGCGTCTTGACCCGGAACACGCCGACGTTGTTGCGCGTCGCGTACTCGATGCCGCTGCTCACGCCCTGGCCCGCCGCGCGGAGGTTCGTGATCGAGCCGGTATCGGTGTCGAGGACGGTGCTCGGCAACTGGATCGTGATCTCGGAGAGCGCGGCCGCCGGCGACAGATCGGTGTCGAGCACCGCACCGCCACCCGGAACGAGAGCTCCACAATGCGCGCCGTCGTTGTCGAGACAACCCCACGCGCAGGTGGTGTCGATCGGTTGCTCGCCGATCGCGAGACACTCGCGCAGGACCACGCCCGCCTCGCACGTCGCGCCGATCGCCTGACACGGTCCCGCGTCGGGAATCACCAGCACGTCCGGATCGAGCGCGGCATCACCGGTCACCGTGGGGTTCTCGAAGCCGAGCAGCTGCCGGCAGCCACACAGGAGCAGGAGGAACGGCGCCGCTCGCACGATCACGAGCTTACACCGCTGGTACCTCGAGGTTCCGCCACAACCGCGCTCGACGACCCGAGTGGAACGTCGAGGTACCGGCTGGAAACCGCAGCGGTTTGATCGCGCGAGCTTGGCCGCTGGCAAGCCGGTTGCTGAATGACCTCCCAGAACAAAGGAGAAACGAACGATGCGCCAGCTTCCCCTCGCCCTCTTCACCATCCTCACCGCCGCCTGCGTCAACGACGCGACCACGCCTGTCGAGGAGGTCAAGTCCGACCTCGAGCTCGACAACGGCGGCTTCGATACCAGCGACGAGCTCGCCGAGTTCGGCCAGGGGGCGCTGTTCGCCGACGCCGCGATCGAGAGCAGCTCCGACGTCACCGACGAGATGACCGACGACGTCACCGCGATGGACGTCGCCGGCGTCGAGGCCCACGACATCTCGTTGATCTGGGGCAAGCTGCCGCCCGATCTCACCGCGACCGATGGCGTCGACTGGTCCGGCACGCTCGAG
>JAEYYY010000728.1 GCA_023430775.1 Pseudomonadota bacterium
GCGCTGCCCCGCCGACGTCGCGATGACCACCGACTGGGCCGGCGGTTACGGCGCGTGCCTGATCGCGCTCGGCGAGCTCGCCGCCGCGGTCGCGCCGCTCGAGCGCGCGATCGCCGCGGAGCCGACCTGGCCGCTGCACCACTGGAACCTCGCCGCCGCGCTGCACAGGCTCGGTGATCCGCGCGGCTGTCTGTCCGCGATGCGCCGCTTCGTCACCACCAGCGCGCTGCCGAGCGGGCTCGCCGACGATGTCGATCAGCCGGGCCGCGTCGCGCACGCGCGGCAATTGATCGCCGAGCTCGAGCGGATCGCGCGTCTCGATCGCAACGTCGCGCGTCGCCGCAGCGCCGCCGCGCGCCCCCGCGCCACGGCGAAGAAGCGCAAGAAGCCCGCGCGCGCCGAGTAGCGGTTACTTCTTCGACAGCTGGTAGACCAGCTTGATGCGGGTGTTGCCCGCCATGCCGCGCTTGGGCAGCTTCCAGCTCTTGGCGTTCGCCAGGATGCAGCCGGCCACCGCCGACAGATCCGCGGTGCCCGCCTTCGGGTCGCTCGACGCGCCCTTGATGTCACCGGTGGCGTCCGACTCGAGCGTGATCGTGATCGTGCCCGCGAGCTTCGGGTTGCCGGCGAGCGTCTCCTCGTAGCACGCCTGCGCCTCCTGGCTGTGGCGGCCGAGCAGCACGCCGATCGCCTGCTTCTCGTGCGTGCCCGTGCCCACCTTGGTGTTCTTCAGCGTGGTCTCGAGCGTCTTGAGATCCGACTGCGCCTGCGTGCGCATCTGGTTGTTCGACACCATCAGCGGGATGGTCTCGGCGTACAGATCGTGCGCGGGCTGGTAGTAGCGAATGTCGTTGGCCGTCGCGTACAGCAGGTGGAACACGCGCGCGATGCCGTAGATGCCGGTGATCACGTTGTCCTTGTCCGAGGCGCTGCACTTGGTGCACCCCGGCAGCGCCTTGATCGCGTCGAGCGCGTGGCGCTTCGCCGCATCGGGCTGATCGAGGCGAACCGTGAAGTCGGCCTGGTGGTACTTGATCGCGAGCAGATCGTTCGGCGGCACCGTGTTGCCGGCGAGCTTGAGCGCCTCGTCGAGCGCGGCCACCGCCTCGGTCCACTTGCCGGCGAACTGATACGCCTGGAGCCCGAGCTTGGCGACCACCTCGTACTGCGCGGCCGGCGTCTTCGCGCCGAAGATGTTGTAGAGCTTCGGCGCGACCTCGGTGAACGGCACGTTCGAGCGGCCGGCGAACAGCAGCACGTCGCGCTCGAGGACTTCCTTGTTCGCGCTGTTGCCCCAGCCCTGCGCCGCCGCGACGATCGCCTGCCACGCACCGGCATCGTCACCCGCGCGCCACTTCGCCCACGCCATCACGTACGACAGCTCGGGCTGCTTCTCGCTCGGGGTCTCGTTCTTGACCACCGCGAGCGCCTCGGCGTTCTTGTACTGCATCAGCAGCGCGTGGGCCCACCACGCCTTGTTGTAGAGCAGCTCCTTGCTCTTGGGCGCCTTGGTGACGAGGCCCTCCCACGCCTTCTCGGCGGCGGCGTAGTCCGGCGGCTCCGCCATCAGCTCGTAGCTGCCGAGCAGGCGATACGTGATCTCGTCGACATCCTTGCCGGCGGCGTCCTTCGCGGTGCGCAGCGTCTGGCGCGCTTCCTCGACCAGCTGCTTCGCCTTGTCGGCATTCTTCTTCGACTCGAGATAGAGCATCGTCGCGAGCACGGCGGCCTGCGCCTGCTTGTCGACCGCGCTCTTCGCCTTGGTGAAGTTCGCCTTCTGCTTGTCGATCGTCAGCCGCCTGTCCTTCGGCTCGTAGAGCGGCATGCCCGGGCGACCGAGCGCCTCGGGCGCGAAGATCACGCCCTTGATCTCGAACGGCGGGATGTCGAGCGACACATCGCCGGCGGCCGCCGGCTTGCCACCGGCGCTGCCCGCGTTGCCGCCGGGCGTGGTGGATTCGTCCTTACCAGCGCCACCGCAACCGAGGCACGCGACCAGAACAAGGGAGAGGCTCTTCATGGATGGCTTGTGTACAACAACGCCCCCACCGGGCGCCATTACAGCCTCACGTGATATCTTTCACCGCGCTGTGCGTTTCTGGCTCTGCTTCCTCTTCATCGCACTGGTTGTCGCGAGCAGCGGCTGCGTGAGAGTGAAGGCTCACCAGCGCGGTAACCTCGCGAAGCGGTCGATGACCAACGATCGCGAGCGGGGAGAAGCACGGTTCGGGCAGCACGCCACGGGATCGCGCGAAGGCGCCGACGGTGGCACGGGACAACCTGGCGGCGGATGCGGCTGCAACTAGCGCTCCTCGTGGTCGCGATCCCCGCGATCGCCGGCGTGGCCGGGGTGCCGGGCGCCGCCGCCGACGGCACCGTCTCGGTGCGCGGCGTCTATTACAAGGAGCGTGCGACGCGCGTCATGCAGCCGATGCTCGACGGCGTGTTCGAGGTCGGCGAGCGCGGCCTGCTGTCGACCCACTTCCTCGTCGACGCGATCACCAGCGCGTCGACCTCGGCCGGTGCCGCCGATGCCATCGCGTTCACCGAGAATCGCTACGAGGCCGGCGCCGGCTACACCCACGAGCTCCATGACCTCGGCATCCGGCTCGGCGGCGACGCCAGGTACTCGACCGAGTCCGATTACCGGTCGCTCTACGGCGGCCTGCGCGGCGAGCTCGATCTCGCGCAGAAGAACACCGTGCTCGGGCTCGGTGGTGGCGTCGGCTACGATCTGATCTCCGCCGGCTCGGGCGGTGGTCTCGCGCAGCCGACCATCGAGTGCAAGCGCGGCGAGATGGAGCAGTCCGAGTGCAGCCTGACCACGCTCGCGATGTACGTCTCCGCGACGCAGATCCTGTCGCGCAACATGGTCGCCGGGCTGTCGATCGATCTCGCGCGGCTCTCCGGTTACCAGTCGAACCCGTATCGCTCCGCGATCGCCGGTGACGAGCTGATCTCCGAGCGCCACCCCACGCTGCGCAACCGCCAGGCCTACGCGGCGGTGCTCCGCTACTTCATCCCGCGCACCGAGACCGCGGTGATCGGCAGCTACCGCTACTACCGGGATAACTGGCGTGTCCACGGTCACACCCCCGAGCTGCGCGTGATCCAGCAGGTCGGCGACATCGGCGATGCCGCGTTCCGTTACCGCTGGCACACCCAGGACGGCGCGTTCTTCTTCCAGGATCGCTACATGACCGCCGACGGCATCCAGGGCTTTCTGTCCGACGACGTCAAGCTGTCGTCGACCAGCACGCACACCATCGAGGCAAAGCTCGGCATCGTCGGCTCCGCGTTCGAGCTCGAAGGAAAGTGGGGCAACGCGCGCTTCGAGGGCTTGCTCCAGTACGTCGTCCAGTACAATCGATTCGGCAATGCGATCGTCGCGCACGTCGGTGTCACGGTTCCTTTCGATTACTAGCCTGCTGCTGCTCGCAGCGTGTCCCTCCGAGGACGACTGCGGGCCCGGCGATGCGCCGGCCGAGATCGCAGCGACCGGCCTCGGTGTCGAGCTGACGTTCGGCGGGATGATCTCGGGCGCCAACAACGACTGCCCGATCGACGGCACGCCGGACGGCGTGGTCAGCATGTCGATCCAGGGTACGCAGGTCGGCAACTCGATCGGGTTCTTCACGCTCTGCGTACCGAGACCCGATCAGCTGACCGCCGGTGAAGACCTCGGGATCGACGATCCGGCGTCGGACGAGCCGCCGGTACGCATCGTCGACATCAGCGGCAGCGATCTCGGCTGCTCGTACAACTACGACAACACGCCGCCGACGGGGACGGCGCGTGCCGAAGGGCTGTGCGATACGTCGGGATTGGGCGAGGGTGGCTTCGCGCTGGTGCTCGACGGCCAGGTCACGCTGAGCCGCGACTGCGGCGGCGTCGAGGACACGGTCGTGGTGACGATCTCCGGAAGCGTCGCCGTCCAGCCGGATCCGAACCAGTAGCGGTCAGCCGTCGACGACCTCGATCATGCCGCCGGCGTGAGGACTGCGGCAGATGTCGAGCATCGACTCGAGCATCGACGAGAAGTACTGATCGAGCGACAGCGCATCCCCGACCGGTGCGATCTGCTGGAGCTCGGACCGGGTCAGCGGCCGCGACTTCTCGAGCCGGACGTTCGGATACAGCACGCTGGCGGTCGATCCGCTGATCACCAGATCCTCGACGGTGCGGCTCGCGAGACCGCGGCGGATCGCCTCGACCTCCTCGGCCAGCGAGCTCGCCGGCAGCTCGATCGACGACACGCCGAGCGCGTTACCGATCGCCGCGAACTGCGGGAATCGGCTCCCCGCGTTGCCGGCCTCGAGGTGCTCGACGACGACGTCGCGCAGCAGCGCCCAGCGGCGCCACCGAAACTCGTAGGACGCGCCCTTCCCGAGCATGGCGAGACTCATGCCGCCATGTTGCCGCGAGATCGTTTGAACACCAAGCATTCGCGGCCGTCGTCCCTCTACGAGGCGCGAGGTTCGCGTCATCGCATCCGTGCGATCACGGGCTCGAGGGCCTCGCGTGCCGTGGCTCGCAAGATCTCCGACTCGCCGATCAGCCGCGCGCCGACCGGACCGAACGTGTAGTACGCCTCGATCGCGAGCTCGCCGAGCGCCGTCTTGCCGAGTAGCCGATCGCGGAAGCTCCGCAGCCGCTCGACCTCGCCCGCCATCGCGCTGCCGTACGCCGCGGTGGCGACGAAGCAGGCATCGACATCGCCGCCGGTGCGATCGGCGGTGGTCACCTCGATCACCGACAGCGTGCTGGTGTTGCGGCAATCGTCGAACGCGCGAATGCCGATCGAGTACGTGGTCTCGGGCAGCAAGCCCTCGACGACGATCTCCTGCTCGGCGCGGGCGTCCGCGATGGTCACGCTCGACGTCACCACCGTCGCGGTCGCGAAGTTGTCCTCGGTGATCGACTCGCCGACCCGATAGCGGATCTCGTAGCCCTTCACCGGATCGGTCTGGTAGTCGTCGCCCGGCGCGATGAACGTCAGCGTCGCGCTGCTGCTGGTCACCGCCTCGGTGCGCAGCCGGCGCGGGTGATCCGGCTCGATCAGATCGAGCTCGCGCCGCGACACCACGCGGATGCGATAGGTGTCGTCGCCACTCGCGATCAGGCCGAGGCGGCCGGCGCCGGAGCCCGGCAGATCCGAGATCGTGTTGTCCGGCGCGCGGATCGTGCCGTCGACACCGTCGGGATCGCCGTAGCCGATGTAGTCGGTGGTGGTGTGGATCGTCGTCGTCGGACCGATCGTGATCGGCATCGAGTAGATCACCGATGGCTGACCGCGATACGGCTCGCCGTAATCGGAGAACGCGACGATCGGCGGCGGAAACTTCGCGATGTCGTAGAACGCGTTGTGATCGAGCTCCTTGCTGACCTCGACGAACAGCACGTAGTCGCCGTTCGGAACCTCGGGCGACACCGCGTACGACACCGCGGCCTCGACATCGAGCACCGGCGTCGGCTGCGAGACCGCGTCGAACGGGTTGAGCATCGCCATCATCTCCGTCGACGGGTGATCGATCGAGGGCGAGCGCACGATGTCCTCGCGCGGCGGGTACTTGCTGGCGTCCACGGTCCCGAGCACGCCCTTGTCGGTCAGCGCCTTCTCGGTCGCGCAGGTCACCGCATCGACGAACTCCTGCGGGCGCTGCGGCCGGCAGAAGTGCAGATCGCGCGAGCTCTCGTTGACGGCGTGCGACAGCCCGTCGTCGTTGCCGTCCTGGAACACGATCAGCGGCCAGCGCAGCGGCTGCTTGTCGGCCCACACCGGGAATGTCGTGATGCGGCGGCCGTACGGCCACAGCGGCGCGCTGTTGAAGTCGAACCGACCGGGCCGGTTGCCGATGCCGAACGTGCCCGTCGCCTGCGTGATGTACACGGTGTCGACGAAGTTCCCGGCCGTGTCCTCGAGCCACGCCACGATCTGCGGCGCGAACAGGTTGCCGGGGCTGGACAGCGGCTTGAGCTCGAGATCGAGCACCCGGCACTGTCTCTCGTCGGCGTGCGCGCGAGACATCGTCGCGACGAGCACCAGGGCGATCGACAGCCGGAACATCCGGCGAGCGTAGCTCAAAACTCGAGGTTGCCGACGCGCGACACCACGGGCTGGAGCGCGGTGCGTGCGGTTCGTCGCAGGACGTCGGACTCGCCGATCAACCCGGCGAGCGCCGGGCCGAACGTGTAGTAGCTCTCGATCGCGAGCTCGCCGAACACCGTCTTGGACAGCAGTGAATCGCGGAACCGGCGCAGCATCTCGACATCGCCCGCCATCACGCTGCCGTACGCCGCGGTCGCGACGAAGCAGGCGTCGACCTCGCCGAGCGGCCGCTCCGGCGTGGTCACCTCGAGGATGACGAGCGGGCTCCCGTTGCGGCAGTTGTCGAACGCGCGGATGCCGATCGAGTACGTGGTCTCGGGCAGCAGCCCCTCGAGCTCGATGGTCTGCGCCTCGCCCGGCGCACCGGGGGTGATCGCGGCGGTCAGCGGCGTCGCCGTCGAGAAGTTCTCCTCGGTCATCGGCTCGCGCACGCGGAACCGGACCTCGTAGCTCGTCACCCTGCCCTCGCGGCCGTCGTCACCGGGCGCGACGAACGATACGGTCGCCCGGTTCGCCGACACCGCATCGAGGTTTGGCGAGCCGACCGCATCGGGCGGGATGGCGTCGTCCTCGACGTACGACGTCACCTTGATCTTGAACGTCTGGCCGTCCTCCGAGAGCAGTGCGAGCCGGCCGGCGCCGCTGCCCGGCGTGTTCGAGATCGACGAATCGGGCGGCGACAGCGCGCCCGTCAGACCATCGGGATCGCCGTAGCCCTCGTAGGCCTCGACGAACGCGCTCACCGGCGCACCATCGGCGGCCATCGCGAACGGCACCTTGTAGACCACCGACGGCTGGCCCCGGTACGGCTTGCCGTAATCGCTCCACGGGATGCCGGTCGGTGACGGATACACCGACTCGTTGTAGGAGCCGTTCATGTCGAACTCCTTCGACACCTCGACCCACAACACGTAGGTGCCGGGCGGCAGCGGTGGCGCCGCCCACGACAGCGTCGACGTCACGCCGATCTGCGGTGTCGGTTGCGAGACCGCATCGAACGGGTTGAGCACGCCGAACATCTCGACCGACGGCGCATCCTGCGCGGCGCGCTCGACATCAGCGCGCGGCGGATACTTGCTGGTCGCCGATCCGAACGTGCCCTTGTCGGTGTACGCGGTGTCGGTCGGACAGCTGATCGCGTCCATCTCGTCGGGGTTGTGGAGAGGCCGGCAGAAGTGCGCCTCGCGCGAGCTCTTCGATTGCGAGTGGGAGAGGTCGTTATCGTCGTCGTCCTGGAAGCCGAGCTGCTGCCAGCGCAGCGGCTGGCGCTCCGCCCACACCGGGAACGTGGTGATGCGGCGGCCGTACGGCCAGAACGGCGCGCTGTTGAAGTCGAACCGACCGGGCCGGTTGCCGATGCCGAACGTGCCCGTCGCCTGCGTGATGTAGACGGTGTCGATGAAGTTGCCGTCGACATCTTCGAGCCACGCCACGATCTGCGGTGCGAACCGATCGAGCACCGGATCGCCCGCCGCGGCGGGTTGCAGCGTGAAATCGACGATCGGACACGCGCGCGGATCGGCGACGGCGCTGGTCGACAGGAACAATGCGCACAGCGGCGCCAGGCGCATCATCTGCTGGACTCGCAGGCTGTCATTCGGTGACCTGGTGACCGCGGACCTTCGACACCACGGGCTGGAGCACATCACGCGCGGTCGCGCGGAGCAAATCCGATTCGCCGATCAGCCCCGCCAGCGTGGGACCGAACGTGTAGTACGCCTCGACGGCGAGCTCGCCGAACGCGGTCTTCTTCATCACCACGTCGCGGAACCGGCGCAGCATGTCGACCTCGCCCGCGAGCACCGAGCCGTACGCCGCGGTGGCGACGAAGCACGCGTCGACCTCGCCGACCCCGCGCTCGGGCGTGGTGAAGTCGAGGGTGGCGATCTCGCTGGCGTTGCGGCAATCGTCGACGGCGCGGATGCCTACCGAGTAATCAGTGGCGGGCAAGAGATTCGGGATCGTGAACGACTGCACGGTGCCGGCAACGCCCGGGGTGATCCTGCCGGCGACCAGGGTCGCGCTCTCGAAGTTGTCGGAGGTCATCGCCTCGCCGACGCGATAGCGGATCTCGTACTTCTGGACCTTGCCGATCGCGCCGTCGTCACCGGGCGCGAGGAACGCGATGCGCGCCTCGTTCTGCGTGGCGGAGACCACCTGCGCTTCGCCGGGGAGCGCGGGCGGATCGAAGTCGACCTGCGGGCGCGAGGTCAGCCGGATGCGGAACGTGTTGCCGTCGACGGAGACCAGCGCCAGCCGCGAGGCGCCGGAGCCGGCGACGTCCGTGGTGATCGTGGGATCGGGCTCGCGCAGCAGGCCGTCGAGGCCATCGGGATCGCCGTAGCCGACGTAGTCGGTCGCGGCCGCGACGAACGTGCCGTCGGTCTCGATCGTGAACGGGATGCGATAGACCACCGAAGGCTGGCCGCGATACGGCTCGCCGTACTCCATCCACGGGATGCCGGTCGGCGACGGGAAGCGCGTGGCGTCGTACTCGGCGTTCATGTCGAACTCGCGCGACACCTCGACGAACATCACGTAGTCGCCGTTCGGCACCGTCTCGGGCACCGGCCACGACAGCGTCGCGAACGTGCCGGGTTGCGGCGTCGCCTGCGAGACGCTGTCGAACGGGTTCAGCAGCGCGTACATCTCGACGTCGGGCGCATCGGGCGTGCCGCGCTCGACATCGTTGCGCGGTGGATAGACCGACTTGCGAGTCTCGGAGAACACGCCCTTGTCGGTGAACACCGTCGACGCGCAGGTCATCGCATCCCACGTCGGCTCGGCGCGCTGCATCGGCCGGCAGAAGTGGGTCTCGCGCGAGCTCTGGTTGAACGGGTGCGAGAGGTTCGACTCGTCCTTGTTCTGGAACTCGACCTCGTTCCACTCGAGGCCGTGGCGATGCGCCCACACCGGGAACACGGTGAGGCGGCGGCCGTACGGCCAGTTCGGACCGCTGTTGAAGTCGAACCGTCCCGGCCGGTTACCGAGGCCGAAGCTGCCGGTCTGCGCGGTGATGTACGCGGTGTCGACGTAGACGCCGGCCGTGGTCTCGACCCAGGCGACGATCTGCGGCGCGAAGGGATTTCCCTCCATCGCGGCCGGCACCAGCTCGAGGTCGACCGTGGTGCAGTTGCCCTCGGCGGCGGCGGGACCGGAGGGTGCCAGGAGCATGGCCAGGAGGGTGATCCGGGGTACCGCGGCCATGTCTTCGTATCTTACGACGAGTCCGCGGGATGCGGATCACTGCCCGTACCGATGTCACAGTCGGGATCTAGGTTACGGGCCGTGGCTCGTACGCCCCGTGCCGAATACCTGATCCTCGATATCGAGACAGTCCCCGACGTGGAGCGCTGGGCCCGTCCGGAGACTCCCGAGGGTGTCGAACCGCCGTTCCCGCCGACGTGGGCCCACCGGATCGTCGTCCTCGGCTATCTGTGGCTCGACCACGATTACCGGCTCGCTCGCCTCGGAGTCATGGGG
>JAEYYY010000757.1 GCA_023430775.1 Pseudomonadota bacterium
GCGGTGAACGGGCCGCGCGACGCGATGTCGTACGCCGCCGCGATCAGATGGCCGGCGATCGGAGTCACGAACGCGGCGCGATCGCTGGCATCACCGTGATCGCAGTCCTCGCAATCGCCGCCATTCGCCGCGATGCCGAGCCCGAAGTGCGCGCCCATCCGGCCGACGGCGAGCGTGCCGAACGGCGTCAGGGCCTCGCCCCACGCTCGCTTGATCACCACCGTGCTCGGGCGCTGGCCGCTCGAGGTCGCGGGCGAGCCGTTGCTCAGATCCGGATCACCGCCGAGCGCGACGTTGTCGAGCCAGTCGATGCGCGCCTTGACGGCGACGCCGACGCCGCGTGCGTAGAACGCGAGGTCGGTGCGTGCGCGCAGGTCGAGGGCATCGATGCGCTGGCCGCCGCCGAGGGGAACAGGGGCGATCGGCTGGCCGCTCGAGTCGAGGCCGCGATCGAGGTCGAGGTTGTAGAGCTGGATGTCGCGCACGCGCAGCGCGCCGTGGACGACGAGCTCCATCCGGTCGCGCGGCGATGCATAGAGGCGCGGCGTCAGCGCGGCGCCGAGCGTCGCGAGGTCCGCGCCGATCGGCAGCGTGCGCTCCGGCCTGCCGGTCGGCTCGCTCGCAGGATCGAGCGCGATGTCGCCGTCGACCCGGATCTCGCCACCGCCACCCACGCCACCACCACCGCCGCCGTCGACCGCGCCGCCACCCGTCGGCTGTTCCGTCGGGCTGGCGCTGGTCGCCGAGCTGGGACGGGTTTCGCCGCGATCGGGCGCACCGGATCTCGTGGTGTCCGCGCTGTCGTTCGTCCCGAGGCTGCCGCTGGTCGCCGAGCCGGGATCGTTCTTGCGATCGGGTGAGCCCGACCTCGTGGTGTCCGCGCTGCCGCGCCTCCCGAGGCTGTCGCGAGACGGAGCGCCCGCGTCCGCCGACGGTGCGGTGTCGGTCCCCGCTGCCGGAGCGGGCGTCGGTGCTGCCGGCCCGCGCGTGTCGTGGGCCAGAAACACCGCGAGGTCGCGCGTCGATTGCGGTGCCTCGACCATCGGGATATGGCCACAGCGCGCGTAGGTCTTGAGGTCCGCGTCGCCGAGCTCGGCGAGCAGCCGGTGGCCGAAGCGCACCGGCGTCACCTGATCCTGCTCGCCCCACAACAGCAGCACGGGCTTGCCGCCGGCGCCGCGCTGCGCGAACGGCGTCTTCGCGAGTGCGCGATGCAGCTCGCGGAAGTGGTGTGTCCTCGCGACCGCGAGTGCGGCGGCGACGGTGCCGGGGCGATCGAGGTCGGCCTTCACGCGATCGACGCGCGCCTGGGTGATGTACCGCTCGTCGTGGTAGGCGAGGGCGGCGCGCTCGTCGATGCGCTCCTTGTAGTAGAGGCCGAACAGCACCTCGCCGAGCGCGCCCTTCTCGGCCCACCGGAAGAAGCCCGGAACCTGATCGTCGTAGACGTACGCGGCATACAGCGCGATGCGGCGCACGCGCGCCGGCTGCTGCGTGGCCATGGTCAACGCGACGCTGGTCCCCCACGAGTGACCGACGACCGCGACGTCGGCGACGCCGAGCTTGTCGAGCACGCCCCACACCAGCTTCGCCTGTGCCGCGGGCGAGTAATCGCCGCCGGGACGGCTCGTCCAGCCGAAGCCCTTGAGGTCGATCGCGATCACGCGATGGTTCGCCGCGAGGGTCGGGATCACCGGCAGCCAGCTATCGCTCGACGCCCCGTAGCCATGGATCAGCACGACGGCGGGCGCGGTCTTGATGCCGGCCTCGCGATAGCGCACGTGCACGCCGTCGACATCGACGAACGTGGCATCGGCCGGCGCGTTCGGCAGCGGCTCCGCATGAAACCGCGGACAGCCGGCAACGAGCACGAGCATCAGGGCCAAAAGGACGCCGTACGCGACTGAACGCCGGCGCGTGTCTCGTCGGCTCGGAGCGTACGAATCACGATTCGTACGGAGCTCGGGTGTGAGTGGGATGGCGGGCACTGCCGGCACCGCGATCGATGGGGCCACTGCGGGCACGCCGACCGCCGCGGGCACGGCGACCGATGCGGGCGCGGCGACCGATGCGGGCGCGGCGACGGATGCGGGCACGGCCACCGATGCGGGTACGGCGACCGGTGCGGTCACGGCGACGGATGCGGGCGCGGCGACCGATGCGGTCACGGCGACCGATGCGGGCACGGCGACCGATGCTGGCGCGGCGACCGATGCTGGCGCGGCGACGGATGCGGGCGCGGCGGCGGATGCGGGCACGGCCACCGATGCGGGTACGGCGACCGATGCGGCCACGACAACCGGTGCGGCCACGACAAGCGATGCGGGGAAAGCAATCGATGCGGGCACGGCGACCGATGCGGACTGCTCGCTCACGGCGCGAGCCTCCGCACCTCCGCGGGATCGTCGAACTCCTGCGAGCTCTCGAACGATTGCGAGGTGACGTTGGCGACCGAGCCGAAGCACTCCGCCATCCACGCGAACGAGCGCGTGCTCGCGATCGGCGTGCCGAGCGACGTGCGATCGAGATCCGTGGCGACCCGGATCACCGGGAACTCGCCGTACGGAGTGGTCATCGTGCCGGTGACATCGACGGTGGCGTCGTACTTCTCGGTGTAGGCGGTGATCGCGCCCTGCGCGGTGCCCGAGACCGTGCTGGTCGACGTCCACGCATCGCTCGCCGCGACGGGCAGCTCGAGGATCGTGGCCGGCGGGTCGTACTCGAGCTCGGTCCGGAACGTGCCCGGATCCGGCGACACCACACCGAGCAGCGTCAGCGCGGTGTCGGTGACGCGAAACACGCCGAGCAGGTCCGAGCCCTCGGCGAGACGGACGGCGTAGCTCGCGGTCGGAAACGACGCCTCCCACCACTGACCGGTGGGAGCGAGCAACGCGATCTCGTGGTCGGCGTCATTGGCGAGCGCGAGGTCGAGGTTCCAGCTGCGCGTGCCGTTGCCGGAGGCGGTGCCGGCGGTATCGAACGTCGCGTCGGTGGCGATCCGGAAGTTCGCCTGCTTGCCGGCGACCAGCGGCAGCTCCGCGCGGGTGATCGAGCCATCGTGGTCCGGCGTGCACAGCGCGGTCTGGCCGTCGCCGGGCATGCCGTCCGGCGGCATCGCATCGCTATCGGAGGCGGGACCGCAGGTGCCATCGGCGCGGCAGAAGCCGCTCTCGCACTCGCTGTCGCGTACGCAGAGCTCGGCGGTGGTGCCGCAGCCGGCGATCAGCGCGCTGCACGACACCACGATCATGTTGCACCGCAACACGAACCGGAGGGCCGACGGGCGCGACATGGCCGGCACGCTACGTCCGCGGGTCGGGGCTGTCAACGCCTATTTTGCGGCGCAGCAAAAACGGCGCTTGCAGTGCAGCATTGTGACCAAGTAGGGTGCCCCCGTGGCGGCGATCCTGATCAAGAAGTACGGCAACCGCCGGCTCTACGACACCGGCGATAGCCGCTACATCACGCTGGAAGAGCTCGCCACCAAGATCCGGATGGGCGCCGATGTTCGTGTCGTCGATGCGCAGACCAACGACGACCTGACCCAGGCCACGCTCGCGCAGCTCGTCCTCGAGACCGGCAACGCCGCGAAGTTTCTTCCCGTCCAGCTGCTGACCCAGATGATCCGGCTGTCCGACGACGCGCTCGCCGAGTTCTTCTCGCGCTACGTCACCGGCGCGCTGGACATCTACTTGAACGCCAAGCGCGGCGTGCAGTCGCTGACGGCGTACAACCCGCTCGCGCAGCTGGCCGTCGGTGGCAGCGATGCGCTCGCGCGGATGTGGATGGGCTCGCCGTTCGCGCCGCCACAGCCATCGCCGTATGCCTCGCCGTACGCCTACGCGCAGGGGGCGCCGTACGTCGCGCCACCACCGCCCGAGGATCCGCTCGAGCCTGATGACGAGCCGCGAGATCGCAAGTCGAGCCCGGCGATGGCGGATCGCAAGTCGAGCCCGGCGATCGGTCGCGAGCGCGCCGGCACCGAGAACGGCCGGCGAGACGACGACGTGGCGGCGATGCGGCGCGAGCTCGACGAGCTCAAGCAGCTGATGCGCGAGGGCCTGGCCAAGCCGGCACCACGCAAGAAGCGCAAGCCGTAGACCTAGCTTCGCGACGGCGCGAGCACACCGCTGACGAACAGCGCGACGCCGGCGACCAGCACGCTCGCGTACGCGTACCAGGGCAGCGCGACGATCGCGGCGAGCTTCAGCGCGACGAGGAGCAGCCCTCCGAGGATCGCCGCGGCACCGATCGCGATGCGCGCGTTGGCCGCCGGCGCCCGCGATGCGGCGGTGATGACGCCCTCGCCGGTGCTCTCGTCGCCCCAGTCGCGCTTCAGCGTGCGCGACGCGAACAGCAAGATCGCCGCGGATACGACGTAGAAGCCGAGGCCGGTGTACAGCGCGTAGCGCATCTCCTGGCCGGCATCGACGTGGCCGCGGAACATGTCGGAGACCGCGCCGAAGTACGAGTAGCCGACGGCGATGCCGAGGAGGTTGTTGACGAGCAGGAACATCGCGGAAGCGGTGGTGCGCATCCGGCCGGGCACCAGGTGCTGGACGGCGGTGATGACCGGGCCGAGCCACAACAGGTTGAGACCGGTCGGGATGATGAACAGTGGAAGCGCAACCCATGGAGACGACGTGTTCACCGCGAACAGGAAGCACGGCAACGCGCACAAGAATGCGACGGCAGGTGCGAGCGCGTAGATGCCGCGACTCTTGCCGCCGATGCGGTCGGCGACGATGCCCCCACCGACGATGCCGAGGCAGCCACCGATGAACGTGATCGCTGCGTAGTACCAGGAGGTGGTCGCGAGGTCGTTCGGGAAATACTCCGTCATCAGGAACGACGGCAGCCAGAACGCGACGCCGTAGCCGCAGATCGAGGCGGCGGCAGCGCCGAATGCGAGCAGCCAGAACGATCGCTTGCGCGACAGCAGATCGAACACCTCGCGAAACGACGACGCCTTCGGCTTCGCAGCTGGCGCCGCGCTGACCTCCCAGCCGCCGCGCTTGGGGTCCCGGACGGTCGCGTAGAACAGCGGTGCGAGGACGACGCCGGCGCCACCGACGATGATGAATGCCGCGCGCCAGCTGATCGCCTCGGCGATCAACCCGCCGAACAGGATGCCGGCGGCGCTGCCGACGGGAATGCCCAGCGAGTAGATCGACAGCGCACGGGCGCGCTGGTGCTTGGGGAAGTAGTCCGAGACCATCGAGTACGCGGGCGCGACCCCACCGGCCTCGCCGATGCCGACGCCGACGCGGGCGAGCGCGAGGTGATAGATGTTCTGCGCCAGCCCGCAGACCGCCGTGAACAGCGACCACATCCCGAGCGCCCACGCCATGATCATCCGGCGCGAGCTGCGATCGGCCCACGACGCGATCGGGATGCCGACGGTGGAGTAGAGCAGGGCGAACGTGATGCCGCTCATCACGCCCATCACCGAGTTGCTGATCTGGAGCTCGGCCTGGATCGGCCCCTTGAGGATCGCGAGGATCTGCCGGTCGAGGAAGTTCATCGTGTAGACGACGACCAGGATGCCGAGCACGTAGTAGCGGTACGGGCGCGACGGAGGCGCTTCGTCGGGGCCGTGGGTACGGAGCGGACCACTGCCTTCCGCGGGAGCTGCCAGCGGCGCGAGGTCGACCGGGGCGCTGGTCGGGGAGGCGACCGACTTCTGCATCTCCATGCCCCGCTCGTAGCGCGGAGCGTTGCTGCAATGCAAGAGAGAAATATGCGCGCGCGATAAACGAAGGTTGTCGACGGAGTTGTGCGCGTTGATGCGCAAGTCATTGTTGCAGTGCAACACAAAATCGATTGACAGTCCGGAGGGTGGTCCTTAGGGTTGCTCGCACGAAAGGACACCTGACCATGTCGAACACCGAGACCCCGAAGACCAAGACCGAGCCGAAGACCGACAGCAAGCAGGGCAAGCCCGAGATGCCGAACCCGTTCGCAGCGTTCGGCGCATTCGACCCGATGGCGATGTGGAACGCGTCGCAGCAGATGTTCCGCGACGCGATCGCGCAGGCGCACACCCAGGCATCGGCGATGGCCGACAGGTACTCGGCGCTCGACCCGATGGGCTACTGGGCGAGCTTCCGCGAGGCGATGACCTCGGCGCAGGCGCGCAGCAGCGAGATGGCCGGCAAGGTCGACGCGCAGTACGCCGAGCTCGAGCAGCAGCTGGTCGAGCGCGCGCACCTCGCGGTCGCGACGTGGGCGCAGCTCGCGAACGATTCGATCTCGTACGCCGCGAGGCTGTCGGCCGACGCCCGCAAGCTCGGTCACGACGCCGCGAAGAAGATGGGCGCCTCGGCGTGAGGCAGCGGAGCGACGCGCTCGCCAGGATCGAGAGACCGCATGATCGATGACCTGATCTCCGCCACGCGTTCGATCCAGAACGCCTGGATCGACGCGCTGACGAACCAGCCGCGTCCTCTCCTCGCCCAGACGCCGCGCGACACGTTCGCGCTCGAAGGTGGCGCGAGCCTGTATCACTTCCGCGGCGCGACCTCGAGCAGCGGCGCGCCGCTGCTGGTCGTGCCGTCGCTGATCAACCGCTGGTACGTGATGGACCTGCGCCCCGGGGCCTCTCTCGTCGAGGCGCTGGTCGGCGCCGGCATCGACGTCTGGCTGCTCGATTGGGGCGCGCCCGAGCCGGAGGACCGCTATCTCGACTGGGAAGCGATACTGACCCGGCTCGGGCGAGCGTCCCGTCGCGTGCTGCGCGAGACCGGCGCCGCGAAGCACGCGCTGCTCGGCTACTGCATGGGCGGCACGCTGACGGCGATCCACGCGGCACTCCACCCGGACACGCTCTCCGCGCTGGTCACGCTCGCCGCGCCGATCGACTTCGCGAAGGGCGGCATGCTCCGCACGATGGTCGATCCGCGGTGGTTCGATGCCGGCGCGATCGCCGACGCCGGCAACGTCGCACCGAGCCAGATGCAGGCCGGCTTCACGGCGCTGCGACCCACGCTCGATGCCGCGAAGCTGGTGTCGATGCCCGAGCTCGCCACCGATCCGAAGGCCCGCGAGGCATTCCTCGCGCTAGAGGCGTGGGCGAGCGACAACATCGCGTTTCCGGCCGCCGCGTATCGCCGCTACATCGGCGAGATGTACCAGGGCAACCAGCTCGTCACCGGTGGCCATCGCGTCGCGGGATGCGAGGTCTCGCTTCGCGCGATCACGTGCCCGCTCCTCGCGATCACCGCGAGCCGCGATCAGATCTGTCCCGCACCCGCTGCCACCGCGTTGCTCGAGCTCGTCGGTAGCACCGACAAGAGCGTGCTCGAGGTCCAGGGCGGTCACGTCGGCGCCGTCGTCGGCTCGCGCGCCGCACGCGACATGTATCCGGCGCTCGCGCGCTGGCTCGCCTCCCGGAGCTAGCTCGCGAACAGGTCGTGCATGGTCACGCACTCGTGACCGGTCGAGCGCAGCTGCTCGACGACGATCGGCAGTGCATCGAGCGTGTGCTGCTGGCCCTCGTGGAACAGCAGCACGTCACCGGCGTTCGCCGTGGCGCACTTCGCGGCGACCGACTTGCCATCCTTGTCGTCGTAGTCCTGCGGATCGAGCGACCACAGCGCGACCGTGTAGCCCGACGCGCGCAGCGCCACGATCGAGCGCGCATCGAGCTCGCCGTGCGGCGGCCGCACCCACGAGCGGCCGGTGAGCTGCCCGCCGAGCGCGTGGTCGGTACGGCGGCACTGGTCGAGCAACGCTCGCGTGGACAACCGCGGGAACCTCGTGTGGTCGTAACCGTGGCTCGCGACCTGGTGGCCGCGCTTGACGTACTCGCGCACCAGCTTGGGATGCGCCGCCGCGGCCTGGCCGATCAGGAAGAACGTCGCCGGCACCCGCAGCTCGTCGAGCAGGTCGAGGTAGCGCGGCGTCATCTCGTCGGGGCCATCGTCGAACGTGATCGCCACGCGCTTGACGTGGTCGGGACCGCGCCGCAGCAGGCCGGGGACGCGGTCGAACACGAGCTCCTTGATGCGCGCGCGAACGGAGGCCATGTGTAGGTGAATACGGGGTTTTGCGGGCACCGACAAGGCTGCGGAAACCGCAGTGACAGCCTGCTGGTCCTGCATGGAGATCAGCCGATTTTGCTCGCGGGTCCGAACACTTGGGAGTGGCATGCCGGCAGCACTTCGGACCACCCATGTCGAAATCGGGGCTCGCCGTCGCTGTCTCTGGTCTCCTCGTCGCACTCACCCAGGTCGCGGATGCCGCCACGCCGGTCACCGTGTTCCTCGAGCGCAACGGTCGCGTCGTCGATCACGAGGGCGAGGAGGTCGAGATCCCGAAGTACGGCGGTGGCGACGCCGCGTGGAACAAGATCGTCAGCTGCGTCCAGACGCAGTTCTCACCGTTCCAGATCGAGGTCGTCGATCGCCAGCCCGCAGGCGCGCACATCACCGCGCTGATCGGTGGCTACGCGTCGCAGCTCGGGCTCGACGATCGCAGCACCAACGGCGTCGGTCCGTACATCCCGGGCCGTGTCCAGCGGAACGCGACCGTCCACGTGTTCTCGAAGGTCGGCACCGGCGAGCGCGACACCCAGAACCTGTGCGCGGTCACCGTGCACGAGGTCTCCCACGCGCTCGGTCTCGACCACACGTTCAAGTGCGGCGACGTCATGAGCTACTACCTCGATCGCTGCGGCGCGCGGAAGTTCCTCGACGTCGACGCCGCGTGCGGCGAGTTCTCGGCCCGCGAGTGCGGCACCGGTGCGGACACCCAGAACTCGTACCAGATGATCGCGAAGCTGGTCGGCCTCAAGAACGGCGAGATGCCGGCGCCGGAGCCCGAGACGGACGACCCGTGGGCCGAGGAAGAGGACGAGGACGAGCAGCCTCGCTGGCGCGGTCGCCGCTGGCAGCCGCAGCCGGAACAGGATGAGGTCGACGAGGAACAGCCGGAGCCCATCCAGTACGTCGAGGATCGCCGCGGCAATCGCTACACCATGCAGCGCGTGCAGGGCCGCAACGGCCGCACCGTCATCGTGCTCCGCCGCGTTCGCTAGTCGGTCTTCGCGTAGCGATCCTTGTAGGTCTCGCGCAGCTCGGTCTTCTTGAACTTGCCGGCGCTCGTCCGCGGGATCGCATCGACGAGCTCGACCGCATCGGGCAACCAGAACTTCGGAAACTTCGGCGCGAGGTGGTCGCGCAGCTGATCCGCGGTTGCCGTCTGTCCGGGCTTGAGCACCACCACGGCGAGCGGCCGCTCGCTCCACTTCGGATGCGGCACGCCGATCACCGCGGCTTCCTTGACTGCCGGATGCCCCATCAGCGTGTTCTCGAGCTCCTGGGAGGCGATCCATTCGCCGCCGCTCTTGATCATGTCGGCGACGCGATCGGTGAGCTGCACGAAGCCGTGCTCGTCGACGCGCGCGACATCGCCGGTGCGGAACCAGCCGTCCTTGGTCCACCGATCCGGCGTCTCGTTGTTCGCGTAGCGCGACGCGACCCACGGTCCGCGCACGAGCAGCTCGCCGTTGGTCTTGTCGTCGTGCGGCACGTCGCCTTGCCAGTTGCGCACGCGCACGTCGACCAGTGGCGGCGGCACGCCTTGCTTCGCGCGCAGCCGGTAGCGAGTGGCCTCGTCGCCGCGCTCGAGGTGCGGTGGCAGCCGCGACACCAGCCCGACCGGGGACGTCTCCGTCATGCCCCACGCGTGGAGCAGCGTCATGCCGAGTCGATCGAAGTCGCGGATCAGCTGCTCGGGCGCCGCCGAGCCACCGACGATCATCCGCAGGCCCTGCTGCAGCTCCCACTTGCCGGGCGCACCGTCGAGCGCCTCGCGAATACCGAGCCAGATCGTCGGCACGCCGGCCGACACCGTGACGCGCTCGTCGGCGAGCAGATCGAGCAGGCTCGGCGGGTCGAGGTGCGGCCCCGGGAACACCACGCGCACGCCGACCAGCGCGGCGACGAACGGCAGCCCCCACGCGTTGACGTGGAACATCGGCACCACGGGCAGCAGCGTGTCGGTGCGCGACAGCTGGAGCGAATCGGGCAGCGCCGCGACGAGCGTGTGCAGGATGGTCGAGCGATGCGTGTAGATCACGCCCTTCGGCTTGCCGGTGGTGCCGCTCGTGTAACAGGTGCCGAGCGGGTCGAGCTCGGTGAGCGCCGGCAGCTGGATCGCGCGATCGGCGCCGCTCGCGAGCAGCTCCTCGTAGGACTCGAGGTCGCCGGTCTTGCCGACGACGAACACCTTCTCGAACCGCGCGCCCGCCGCGACCACCTTCTCGTAGAGAGGCAGCAGCACGTCGTCGACGATCAGGAACCGGTCGCGCGCGTCGTTCGCGATGTACGCGATCTCGTCGGGATGCAGCCGGAGGTTCAGCGTGTGCGTGACCCCGCCCGCGAGCGGGATGCCGAAGTAGCACTCGAGGTGCTCGGCGTGGTTCCACATCAGCGTGGCCACGCGGTCACCTTTTCCGACCCCGAGTCGCACCAGGGCGCGCGCCAGCTTGCGAGCGCGATCGCACACGGTCTTGTAAGTGGTCCGGTGAAGCGACTTGTCGGGTCGCCGCGACACGATCTCGACGTTGCCGTTCCAGCTCTCCGCGCGATCGAGAACGAGATCGATCGTCAGCGGGACATCCATCATCGTCGCCAGGCTCATCGGGTCCCTCCCGGGGTAGCTACGCTACCAGAGCCTCGGTGCTGGATCCCCGTCGCGAGCAAAGGTACCGTGGGAGACGATGACCAGGGGTGGACTCTCGTTACTCGTTCTCGTCGCGGCGTGCGGCGACAACCTGACGCCGAACCGCGCGCCGATCGCCGAACCGTTCTCGCTCACCACGCAGGAAGACCTGTCGGTGACGCGCACGATCGACGTCACCGATCTCGACAACGACGAGCTCGAGACGGCAGTTCCGATCCCACCGGATCACGGCACGGTGACCCTCGACGGCCTGTCGATCACCTATCAACCCGCCCCCGATTATCACGGCGCCGACCAGTTCGCGATCGTGATCAGCGACGTCGACGCCGACGTCAGCCTGACCGTCGACGTCACGGTAACCGCGGTCAACGATCCGCCGATCGGCGTCGCCGATACGCTCGCCACCAGCGAGGACACGGCGCTCACCGTCGCGGCCTCGTTGCTGATGCAGAACGACTCCGACGCCGACGTCGCCACCGACGGCCAGGTCATCGCGATCACCGCGGTCGATAGCGCCACCAACGGCACGGTCGCGCTGGTCGGCACCAACATCACGTTCACGCCCACCGCCGACTTCACCGGCAACGGCTCGTTCACGTACACGCTGTCCGATGGCATCGAGTCGTCGCAGGTTCCTGTGACCGTCGAGATCGGTGGCGCCAACGATGTCCCCGATGCGGTCGACGACTCCTTCACCACGGCCGAGGACACGCCGATCACGATCACGCAGGCTCAGCTACTCGCGAACGACACCGATCCGGAGAACCAGGTGCTCGACGTCACCTCCGTCAGCGGCGGGACCAACGGCACGGTCGTCGACAACGGCGACGACACGTACACGTTCACGCCTGCCGCCGACTTCAACGGCGACGCGACGTTCGAATACACGATCTCCGACGGCGTCGACACCGACACCGCGACCGTCACGATCGCGGTCACGCCGGTCAACGATCCGCCGATCGCGAACGACGATGCGGTCAGCCAGGGTGGCGCGCCCAACGCGATCCCCCACGCGACGCTGCTCGCGAACGACTCCGACGGTGGCGACGGCGGCGCGCTGGTGATCGAGAGCGTGCAGGATGCGGTCAACGGCAACGTCACGCTCGAGGCAAACACGGTGACGTTCACGCCGAACGCGAACTTCGTCGGCACGGCCTCGTTCACGTACACCATCAACGACGGCGCCAGCGAGACCGACACCGCGACCGTCACCGTCACGATCACCGCGGCGCGCGTCTGCGGCGACAGCGTGATCACCGCACCGGAGGAGTGCGATGACGGCGATGACGATCCGGGCGATGGCTGCGACGCCAGCTGCGAGGTCGAGGACGGCTTCGAGTGCGCCGGTGAGCCGAGCATCTGCGTCACCGTGTGCGGCGATGGCATCGAGACTCCGGACGAGGCGTGCGATGACGGCGATGCCGACGAGCTCGATGGCTGCACGACCGAGTGCGTGGTCGGCCGCGTCTGCGACGACACCGAGTTTCCGGGCGGCGATCGGTTCGTCGTCGATCCCGCCACCGGCCACTGCTACGTGTCGTTCGACGGCACCTCGACCACGTTCGCGGTCGCGCAGGCGTCGTGCCTCGCGTCGGGCGGCTACCTGGCGACCATCACCAGCAGCGCCGAGAACTCGGTCTTCGTCACCGTGCTCGACCCCGCCGAGAATCCGTGGATCGGCGCGCGGGATATCGGGAGCGATACCGACGACGTGTTCGACTGGATCACCGACGAGCCGTTCTCGTTCAAGAACTACGCGCCCGGTCAGCCCGACGACGATGCCGGCCAGGGCGGCACCGGCGAGTGCCTCCACGTGTTCAACGCGGCCGGCGAGTGGAACGACACCAACTGCAACCTGACCACGTTCGTCACCGGCCAGGTCTGCGAGTACGAGCCGAGCTCCTGCGGCGACTCGCTGATCCAGCCGGGCGAGGAGTGCGACGACAGCAACAACACCGATGGCGATGGCTGCTCGGCGATCTGCAAGACCGAGGGCCTGTTCTTCAGCGAGTACGTCGAGGGCACCGGCAACAACAAGGCGCTCGAGATCAAGAACCCGTCGTCGTCGATCCAGGCGAACCTGACGAGCTGCTTCCTCCGCGTCGACTTCTCGGACGGCAATCAGGCCGTGGCGACGTTGCCGCCGCTCAACTTCCTGCCGCCGAACGATGTCGTCGTGATCTGCAACCCGCTGGCGGATCCGGCGATCCTGGCCAACTGCGATCTGCCGCTGGCCTCGGCGACGATGAACTTCGACGGTGACGACACCGTCGCGCTGGTGTGCGGCAGCACCGTGGTCGACGTCATCGGCGATGTCGGCTTCGACCCCGGCACCGAGTGGGGCACCGGCCTGACCTCGACCGCGGACAACACGCTGCGCCGCAAGTGCGGCGTGTCGCACGGCGATCCGACCCAGACCGACGACTTCGAGCCCACGCTCGCCGCCGAGTGGGTCGGCTTCGCGACCGACACGTTCGACGGCCTCGGCTCGACCGCCTGCGCTCCGTAAGCGTTACTGCTTCGACTGATAGGTCTCGTACAGAGGTGCGGGCTTCTTGCCCGTCTTGGTCTCGTACGCCTTCTTGCCCATCTTCGACGGCTTGTAGATCACCTGCGACTTCGCAGCACGGTCGCCGTCGTACTTCGCCGTCTCCGCGAGCTCGGTGTCGTACGACTTCTGCTCCTTCGCCTTGTCGGCATCGGCGATGAACGCCTTCACATCCGCGACCGTCGTCGGCTTGATGTCCTTCTCCGGCTTCACCTCGATCGCCTCGGTCAGGTAGCTGCGCACCAGCTTGGTCTCGAGCTTCCGGTACAGCCGCGGCGAGTTGAACATGTCGATCGTCGCGATCTTGCCGTTGAGCGCGACCACGAAGCCGATCATGTTCGCGCGGTCCGCCGGCGCGACCCGCGAGATCGCGAGATCGATCTGCTTCTCTTGATACCCCAGCTCCTTGGTCTGCTTCGCGGCGACGTTGCGATACGTATCCGTCGAGTTCTGGAGCGCGAGCTCGCGGTTCTTCCGGGCGACCTCGGCCCACACCTCGGACTGGCCGTTGAAGCTGGCCTGCGCGCGCAGCCGGCCGTGGGCGAGGGCGCCGCTGCTCGCGAACACGCGCCCGGTCTCGCCCTCCGTCCAGCGGCCGTGCTCGACGCAGAACACCGGCACGACGTGCGTCTGGTTCGCGGCGATGATCGTGTTCTGACCGATGATGCGGTCCTGCTTGCCGCCGATGATCACCTCGCCGGCGAGCAGGAACATCGGCCGGTCCGCCTTGTTCGTCAGCGTCAGCTGGTTGACGGTCTCGCTCTCCTTCTCCTTGATCGCGACCAGCTTCTTCGCGAACGCCTCGTCGAGCGTCACCACGTCGATGTCCTCCGTCTCCGCCCCAGCGGTCGAGACGATCGGGGTCAGTGTCAGGCTATCGACCTGCACGGGCGCGAGCAGCGCGGCGCGATCGGAGAACGGCGTGGGCTCGGGTTTCTTGGGCTCTTCGACGGGCTGCTCCGCGGTCGCCTGCTGACAGGCGACGGCGAACAGCGAGATGACGAACGCGTGACGCATGAGTGCCTCCTGGTTGCTTCGACACCGCCACGCACGGCCTCCTTGCACCCGCGGCTCAAAATCGTCGACGCAGATAGACGTCGATCACCGCGCCCGTGCGCGTGCGACCACGGTCGTCGCGCCAGTGCATCACCGCGGTCTCGCCCTCGCAGTTCCCCTGCGTGCACCGGGCGCTCACCTGATGCGCGAGCGGTAGCGCGTCGATCACCTCCGAGAGCGGACGCAGCTCCGCGTGCGAGCTCTTCCGATCGCGATCGCGATCCGTCCACAGCACGAGCCTCGAGAACATCGGATCCTCGCGATCGATCACACCGTCGCCGTTGTCGTCGAGGGCGGCGAGCGCCGCGAACCCGTGCTCGGCCTTCGAACCGTCCGGCAACACGGTGGCATCGCCGAACAGCTCGGCGCCGCTGGTGATCGCACCGTCGCCATCGCGATCGAGCGCGATCCACGGCGTCGCCGCACTCGGCCAGTCGGTGTGCACCGGCACGCCCGGCTGGAAGGCGAACGTCGTCGAGCTCGCCTCGAACACCACCGGCTGGTCGTCGAACGCCACCACGAGCGGCGTATCGCAGCGCAGCCGCGGATTCTCCTCGCGGCAGAACTGATGCACCTGATGCCGCGCCTGCTGGCCGTTCGTCCCGAGCTGGGCCAGCAGCTGATCCATCTTCGTCGGCCCCGAGCCGCGCGGTGGCGGCAGCATGCCGAAGCACGGATCTCGCCGGCCTTCGCGGCAGATCTGACGGACCACGTTGCGCTCGGCACCGGTGAGCCCGAGGTACCAGGTGCGCGCGACGGTCAGCGGTCGCGGCGGCTCGGGCGGCGCCGGATCCTCGAACGCCGTCGTCTGCACGCGCGGGAGCGTGAACGCCGGATCCGCGAGCGATGGGGTGACCGGAGCGACCCCGGTATGACGGACGACCTTGGGTCCGATCTCGTCGATGTTGATCCGCGGCATCTCCGCGGTCGCCGCCGGCATTTCGGGCGATCCGACGTCGACGTCGTCGATGTGCTGGCAGCCGAAAATGAAAACGACCCCGCCGAGGAGCCGGGGCCATCTGGTGAGCACCATGCCGGTTCAACACCGGCTGGTCCTGGAGGCTTGGGTTACTTCTTGCCTTCCTTGGCAGCCTTCGCCTTCGCGAGCAGCTCTTCGGTGATGTTGCTCGGGGTCTCGGCGTACTTCGCGAACTCCATCGTGAACTCCGCCTTGCCCTGCGTGGCCGAGCGAAGCGGCGTGGAGAACCCGAACATCTCGGCGAGCGGCACCTCGGCGTCGACGCGCGCGTTGCCGTCTTCTTCCGTCGAGCCGAGCACGATGCCGCGGCGCTGCATGACCAGCGAGAGCATCGAGCCGGAGAACTCGGCCGGGCCTTCGATCGAGAGCTTCATGATCGGCTCGAGGATCTTCGGCTTCGCCTTCGGGAAGAAGTCGCGGAACGCGCCGCGGGCGGCTTCCTGGAACGCGATATCGCTCGAGTCGACCGCGTGGCTCTGACCGTCGTTGATCGTCACGCGGACGCCGACGACGGGCACGCCGAGGCGCGGGCTCTTCGCGATCATCGACTTGAAGCCCTTCTCGCAGCTCGGGATGAACTCGCGCGGAATCGCACCGCCCTTGATCGCATCGATGAACTCGAAGTCACCCTCGAACGGCTCGGCGAAGCCGGCCACGCGACCGTACTGACCGGAACCACCGGTCTGCTTCTTGTGCGTGTAGTTGAAGTCGGTCTTCGCGCCGATCGTCTCGCGGTACGCGACCTGCGGAGGCGAGGTCACGACCTCGGCCTTGTACTCGCGCTTCATGCGCTCGATGTAGACGTCGAGATGGAGCTCGCCCATGCCGGCGATGATCGTCTCGGCCGACTCGGCATCGACCCAGCACGTGAACGTGGGGTCTTCCTTGGTGAAGCGGTTGAGCGCCTTGCTCATGTTGATCTCGGCGCCGGAGTCCTTCGCCTTGATGGCGACGGAGATCACCGGCTTCGGCACGAACATCGACGTCATCGCGTAGTTGACGCTGCCGTCGGTGAACGTGTCGCCGGAGTTGCAGTCGACGCCGAAGATCGCGCAGATGTCGCCCGCGCCGGCTTCGGTGATCTCTTCCTTGTCGTCCGAGTGCATGCGCACCAGGCGACCGACCTTGACCTTCTTGCCGTTGCGCGAGTTGACGACGAAATCGTCCTTCGCGATCTTGCCGGAGTAGATCCGGGTGTACGTCAGCTGGCCGTAGCGGCCGTCCTCGAGCTTGAACGCGAGCATGACGAGCGGCTTCGTCGGATCCGACGCCAGCACGACCGGCTCCTCGTTCTTGTCGAGGTCGAGGGCGACGTTCTCGACGTCGCGCGGCTCGGGGAGGTAGCTGCAGACGCCGTCGAGCAGGATCTGGACGGCCTTGTTGCCGAGCGCAGAGCCGCACATCACCGGCGTGCACTTGAGGGCGATCGTCGAATCGCGCAGGCACTTGCGGAGCAGCTCCGGCGTGACCTTGTCCTCGATCATCGCCTCGGTCAGCTCGTCGTTGACCATGGAGAGCTGGTCGAGCATCTCCTCGCGCATCTTCTCGCACAGCTCCTTCAGCGTGCCGCTGTGGCCGTGCGACGAGAGCGGGTGCAGGTGCTCCGTGGGGATCGGGCCGCGCTCGATCTGCTCGCCGTTGTCGCCGTGGAACGTGTAGGCGACCATCTCGATCAGATCGACCACGCCCTCGAGCTTGTCCTCGAGGCCGATCGGGCACTGGATCATGACCGGGTGCAGCTTCAGCTTGTCGCGCAGCTGGTCGCGAACGCGGAACGGGTTCGCGCCGGTGCGGTCGAGCTTGTTGACGAACGCGATGCGCGGGACCTTGTAGCGGCGCATCTGGCGATCGACCGTGTAGCTCTGCGACTGCACGCCGGCGACGCCGCACAGCACCATGATGGCGCCATCCAGCACGCGGAGCGCGCGCTCGACTTCGATCGTGAAGTCGACGTGGCCCGGGGTGTCGATGATGTTGATGTGGTGCTGCGACTTGATCGGCGAGCCGGGCACGGCCATGACGGCCTTCGCCTTGGGATCGGGTGGCCACTGGCAGAACGTGGCGGCGGACTGGATGGTGATGCCGCGCTCGCGCTCGAGCTCCATCGAGTCCATCTTCGCGCCGACACCGTCCTTGCCCTTGACCTCGTGGATCGCGTGGATGCGGGCTGTGTAGAAGAGGATTCGCTCGGTCAGCGTGGTCTTGCCACTGTCGATGTGAGCCGAGATGCCGATGTTGCGGACTTTGGACAGATCACTGAGCACGGGAACGTCTCCTGCAGCGAGGGCTTTCTACACCCAGCGCGATGCTGATAAGGGCGCGGGATTGCTACCGCTTACCGCCTGGTTTTGCAAGCGCTGACGACACTCGACCTGGCTTCGACTGACCCCACTCGTATCGCTTCGGAATCGCTCACCTGCGTTTCCTGAAACCTCCAAGAAGCCAGGAGTGTCCTTTGCTACCTTTGACCTTCGTGCCGCAAAAGCCGCTAGCGCTTGCGCCGACCGAGCTTGCCGTCGATCACATCGACGACAACGTCGCGATCGACTTCGTCTCCGGCACCCTGCCCAAGTCGGCGATCACCAAGGTCGAGGGGCACCTCGCCAGGTGTCGAGACTGCCGCACCCTGGTGGCGGCGCTGGCGGCGGATGGCGGCCAGGATTCGAACGCCGAGACCGTCCCTCACGAGAAGCTCTCTCCATCCCAGGTCGCCGCGCTGCCGACCCGGACCCTGACGGTCGGCGACAAGGTCGGGCGCTACCTGATCCTGACCACGCTCGGCACCGGCGGCATGGGCGTGGTGTTCGCCGCCTACGATCCGCAGCTCGATCGCAAGGTGGCGCTCAAGCTCCTGCGCGCCGGCCTCAACTACAACACCAAGGACGCGCGCACCCGGTTGCGCCGCGAGGCCCAGGCGATCGCCCAGCTCAACCACCCGAACGTGGTCTCGGTCTACGACGTCGGCGAGACCGACGAGGGCGATCTGTATATCGCGATGGAGTTCGTCGAGGGCGACACGCTCACCCAGTGGCTCAAGAAGTATCCGCGCGCGCCGCGGGAGATCATCGACGTGTTCCTGCAGGCCGGCCGCGGCCTGGTCGCCGCTCACGGCGTCGGCCTGCTGCACCGCGACTTCAAGCCCGACAACGTGCTGGTCGGCGGCGATGGCCGCGTCCGCGTCACCGACTTCGGGCTGGCGCGATCGGTGATGGCGCCGGCGACGCAGGAGCTTCCGGACAGAGACAACGCGTCGGTGATCACCGCGCTCAACGTCGATCTGACAGCGACCGGCACGGTGCTCGGCACGCCGCGCTACATGGCGCCCGAGCAGCTGATCGGTCCCGACATCGACCACCGCGCGGATCAGTTCTCGTTCTGCGTCGCGCTCTACGAGGCGCTGTGGGGCCAGCACCCGCTGCCTGGCGCGACCAGCGTGGCGATGCTCGAGAAGGGCGAGGTCGCGATCTCGCCGCCCGATCTCCCGAAGGTGCCGCCCGCGATCGCCAAGGCGGTGATGCGCGGCCTCGAGAAGGATCGCGCGAAGCGGTTCCCGATCATGGGCACGCTGATCTCCGAGCTGCAGCCGGTCCCGGTGCGAACGCCGGCGCGCTACGCCGTCTCGGCGCTCGCCGCGATCGTGCTGGTCGGCGCGTTCTCGGCGGTGATGTGGAACCGCAACAAGAAGGACGACAACGCGTACATGCCCGTCGACGATCAGGGCGTCCAGCCGTTGATCGACAAGCTCAACAAGAGCGAGGCCGAGTACCGTCGCCTGCTCAACGAGTTCAAGGCGCTGACACAGGAGGTCTCGATCCTGCGCAACGATGCCAAGGAGCTCGAGAAGCTGCGCCAGAAGCTGTCTCAGAAGGAAGAGGAGATCCAGCTGCTGATCAAGACCGTGATCGACCTGCGCAACTCGAAGACGCCGCCCAGTCCCGCCGGCGTCGCGCAGTCGCTCGCCGTCACGCACGCGGCGGCCTCGGCCGAGTACGACCTCGAGGGTTGCTTCGTCGAGTGGAACGAGCGCGTGCCCGGCGACGCCGACATGATGATCAAGCTGTCGGTCAACCAGGTCGGAGCGGCGGCCGACGAGAGCGTGCTGTCGGGACCGGAGTCGGTGTCGCTGCGGTTCTGCGTGTCCAACGCGCTGGCCCGGGTCAAATACCCGGCGGGGCCGGACATCCTCGACCTCCATATCAAGGTCAACTGGAGCAATGGCGTCATCGTGCTCAGCCCGCGGGTGGTCCAGCGCCGACAAATCCCGAGGTCGTTCAACGAGCTGTAGTGACGAATGCTGCTGACGCCGGGACGCGTCATGATGTGTACTTCGCGGTGTCGATGAAGCTCTCGATCGTGTACGCCGCCGGCGGGATCGTGATGGCCGCGCTCGCGAGCGTTGCGAGTGCCGACGGCGTCCGGCTCGCGATCGACACCCCGGTCGAGGCGTACGTCACGGCGCCCCGCTTGCGCCACGCGATCTCTCGCGTCATCTACCTCGAGCGCTGCGTCGGTGGCTGCCGGGTGACCGGTGGCAGCAGCAACGATGCGCGCACGTTGACCACGACGATCCCGAGCCCCGGCAACTACACGATCACCGAGTTTCCCAACGCCGACGGCCAGCGCGGTGCCGCCGCCGATGCCGAGTGGAACGCGCTCGTCCAGTGCATGCGCGAGGTCTACTCGCCGTACGACGTCGAGATCACCGACGTCAAACCCGCGGCGGGCTCGTATCACCTGGCGATCGTCGCCGGTAATCCGCAGGAGATCGGGCTCGAGCGCAACGTGCTCGGCGTCGCGCCCCTGGCGTCGAACTGCGGCGCATTCGACAACGTGATCTCGTTCTCGTTTCCCGGCGCGCACCCGCAGCGCAACATCGACGACCACATGCTCAACGTCTGCTGGACGGCGGCGCAGGAGAGCGCGCACGCGTTCGGGCTCGACCACGAGTTCGCGTTCGTCGACGGCAGCAGCGCGTGCAGCGATCCGATGACGTACCGGACGGACTGCGGCGGCCAGAAGTTCTTCCGCAACAAGGCCGCGCGCTGCGGCGAGGAGTCCGAGCGCGATTGCAGGTGCACCACGGTGCAGAACTCGCATCGCAACCTGATCGAGCTGTTCGGGCCGGGCTCGACCCCGCTGGTCGCGAACCCGACGGTCGATCTGATGATGCCGACCGCCGACGGCCCGCTGCCGGGCAACGTGATCGCCGGTGCCAGCTCGGCGCGCGGCGTCGCGAAGCTCGAGCTGTTCCTGAACGGCTTCCCGATGACCACGGTCAGCGGCGCGAAGTTCGGCCTCGACGGTCAGCCCGCGCAGGTCTACTCGCTGGTGCCGCCGCCGAACCTGCCCGACAGCATCTACGACCTGTTCGTGCGCGCCTCCGATGACATCGGTAACTTCACCGACTCGCCGACGTTCACGGTGACCAAGAACGGGCCGTGCACGTCGGCCGACGCGTGCCTGCCCGAACAGAAGTGTGAAGCGGGCAGGTGCTTCTGGGATCCGCCGGTCGGCGAGCTCGGCGAGACCTGCGGCTACGACCAGTTCTGCAAGAGCCTGCTCTGCCACGGCACCGATGACCTCCAGATCTGCACCCAGACCTGCGATCCCCGCGATGTCCTGGCCTGCCCGCAGGGCATGAGCTGCACCAGCGGGGTGTGCTTCCCGTCCGAGGGCGGTTGCTGCAGCGCGGCACCCGGCGAGTGGATGCCCGCGGGCATGCTCGCGTTTTTGGTCTCACTGATGACACTCGGTCGCAGACGCGCCCGGTCGAATTCTCAGTGCTCACGCTGAATTGCCAACGCCTGTGAAGGTGCTGGCGTGACGAATACTGCTGACGGCGGGATGGCCTTCGTTGTATCTCGCCTACCTATGTTCCGCGCTGTCGCCGCCCTCGGTCTCGTGATCGCTCCCGCCCTCGCATTCGCGGAGCCGAACACGACCCCCGCTCCGACCCCGACCCCGTCCTCGGACCACGTGCAGCGGATCCCGCGCCGGATCATGGTCAAGGAGACCGGCTACAAGCCGGACAAGGAGCTGGCGGAGCGGCTCGCCAAGCCCGCCGCACTGTCGGGTCACACGATCTGGGTCAACCGCTGCGTCGGCGGCTGTGCGATCAACCCGGGCAACGACGACATGACCGCCCAGCCGTTCGTGTCGAGCATCCCGAACACCCCGGTGATGGCGGAGCAGGCGACCGACCTCACCGAGGACGAGTGGGCCGACGTCATGCAGTGCGTGCGCGAGGTCTACTCGCCGTACGACGTCAAGATCGTCGAAGACGAGCCCGGCCCGCAGGTCGCGGTGTACTCCGGCATCATCGTCGCCGGTAACGACAGCGCACCGCTCGGCGCGGCGCTCGGCCTCCCGCCCGATGTCGGCGGCGTGGTCAGTGGCGTCGGCTGCTCGGCGAACCCGCGCGCGGTGGCGTACGCGTTCGCCGATAACGACAACATCAACACCTTCGCGTTCGAGGTGGCCGGCACGGTCAACTCGCTCAGCCGCGTGCGCGGTCTGTGCTGGATCATCGCGCAGGAGACCGCCCACGCGATCGGTCTCGATCACTCGTTCGCGTACGCCGATGACAACTCGAGCGCGTGCAACGATCCGATGACCTACCGCTTCGAGTGCGGCGGTCAGAAGTTCTTCCGCAACCGGTTCGCCAAGTGCGGCGAGTTCGTCCAGCAGGGCGAGCGTCCCTGCCAGTGCGGCGCGAACCAGAACACGCACCTGCGCCTGGTCAACATCTATGGCGAGGGCACGTCGATCGTCCCGCCGCCCGTCGCCGCGATCACCACGCCGGCCGCCAACTCGCAGGCCGCGAACTCGCTGCCCAACACGATCGTGTTCACCGCTGGCAGCGAGCGCGGCGTCAATCGCGTCGAGCTCTACATCAACGGCTACAAGTGGGCGCAGGCCAACGGCGCGCCGTTCGGTCGCAACGGCCAGCCCAACCCGTCGAACTACACGTTCCAGATCCCGGCAGAGGTGCCGGACAGCGTCGTCGACGTCCAGATCAAGGCGTACGACGACGTCGAGATCGTCGGCGAGTCGCCGATCGTCACCGTCGTCAAGGGCGCGGCGGGCGGCTGCCAGAGTGCGGACACCTGCGCCAACGGTCAGAAGTGCGAGGCCGGCAAGTGCTTCTGGGAGCCTGCGGTCGGCGAGATCGGCGATGACTGCACCTTCGGCCAGTTCTGCCTCAGCGGCCTGTGCAGCAACTCGGTGTTCCAGGGCGACGGCATCTGCACGCAGGCCTGCGTGCAGGGCATCGCGGATGCGTGCCCGGCCGGTCTCGAGTGCGTCGGTGGCGGCGCGATGTCGGTGTGCCTCCCGGCGACGGATGATGGTGGTTGCTGCAGCACCTCCGATCAGCGCACGCCGTGGGCGCCGTTCGTGCTCGGCGGCATCGTGTTCGGGTTCGTGGTGCTGCGGAGAAGGAAGTGATCGCAGCGCGCGC
>JAEYYY010000542.1 GCA_023430775.1 Pseudomonadota bacterium
GCAGGATCCGACGCCGATGCCTGCCGCGCAGCCCGCGAACGCGCCGCAGGCCGCGGCACCGATGCCGGCGGCGACGCGCATCATCCTGTCGGGTGTCGAGGTGGCCGATGGCGAGCGCATCTACGTGTGCGGCGATCGCCCCGAGCTCGGGAACTGGGATCCCGATCGCGCGCGGCCGCTGACCCGTGAGGGCGATGCGTGGTCGACCTCGGTCGAGCAGGGCGGTGGCGAGTTCAAGTTCCTGCGCCGCAGTGCGGACGGCAAGGTGATCTGGGAGGGCGGCGAGAACCGCGAGCTCGGGACCGCGCTGCAGATCGAGACGCACTGGCAATCGTGAGGTGGTACGTCGAGCGGCGCGGTGGCGAGAGCTGGGCGGCCATCCCGCCGGTGCGCGACCTCCAGCGCTGGCCGCGCATTCCGCCGCTCGATCGCATCGAGGCCCGCAAGTGGGGCCCGAACCACTGCATGTACGAGATGAGCTGCTACGGCGCGGCGGGCGGCTGCGAGTATCACGACTGCCTGGGGTGCGAGCTGAGCGCGGTACGCGATGGCTTGCCCGACGTCCACTGGACGTACCTTCCGAACGTTCGGTTCGGGGCGGCGAGCCTGGCGACGACACACACGCTGATCGCGGGTCTCGGCAACTTTCGCCAGCTGGCGATCATCGCGCCGGAGCGCGGGCTGCCGCCGGATCTATCGCCGGTGGTCGCGAGGCACGTCGACTTCGACACCACCATCCGGCTATGGACGTGGCTGGGCCTCGACGAGGTGCTCGCGTTCGACTGGCAGAAACGCCGTGGTCTGCTGACGTATCGCCAGCTGGCACGGGACTTCGTCGACGCGATCGAGCAGCTGGTCGTGCCGCTGATCGGCGACGCCTATCGAGAGCTATCGAGCATCGCGAACGATGCCGCGGAGCTCGGACATCCCGAGGCAGCAGAGCTATGCCGCGAAGCGCGAAGCCTCGCCGCGGGGATTCGCTTGATCTTCGGGTTCGATTCGGGAGAGGTCAGGGATCCGGAGCTGTGATGGCGAAAACATCGAGCGGCCACACGCCGCGTCCATCGCCGGATCCCACCGCGCTCAGGGCAGGACGCCGAGCTTGAACAGCACCCACAGCGAGGCGGCGACATCGCCATCGCAATCGAACTGGCGCTGCGCATCGGAGACCGACGCCCAGCTCGAGCCGCCCTTGTAGATCTTGCCGTTCTCGATGTCGGCCTTCGAGCTGCCGCCGACCTCGACCACCATCTTGCTGCCGCGCTTGACCACCTTCGCCTTGGTGCTGCCGCCCTTCTCGACGGTGAACTCGGCGCCGCTGCGGCGGATCGTGAACTGGGTCGAGCCACCCTTCTCGACGCGGTCGCTCTTGCACTTGTAGTCGGGGCTGGCGGTGGCGGGCGAGGCAACGGCGATCAGGGTGACGAGGCTGGTGAGCGCGAACAGTTTCTTCATGCCCTACCGGACGACCTCACCCCACCCAGGTCGCGCGCTGATCCGGCTTCAGATCGGCGTACGCTCGGGGACGTGCTCCAGCGCGTGCTCGACGAGGCCGAGGCCCGGCAGCTGCCGGCGCTGATCGCGGAGTGGAGCGAGCGCAGTGATGCGCTGTCCTGGATCGCGCGAGCGCTCCAGCTCGACCTGCCGCTGCTGATCGAGCGCCCGGAGCTGGTGCTGACGTGCCTGTATCGCCGCTGCCACTGGCTTGGCGATCGCGAGATGTTCTATCCCAAGCGAGGCGAGGCGCCGCGCGAAGCGAAGGGCGCGGCGGCGCTCGTCGACGAGTGGGTCGCCGCGCGACCGGGGCGCTGGTTGCGCGCGCTGCGACCGCCGCGGTTCCCGCTCGAGGCCGCGATCGTCGAGGAGTACCGGACGTCGATCGAGGGTGACGCCTGGTTCTCCGCCGACAGCTCCGTCATCGGTGTCGCCGGCAAGGATGGTTCGCGGGTCGCGTGGGAGCGCGTCACCGGGAGGCGAATCGATCGCTTCCCCGAGAGCCCGACGCCGAGATGGCGGCACGAGTACGCGGTCGGCCGGATCTCGCTGGTGGCGAGCGACCGCCGCCTCGATCTCTCGATCCCCGACGCCGAGACGGCCTCGACGGCGTTCGATCTCGGCGACGAGCTGTTTCTCGTCGAGACCTGGTGGGAAGAGGATCCATACGACTACTACAACCACGCCTACGTGCTGTACCTGGTCGACTGCTCGACCGGTCGCATCCTGTGGCGCACCGAGGGCAGGGCGCGCGCCGCGATCCGGATCGGCGACACGCTCGTCACCCAGGCCGAGGCGATCACCACGCGATCGCTCGCCACCGGTGCCACGCTGTCGAGTCGCGGCTTCGGGCACTCCTACTCGGGCACGTTCTCTCCCGACGGTCGGGTCATCGCGTCACGGGACCGCTCGGTGATCCGGATCTGGGATCTCGCCGCGCTTGCCAAGGTCGAGCCGAGTCGCGTCGTCGGTGGCGAGCTGTCCCCCGACGGCACGCGGCTCCTCGCAGGCGCGATGCTGTGCGACGCGCAGACCGGCGCGGTGATCGCCGAGATCCCGTTCAACGGCCGTGGCGAGTGGCTCGAGGGCGGGCCGCCGAGCAATGCGTGGGAGCTGGTCGACAACGTGATCGTCGAGGTGATGCCGTGGCGAGTCACGATCTGGAGCTCGGCCACCGGCGAGGCGCTCGCCGACTACCAGTGCAGCGCCGGCGTGCGCGATTCCGTGCGCAACGATCCGCGCGGTCGCTACCTCGCGCTGTTCCGTCATCCCGATCGGCTGCGCGTGCTGGACACGCTCAGCGGCGCGTCGCTGTTCCAGGCGACCGTGAACGTTGTCGAGCCGAGGTTTCGCGATCGCAGCTTCGGGTTCTCCGAGAGTGGTGACGAGCTGTGGTGGGAGACGGAACAAGGCAGCTTCGCGGTGCCGACCGGCGCGTGGCAGCCGATCCGCGAGGCGCCGATTCCCGAGCAGCGAGCGCGATCGATCGAGGTCACCGACGGGCTCCTCGTGGTCGGCGAGCTCGCCGCGCCGATGGACTCCGCGCAGGCCGAGTCCACGTGTGATGGAAGTATCTTTGTCGGTGCCGACCACTACCGGATCGAAGGCTGAAACGCGAAACGCCCGGCGGTGAGGCCGAGCGTTTCTTCAATCTTTCGTGGGCGTTGTAGGGATTGAACCTACGACTTGCACCGTGTGAAGGTGCCACTCTCCCGCTGAGTTAAACGCCCTGAGGGCAGAGTTCATACGGCGAAGGCCGCGACCTGTCAACCAGGTGATGTGAAGCCGAGCGTGGCCCGGGCGGTGCGATGCATGGCCGTAGGCTCGCCGGTTTGATCCCGAACCACGTGATCCGCCTCGCGAACATGCGGTTCCGAGCCGTCTTCGAGCCGGCGGCAGGCAAACAGCGTGAACAGGGGCGCTGCACCGGCCCGCGGGATCACGTCGCGCGACCGGATCACCGCGAGGTCGGCGGCGACCACGGCGGCCTCGGCGCGAGCGCGCTGGACGGTCGGGAAGCAGAACACGAACCGGCCGTGAGCGGCGAGCACGGCGCGAGCGGCGAGCGCGTAGTCGCGAACGTCGCCGCGCAGCTCGAAGCGGGCGTGGGCCTTCTGTGAATCGGCGGGCATCACGCCCTCGGAGACGTCCCAGTACGGCGGACTCCCGGTGACGAGGTCGAAG
>JAEYYY010000010.1 GCA_023430775.1 Pseudomonadota bacterium
GCAGCAGCTTCAACATCGCCGGCAGGCTACCAGATGTCCGGGGTCGGACCCCGAACATGCGGGGACCTGTCGATTTGTTGGAACTTGTCGGCCGGTCGCCCGAGTAACGGTCGACAACATGCTCGCCAGGCGCCCCGCGGGCGGCGAGACCCTTCATCTGGTGTCGCCGAACGGATCGCAGAAGCTCGACGCCCGCGGCGGCAACGGCGACATCGCGGTCGGAGCCGACCCGCTCGTCGACGGTATCCACACGCTGTGGTTCACGCGCGGCGGCGTCACCGTCGGCAAGGTCACGACGCTGGTGATCGCCTTCGACGACAGCGCCCCGCAGCTGATGCTCGAAGCGCCCGCCGACGGCGATCCGGCGACTCCTCGCATCGAGGTTCGCGGCGCGGTCGTTGCCGGATGGACCGTCGCGTTCGAGGCGACGAAGATCCCGGTCGACGCGAAACAGCGGTTCGCGGCACGCGTGCGGTTGCGCGACGGCTTCACGTCGATCGCGCTGCGCCTCGAGCATCCCCAACGCGGCACGCACTACTACGTGCGCCGCCTGCGCTGAATCACTTCTTGGTTTTCTTCTTCTTCGGATCCTTCTTCTTCGGATCCTCGTCGTCGTCGTCGCCGCCGCCACGCTCGGTGGTCGGCACCTGCTTCTCGGGAATCTTGACCTTGTCGGGGTCGTACTTGTCCATGTCGGGCTTGGGGTTGTTCGGATCGTAGGGATCCTTGGTCTCGGTCTTCGGCTTGTCCTCGGGGCCCGGCGGCAGCGGACCCTCGAGCGAGCCGCCCGGCAGCTGCGACGGATAGCGATCGCCGTAGCTGGCGACCATCGAATCGGGGACGTTCTCCCTGCCCTGCCCGCCGACCTTGACCACGTAGTTACCCGACGGCCACATCACCCACGTCTCGTTCGGCCCGGTCAGCCGCAGCGCGCGCACGCCCTTCACCTTCTTCTCGTCGACCTGATAGCCCTTCTCGGCGGCGAGCCGGCGGACCAGCCGCACCGTCTCGCGGACCACGCCGTCCTTCTTCTCGTACCTGGTGACGGTGACGTTCACCAGGTCCTTGTCGGCGATGTGGCCGGTCTTCTCCGATGACGCCGTGATGTAACTCGCGCTGTAGGCCTCGCCCTTGTTGCCGTCGACCCAGACCTCGATGTCCAAGAGTGGCCCCTGGAACCGTCGGAACTTCCACGAGCCGACATCTCCCTCGACGACCAGGCGTTTCGGGACGGGTGGCCTGCCACCGCATGCCGCGACGATCACGGCGATCAGCAAGAGCCGCATCGTCCGCTATCGTAGCGCGATCCGCCGTTGACACGGAGCGCTGCGTCGCCCAATAGTCCGCCCACCCATGGCCAGCTATCTGTTCTCCTCAGAATCCGTCACCGAAGGTCACCCCGACAAGCTGTGCGACGCAGTGTCGGATTCGGTGCTCGATGCCTGCCTCGCCGTCGACCCGTACAGCCGCGTCGCGTGCGAGACCATCGCGAAGACGGGCTTCGTCATGGTCGCCGGTGAGATCACCACCAAGGCCACGCTCGATTTCCAGAAGATCGTGCGCAACGCCGTTCGCGACATCGGCTTCACGTCCTCGCAGATGGGCTTCGATGCCGACACCTGCGCGGTGATGACGGCGATCGAGCAGCAGTCGCCCGACATCGCCCAGGGCGTCGATCGTGGCGACCCGGCCAAGCAGGGCGCGGGCGATCAGGGCCTGATGTTCGGCTACGCGTGCGACGAGACGCCGGAGCTGATGCCGCTGCCGATCCAGATGGCGCACCAGCTCGCGTACAAGCTCGCGCAGGTTCGCAAGCAGAAGACCAAGGGCATCGACTGGCTCCGCCCCGACGGCAAGACCCAGGTCTCGGTGCGCTACGAAGATGGTGAGGTCACCGGTGTCGAGGCGATCGTCGTCTCCACCCAGCACGACGACAAGGTGAAGCTGAAGACGATCGAGGAGGCCATCCGCGAGCACGTCATCAAGCCGATCGTCCCGGCGAAGCTGATCACCAACAAGACCAAGATCCACGTCAATCCGACGGGCCGGTTCGTCATCGGTGGTCCGCAGGGCGACTGCGGCCTCACCGGTCGCAAGATCATCGTCGATACCTACGGCGGCTACGCGCGCCACGGCGGCGGTGCCTTCTCGGGCAAGGATCCCAGCAAGGTCGATCGCTCGGCCGCGTACTACGCGCGCTACATCGCGAAGCACGTCGTCGCCGCCGGGCTCGCGCGCCGCTGCGAGGTCCAGTTCGCGTACGCGATCGGCGTCGCCGAGCCGGTCTCGATGCTGGTCGACACGTTCGGCACCGGCACGGTCGCCGACGACAAGCTCACCGCCGCGGTCCTCAAGACCTTCGATGCGCGCCCGGGCATGCTGATCAAGGAGCTCGATCTCCGCCGCCCGATCTTCCGCAAGACGGCGGCGTACGGTCACTTCGGTCGCGAGGAGGCCGAGTTCACCTGGGAGAAGACGCCGCTCGTCGGCAAGCTCAAGGAAGCGGCCGGCGCCACCAACGGCCACTCGAAGACCAACGGCAAGGCCGCCGCGAAGAAGCCGGCCGGCAAGTCGAAGGCGGTCAGCGCGCGCGCCTGATCTGCTTGGCTCTCGATGCGGCCGCGACCTCACCGTCGCGGCCGTTCTCGTTTTCGGCGTCAAAACTCCGATCGCGCGTGTCACCGGGGTGACGCATTGTCTTCCCCGAGCGACGATCCCGGCTGCCCGCGAACGCGATCTCGCGGCCTTACGGCCGGCATCCCGCCTGCAAACCAAGGCAGCACCATGCCGACCTTCGTGACGTTCTACGCCTACGCCTTCGATGGCGCGCCGTCGTCACCGACACGCGGCTGGTTCTCCGCCCCCGGAATCGCCCACCTGGTGTCGACCCGGGCGCGCACCGCTCTCGGCCGCGCCGCCGACGAGCACCTCAAGATCTTCCGCTGCCACGGCACGATCGAGGGCGACCCGCGGTTGCCCGATGTCGACGTGCAATGCGATCTCGCCGAGCCACTCTTCGAGGGCAACGCCGGCGATTCGCTGTGGTGGTTCACGATGTACTGCGCGCGCAGCGTGATCTCGCACTGGACGCCACCCGCGCTGGTTCGCGAGTACCTGATCGCCGGCTCGCCGTCGCTGCGCGAGGTCGCGCACAAGTGTGCGTGGGCCGCGTCGGCGGAGCTCTCCGATCTGGCGCGGCTCGCCGCTCGCGTCGCGATGTACGCCGCCTCCGACGAGCGTCCGCTGCTCGCCGCACGAGAAGCGTGTCGCCTCGCGGGCCAGATCGCAGGCGATCGCCTGGCCGCCGTCTCCGCGCTGCAGGAGCGCGCCCTCGCCTCGGCGCTGCTCGGGGC
>JAEYYY010000554.1 GCA_023430775.1 Pseudomonadota bacterium
CCGATGAAGCCGGTGGCTTGAAAGCCGATGGTGTCGGAGCGCGCTTTGACCGTGCCGAGGAGGCGCGGCAGGTAGAGCTGCACGGACTCGACCGGGTTGTGGAGGACCGTCAGATCGACGGCGCCGGCGACGCCTTCGGTCGGCGCATACCGGATCGCGCCGTAACCATTGCGCGCTCCTATCGGATGTCGGAATCCGGCTGGCCCACCGAGCTGGGCGAGAGATACCTCGAGGCCGCCTTCGAGCTCCAGGCGATCGATGCCGACCTTGAGCCGCGCCACCGACGAGACGAAGGTCCGGCTCTTGATGTTGCCAAGTTCACCGCGGCCATCGTCGAGCCGGATGAGAGCGAGATCGACGGCTGCCTCGATCCCGGATGGCAACGTCACCGGACGTCGCGACACCGCGCGTGGGTACCCGGACTCCGGCTCCGGTGCGACCCTGGCTTCCTCCGTGTTCGCGTTCGCGACCGCGCCCGGATCGAGATCGGCCTCGGGATCGACGGGTTTCGACACCGGGGTCGGATCCGCCAGCCCCATCCACAACGGCAACCACCACATGGTGCCGAGTAAACGCCAGCTGTGGCCGACAGTCACGCAGCGGATGGCATCATCGCTGCCAGGGCCGCTTGCCGAACAGCAGCTTCGCGCCGCGCAGCAGCGCGTTGAACGTCGACGGCTTGTACGGGTACCACCACAGCTCGCGCGGCACCGCGACCCGGTCGTGATTGACGTGGCGGGTCTGGCAGAGGTCGCGCAGCCCGTGCACCGAGTGCGTGCGGCCGATGCCCGATTGCTTGACGCCACCCCACGGCGTCTCGGGACAGCCGTAGGTGTTGAGCACGTCGTTGATCATCACCGTGCCGGCCTCGATCCGCTCGGCGATCCGCTTGCCCTTCTCGCGATCGCGCGTGAACACGTAGGCGAGTAGCCCGAGGTGCGAATCGTTGGCCAGCTTGATCGCTTCCTCTTCATCGCGCACGCGCATGATCGGCAGCACCGGTCCGAAGATCTCCTTGCGCATGACCTCCATGTCCTGCGTGCAACTCGACAGCACCGTCGGCTGGAAGAACAGGCCGGGACCCGGCGAGCGCTTGCCACCGGCTTCGACCTTGGCGCCGTTCGCGACGGCGGACTTGACGATCGCGTCGACGTGCGCGACCTGGTGATCCCACGCCATCGCGCCGACATCGACGTTGGCATCGCGCGACGCATCGCCTTGCCGCAGCTGCCGCGCGCGCTCGGCGACGCGAGCGACCAGTGCATCGTGGATCGCATCGACCGCGTAGACGCGCTCGACCGACGCGCAGACCTGGCCCGAGTTCGCGAACCCGCCC
The DNA here is from genome assembly GCA_023430775.1 of Pseudomonadota bacterium. Lineage (GTDB taxonomy): Bacteria > Myxococcota_A > Polyangia > Haliangiales > Haliangiaceae > JABFXX01. Next base: position 1,337 of record JAEYYY010000554.1, read on the forward strand.
CACGCGAGCGCCTGCGCGGTGCGATCGAGATCGGCGTCGGCGCAGACGATCGCGGGCGCCTTGCCGCCGCGCTCGAGCGTGCACGGGATCAGGCGCTCGCCACAGGCGGCCGCGATCTTCTTGCCGGTGGCGACCGAGCCGGTGAACACGCAGTAGTCGATGCCGCCATCGATCAGCGCGGCGCCCGTGGCACCGCGGCCGGTGACGACCTGGAACAGATCCGGTGGCAGATCGGCGGCGAGATAGATCTCGCGCGCCTCGAGGGCGATCAGCGGCGTCACCTCCGATGGCTTGAGCACGACGCCGTTACCGGCGATCAGCGACATCATGACCTCGCCCATCGGGATCGAGAACGGGAAGTTCCACGGCGCGATCACGCCGATCACACCGCGTGGCACGAAGTGCAGATACGACGCGCGGTGCTTGAGCAGGTGGAGCGTGATCGGCTCGGGCGCCAGCATCGCCGGCGCGTGCTTCGCGAAGTAGCGCACCAGGTCGGCGACGACGATGACCTCCATCCCGAGGGCCTCGAGCCGCGTCTTGCCGCCCTCGGCGACCAGGACATCGATCACCTGCTCGGCACGCGCCATCAGCACCTCGGCAAACCGCAGCACGCGACGACAGCGCGCCTCGATCGGCAGCTTCGCCCAGTCGCGCTGCGCGGCACGCGCGCTGTCGACGGCGGCGCGCACCTCCGCGGCGGAGTGCTCCGGCACTTCACCGAGCGGCTTGGCGTTCGCCGGGTTCGTGCTGGTGATGGTTCCGGAGGCGATCGACGACAGCGAGCCCATGCCCCGGACTCTACACGGTGCGCTTCACTGCGGAGGTAGGCTGCGCGGCGGAGCGAATGTCGTCGCCGCATCGACGGTGGGTTCACCACCGATCGCCACGATGTACCCGCAGCCGCCACCTCCACCACCGCCGCCACCCTCTCCGACGGTGACAGAACCGCCAGCCTGCCCGTTGCCACCCGTGGTGGGGCAACCCGCGCCGCCGGTGTTACTCGCGGTGGTCGCCGCAGCGCCAGGGGCGCGCATCAACGGATCCAGTTGTGGGTCCTGACCATCGTTCGAGTTGTTGCTGCTCGCGGCGCCCGATCCACCCGCACCACCGAGTGCAACCAGCAACGCGCCGGACAGCTTGATGGTCGGGGCTTCGAGGCCAATCAAACCGCCACTACCACCACCGTTACCACCGCCGAACGTGCCGCCCCCGGCCAGCGACTTGAACGCGCCCGTGCCACCGCTTCCCGACGCATCGATGATGCCCCCGACGGTGATCTCGTTCTTCGCCATCAGGTAAACGGCTCCACCCCCGAAGCCGACATTGGTATTCGCGAAGCCG
>JAEYYY010000074.1 GCA_023430775.1 Pseudomonadota bacterium
GCGCGCGCGGCCTTGCAGATCGCGTCGACGTCGTCGTCGGAGTAGTCCTGGTCGTAGTGGAACATCACCAGCTTGCCGACCTTCGCGCGGACGGCGGCGTCGATCGCTTCCTCGTACGAGGAGAAGCCGCGGTTGCGACGGGTGGCCTGATGCTCGGGCTTGTAGGTGGTGTCGTGGAGAAGGACGTCGGCGCTGCGATAGAACGCGATGGCCTCGAGTGGCGCGCCACCTTCTTCGGGGTAGCCGACGTCCGAGGCGTAGACGAACGTCTTGTTGCCCTCGACGATCTTGAACGCGAGCGCGTTGGCGTTGCCGTGGGCGTGCTCGCGCGCGGTGATCGTGAGGCCCTCGGCTTCGAACTTTTCACCGGGGACGACGGCGCGGACGTCGAACGTGGCCGAGAAGTTCTTGAGCGACTGGAGCGGCGAGAAGTTGGGGTCCATCTGACCCTCGAGGATCTGCTCGAGGACCTCGGGCGAGCCGCCGGGGCCCCAGACGGTGAACTGGTTGCCGCCGATGAAGACGGGCGGGAAGAAGCCGAGGCCCTGGATGTGATCCCAGTGCGTGTGGCTGAGGAGGATCGTCGCCTTGCCCGCGCCCTTGCCGAACGCGCCGGCCATCAGCGTGTTGCCGAGGTGCATGAGGCCGGTGCCCATGTCGATGATGATCAGGCCGCCGTTCGCGGTGTGGACCGACACGCACGACGTGTTGCCGCCGTAGCGGATCGTGTCGGGACCCGGCGCGGGGATCGAGCCACGCACGCCCCAGAAGCGAATCTTCATTCGTCCCCCAGCGGAATCTCGAGGCCCTCGTAGGCGGACATCAGCTCGAACTTCTCGTGCTGGGCCGTGGCGACGTCGCGATAGGTCGCGAGGATCTTGTCGTTGTCGTCGTCGGAGCGCATCGGCGCGTGGTGGAAGAAGCAGAGCCGCTTGACCTTGGCATCGTGGGCGATCGCGATGGCGTCGTCGGGATGCGAGTGGCCCCAGTGCGGGCGCAGCTTGTACTCGTCCTTGGTGAACTGGGTGTCGTAGATCAGGAGGTCGGCGTTCTTCGCGAGGGCGACCACGCCGGCGCGCATCTTGTCGAGCTCGGCGATGACATCGGCGGGGAGCGGCTCGCCGAGCTTGGGTGGCGTGGTGACGAACTCGCGGCCGAACAGGATGTCGGTGAACGGGGCGGTGTCGGCGCAGTAGACGACCGCGGCGCCGTCGACATCGATCCGGTAGGCCATCGCGATCCACGGGTGGTTGAGGCGCGCGCAGGTGATCTTGGCCTTGCCGACGTCGAACTGGGCGCCCTCGATGACCTCGTGGAAGGACATGTCCGCGTGCATCGCCGAGAGCGGCACCGGGAAGTAGGGCATGTCGTGTTGCTGGCTGAACACGGCCTCGAGGTGCTCGTCGCGCTGGCGCGCGAAGATGTGCACCTGGTTGCCCTCGCGATAGAGCGGCGAGAAGAAGGGCAGGCCTTGGACGTGATCCCAGTGGGTGTGGCTGATCAGGATCGTCGTCGAGCCTTTGCCTTCACCGAACGCTTCCTCCATGAGCGACTTGCCCAGGCGGCGAAGACCGGTGCCGGCATCGATGATGATCGGCGAGGCGTTCTTGGGCCGGACCTCGACACACGAGGTGTTCCCGCCGTACCTGCTGGTCGACTGACCGGGTACGGGGATCGAGCCGCGGACACCCCAGAACCTGACCTTCATGCGTGGCGGGTTTGACGCGCCATTGGCGACCCTATCGCTCCTGTTTCCCCATAGCTAGAAGAGCTTGCGCGAATCTAGGAGGATCGTCACCGGGCCGTCATTGCAGAGGTCCACCGCCATATCCGCACCGAATTCGCCGGCAGCCACTTGCTCGATGCCCGCGGAGCGGAGTGCGACGAGGGATTGCTCGTAGAGGGCCTTGGCAGCGGTCGGCTCGAGGGCGCCGATGAACGATGGTCGCCGGCCCTGCCGGGCATCGCCGTAGAGGGTGAATTGCGAGACCACGAGGACGCCGCCGGAGATGTCCTTGACCGACAGGTTCATCTTGCCGGCGGCGTCGGCGAAGATCCTGAGATTCACCAGCTTGTCGACGATGTAGGCGAGGTCGGTCTCGGTATCGCCGGCGCCGGCGCCGAGCAGGACGAGCAGGCCCTGGCCGATCTCGCCGGTGACCCGGTCGCCCACGGTGACCTTGGCTCGGGTGACTCGCTGGACGACGGCGCGCATCGGGGACGCGTATACCGCAATTCAACACCGTCCCCGGCCATGCCAACGATCTTGCGGTGTTCGCGCCGGAAGTGAACCAAGTGGAGACAGTCCCCAGGCAACCCGCACGGCTTTACGGGGGTCGAAACCGCCGCTAGGATGCGCCCGCTCATGAGGTTCTTGGTGCTCGTCGTGCTGCTCGCTGGATGCGGCAAGGAGATCGGCGACGAGTGCATCGTCAGCTCGGACTGCTCGCCGGATGGCACGCGCCAGTGCGACGTGTCGAGCAAGGGCGGGTACTGCACGATCCAGGGCTGTGACTTCGATACCTGCCCCGAGGAGGCCGCCTGCGTGCGGTTCTTCACCGGCAGCTTCGCGAACAGGCCGTGCGATCCCACCACCGAGAACGTCAGCACCGATGACTGCAACCTCGACGAGCTGTGCTCGCTCGTCGGCCAGTGCGTGCCGCGCAACAGCGAGGTCCGCTTTTGCATGCGCCGGTGTGACAGCAACGATGACTGCCGCGATGGCTACGAGTGCCGCAACCGAGATCTGATGATCGCGCACGGCGGCGAGCCGGTGCTGGCGCCGGGCGTGATCTTCGTGAACAACCCGAAGTTCTGCGCGCCGTCGTTCGACTGACGCTGATCGCGTAGCGGGGTACGATCACGGCGTGTCGATCGCCGGGTTCTTGTTGCGCCGACTCGGGTCGGGCGCGATCGCGATCCTCGGCGTGTCGATCCTGGTGTTCTCGTTCCTGCACCTGGGGCCGGGCGATCCGGTCGATCACCTGGCGGGCGGCGATGCGACGGCGGAGCTGCGAGCGAAGGGCGAGGAGTGCATGGGGCTCGACCAGAGCCTGCCGATGCAGTTCGTCGACTTCATGGGGCACATCGTCGACGGGACCCTGGGCAAGCAGTGTCCCGAGGTGAAGGGCAGGGCGACGGTGGCGGGGCGGATCGCGGAGGTGATGCCGCACACCGTGTGGCTCGCGATCACCGGGATGCTGGTGGCGATCCTGTTCGCGTTGCCGCTCGGGATCCTGGCGGCGATCAAGCGCGGCACCTGGATCGATACGCTGGCGACCACGACCTCGCTGGCCGGCATCGCGATCCCGCAGATGATGTTCGCGCCGCTGCTGGTGCTGATCTTCTTCATCACGCTCGGCTGGTTCCCGGGACCGACGGAGACCGGACCGGCGGCGCTGGTGTTGCCCGCGTTCGCGGTGGGCACCCACCTGATGGCGATGCTCGCGCGGATGACGCGGACCTCGATGGTGGACGTGCTCGGCGAGGATTACGTGCGGACGGCGCGCGCGAAGGGGCTCGGCGAGCGCCGCGTGTTGTTCGTGCACGCGCTGCGCAACTCGCTGTTGCCGGTGATCACGGTGGCGGGCCTGCAGTTCGGCTCGCTGCTGTCGGGCGCGGTGGTGATCGAGAACGTGTTCGCGCGGCCGGGGCTGGGGACCACGCTGATCGATGCGATCCGCGAGCGCAACTATCCGGTGGTACAGGGCTGCGTGCTGGTGATCGCCGGCATCTACGTGGTGGTGAACATCCTCGTCGATCTCGCGTACGGGATGGCCGATCCGCGCATCCGTCGTGGTGACGCGTGAAGAGCGGCGTGCGGCTGTCGGTGAGCGCGAAGGTCGGCGCGTGCATGCTCGGCGTGTTCGTGTTCGCGGGCGTGTTCGGGCCGTGGCTGGCGCCTTACGACGTCAGCGATCGCGCGCAGGATCTGGCGCACCGCTTCGAGGGGGCGAGCGCGGAGCACTGGCTCGGCACCGATAGCCGCGGCATGGACGTGTTCTCGCAGCTGCTGTGGGGGGCGCGCTCGGCGCTCGAGCTCAGCAGTATCGTCGTCGCGGTGTCGTCGGTGATCGGCATCGCCGTGGGGACGGTGGCGGGCTGGTTTCGCGGCTGGGTCGACGAGGTGCTGATGCGCTTCGTCGACATCCTGATGGCGTTCCCGGGGATCTTGCTCAACATCGCGATCGTCGCGACCGTCGAGAAGCCGGACATCGAGATCATGATCATCGCGCTGTGTGCGAACGGCTGGGTCGGCTACGCGCGCGTCGCCCGCGGTCAGGTGCTGGCGCTGCGCGAGCGCGACTTCGTGACGGCGACCGTGGCGCTCGGCGCGTCGAACATCCGCGTCATGGGGCGGCACCTGATCCCGAACCTGCTGGGGCCGGCGCTGGTGCAGATGAGCTTCGCGTTCGGCGGCGTGATCCTCGTCGAGGCCACGCTGAGCTTCCTCGGCCTCGGGCCGCAGCTCGATTACACCTGGGGCGCGATGCTCGATCAGGCGAGGACGTTCCTGTGGAAGAGCGACTGGGTGAAGCTCTACACGCTGGTGCCGGGCGTGGCGATCATGTGGGTGGTGCTCGGCGCGAACCTGCTCGGCGATGGCCTGCGCGATCGCTTCGATCCGCGCCAGCGAGGGCGGCAGTAATGGCGTTTCGCGTCCGGCTGTGCGCGCGGCTCGATCTCCAGGCCGGCACGCTCAAGGCGTTCGACGTCCACGGTGTGACGTGGCCGGTGCTCGCGACCGTCGTCGACGGCGAGGTGGTCGCGGTGCCCGGCGTGTGTCCGCACGAGGACGTGCCGCTCGCGAACGGAACGCTCGAGCGCGGCGAGCTGACGTGCCCGGGCCACGGCTACGCCTTCGATCTACGCGACGGCAAGTGCACGCACGATCCGACGCTGGTGCTGCGGCGGTACCCGGTGACCATCGTCGGCGGCGAGGTCTTCGTCGACCTGCTGTGACAGCTACTGCTTCGCGGCTGGTGGATCGGGGACATGGGTGACGGCCTCGTCGTGCCGCGCGCACGTATCGCTCGGGACGTACGAGAACACCACCATCGCGCG
>JAEYYY010000566.1 GCA_023430775.1 Pseudomonadota bacterium
GGCCGGCATCGGCCGGCGGGTTGCCTGGACCGGCATCGTCGGCGGGCGGCGTGACCGCCGCGAGGCGCTGCTTCAGGTAGTCGTAGGCCGGCTTCGGCGCGAAGTTGTCGAGCGCCGAGCCATCGGGCTCGGAGGTCCGCAGCGCGAGGCCCCAGTGGATGTCGGGGAACGCGCCGCCGGGATGCTCCTCGGTGAGCTCGTAGAGGATGGTGCCGGCCCACCACGGGCGCGACTCCATCGCATCGAGCACGCGCTGCGTGTAGAGGCGCTGCGCCTCGAGCTGCGACGTGCTGTCCATCGTCGCCTGGCGGCCGGTCTCGGTGATCCAGATCGGCAGGTCGACACCGGAGGCGATCATCGCTTCGCGGATCGATGGCTCGCCGATCGCGAAGCCACCGACGGTGCGCCGCGCCTCGAGCTTGTTGAAGAAGCTGTCCTTCGTCGTGCCGGCGCCGGCATCGTCCTCGGTGAACGTCGCGTAGATGTGCGCCGAGAGAAGGTCGGGCTTGTCGGCGATGCCGAGCGCCGCGGTGATGTAGTCGTCGTAGACATCGCCGATGGTCGCCACCTCGGGACCGGCGACCACGCAGGTCGAGCATTGCGCGCGGATGCCCTGGATCGCGGGGCGATAGACAATGTCGAGCCACTCCTGCTTGGTGCCCTCGAAGAAGCCCGGCAGGTTCGGCTCGTTCCAGGTGCCGAACACGCCGACGCGATCCTTGTAGCGAGCGACCGCGGCCTCGACGAACGCGCGGTATGCCGCGCTGTCGGGCACGTCATTGTGGTTGCCGTCGCCGCGGCGATTTCCCGTCGACGCCCACGCCGGCGTGTAGCCGAGCGTCGCGTAGACCTGGAGGCCGCGCGCCACCGCGTTGTCGATCACGGTGTCGAACGGAGCCCAGTTGAAGGCGCCGGGTGTCGGCTGCGCGAGATCCCAGTTGAGATCGATGCGCACCCACGCACCGCCGAGGTCCGCGGCGAGATCGAGCACGTCTGCCGGCGGCAGGTGGACGTTCGTTCCGATGTTCGCGGCGGTCGCCGCGAGGAGTCCCAACCAGCTCACGCGCGCACCATCCGCGATAGCGGACACGCCGGCAAGCACGACGTGATCGCGCGCTGCGCTTTGTCGCGAACGGCACGTGCCCGTGACGCGTGCGCGCTTCGTGCTGTCGCGAATGGCGGGGCTCGGTGGCGTCGATCAGGTCAGCCGACAATCGCGTCGAGGGCGCGCTCGGCGATCGCCGCGATCGTGTGAGCGGGATTGCGCAGCGGATTTCCCGGCAACACGCTGCCGTCGATGACGTGGAGGCCCGGGTTGTGGTGGACCTGGAGGTCGCTCGCTCGCACCACCTCTCCCATCGCGCAGCCGCCGGTCGGGTGCACGGTGAACGCGCGACCGTCGGTCTCCCAGCTCGTGCGGATCGGCTCGCCGCCGAGCGCGGTGATGATCGATCGCGCAGCTTCGAGCGCCCCCGGCGCCGGTCGGTAGGCGGTGCCGCCGAGCTTCGCGTTGCCGTTGTCGTCGGTGACGCGCATCGTGCGCTCGGTGCCCTGCTTGCCGACGATCGCGATCGCGAGCAGGTGGCGCCCGTAATCGCGCAGGCTCGCCTTGTACGCGCTGCCCCAGTTCTTCGTCGCGCCGGCCGCCCGCGCATCGAGCGTCACCGCCGCGGCGACCGGAATCGCGTGGATGTCCTCGAGCACGAAGGCGCCGAGATCGATCTGGCTCATCATCACCGCGCCCTTGAAGCCGTCGACGCGCTGCGGGACGAAGCCGCCCTGGACGAAGTCGCCGGTGCCGTCGAGACCCTGGCCGAGCGCGCGTGTCGGGAACGCGTGCAGCCGCTCGACGCCCTTGGGCAGCTCCGCCGACAGCGAGCGCTCGAGCAGCACGGGTGACTCGAGCGCGCCGGCGGCGACGACGACGATCTCGGCATCGCGGGCTTCGAGCGGTCCCGAGTTGACGCGGTGGAAGTCGCGGTCGACGCCATCGGTGCGCCAGAACCAGACGCGATAGCCACGAGAAGATCGTCGGGCGACGTACGCCGCCTTGCGATGCGCCAGGATCGTCAGCCGGCCGGTGCGCTGCGCGTCGGCGAGATAGCTGTGCGCCATCGTCGTCTTCTTGCCGAACGCGCAGATCGGCACGCACCAGCCACAGCGCGTGCAGCTGGCTTGCATCGCGAGCGGTAGTGGCGACGGCGGAGGCAAGCCGGCCTTGCGCGCGCCGTCGGCGAACGCCTTCACGCGATCGAACTCCATCGCATCGGAGAGCGCGGCGACGCCGAGTCGCTGCTCGACGCGCTGGTAGAACGGATCGAGCTGATCGCGCGTGTAGCCGGCAGGCCAGCCCTCGAACGCCTGCGCCGGCGCGCGGAGGTGGATGCCCGAGTAGACCAGCGAGCCGCCACCGACACCCATGCCCTGCGTCGCGGTGACCGCGGGCCTGGTCCGCACGTGATCGTTCGGATAGTCGCGCAGCAGCCGGTAGAGAAACGCGGGATCCTGCGACTGCTTCGCCTTCGCCGGATCGCGCCAGTCCTCGCCGAGCTCGAGCACGGTGACGCGATGGCCGGCCTCGGTGAACCGCTGCGCCGCGATCGAGCCGCCGAAGCCCGAGCCGATCACGATGACGTCGCTCACGTGCGCCCCCGATCGTCGAGGTCGGTGCGCAACACGATCGACCAGTGCGCGAGGGTGCCGCTGCCGGTGTGCTGCGCGATCTCGAGCTTCCAGTCGCCGGCGGCAACGCCACCGACGAGCGGCACGTCCTGATGGAGCAACCAGCCTTCGCCATCGACCGTCTGTAGCGGCAGCTCGCGCCGGGCACCGTCCGGCGCGTGCAGGCGCAGCGTCGCCGTCAGCTGGGTGTCGCTGATCGCGAACGCGCTGACGCGCAGGCTGCTCGTCGCCCCGCGGCCGGCGACGCGGATCGTCGAGGCTGCCCCGCGCGCGATCCTCCACGGCTGCACGCGCGAGGCCCATGCCCCGGCGGCGCTGCCCGGCGCGTAGCCGCGACTCGCGGTGGGAAAGCCGAGGTAGCTGGCGCCGAACGGGCTCGCCAGCGCGCCGAAGAACGCGAGCTTCGTCAGCACCAGGATGCCGGCGTAGACCTCGTGATAGAGCGAGCGGATCAGCTTGCCGTGCATGCCCATGCGCTGCTCGAGCGCGCGCTCGCGATCGCGGCGCGACAGCCCGAGGAAGCCCTTCGCCTTCGTCGATAGACACCAGGCGTCGAGATCGCCGACCACCTTCGACAGGTACGGATGAACGGCGAACGCCGGCTCGGTGATCGTCGCGATCGCGTTGACCTCGTGCGCACCGGGTGTGCCGTCATCGCCGGGCAGGAACGCGTCGGCCATCGCCGCGAGGACCTCGATCTCGTGGTCGTCGAGCTCGGACACCGGTGGCGGTCGCAACCACGACGCGCGGCATCCCGCGAGCGCCGCACCGGCAACGCTCCCGAGGAGAAAGCCTCTGCGGCGCACGAGAAGGAGCGTGCCAGTCGGCGGTCTCGCTGCCAGTCACGTCACGCGATGTTCACGCGCTTGCCGGGTCTTGCCCCTCCGAGTCAGCTGCCCGGCCGACGCATGCCACGGCGCAACTCTTCGCCGGGCCCGCACACGTACATGTTCATGAAGACCTCGTAGGTCTTCTCGGGGCACGGCACGCGGTAGACATCGATGATCGGCGTGTCACCGCATCGCCCGCCGCCGATGGCGCCGCTCGTCGATCCGCCGCGCGCGCCGTGCGCCTTGTGGAGGTCTCGTCCCCATGGGCGCGATCCGTCTGCGCAGGTCACTCTCGTCAGCCAGCTGACCTGGCCATAGATCCCGCAGACCTCGATCGGCTTGTCGACCGCGCTCGGCACGTCTTCAAACAGGCGTGCGCCGAGCCCGCGCCGTAGCAGCATCTCGTCGGCTGTGAGATCGAGCGCGCCGTCGGGACGCTTCCGGCAGGTCGTCAGCTCTTCACCTTCGTGCATCGATGCGGCGGCGCGCTGGAAAGCCGCGGCCACGCCGTCGCACGAGTCGGCGTGTGCCAGACCGAGGACCAGATGCCGGAACGCTCGCCGCTCCTTGTCACCGGCGGCGCGACCCCGCAGATCGCTGAACGTCTCGATGCACTGCGACGGTTGCTGTCCGGCGGTGCCGAGCTGCGGACAGCGGAACGCGTTGCCGTCGACGACGTTCTTGCACGCGTGCCTGACGTACGCGTTGTCGTCGGCGACGGTCCAGTCATCGATCGCGGCGCTGGCTCGCGGTGGCGTCGCCGGCGTCCAGGTGCCTCGCCGAGCGTTCGAGCCGCTACACGCGGCGACGACGAGCAGCCAGCACGCCTTCATACCGCCACGATACCTCAGGCG
>JAEYYY010000212.1 GCA_023430775.1 Pseudomonadota bacterium
GGTCTCGATCGCCCGGGCGGCGCGCAGGTGGAGCCGCGCGCGCTCCGAAGGCTCGAGCTCGTCCGCGAGTGCCTCGGCGATCAGCGCGTGCGAGAACTTGTAGCGATCGCCCGTCATCGCCACCACCATGCCGAGCCGGCGCGCGGCCGAGAGCCGGGCGACCACCTCGCCATCGGTGACGCCGAGGATCTCGGCGACCACCGCCGCACGGAACTCGCGGCCGACCAGCGCCGCGGCGACCAGCGCGGCGGCTGCTTCGAGCGGCATGTGTTGCTCGATCCGATCGCGAATGATCGAGCGCACGCTCGACACCGGCGGCAGCTGGATCGAGTCGCCGCCGGACAGCGACCCGACGAGCTCCTCGACGAACAGCGGGTTGCCTTCGGTGAGCTCCCAGATCTTCGCGATCGCCGGCGCGGCGACGCGTTCACCGACCAGACGAGTGACCTCCTCGCGACCGAGCCGCACGAGCGGGAGCCGGCGAGTCGCGCGCTGGAGCTTGCCGAGCTGAGATTGCACCGCGGGCGTGGCGTCGCTGTCGCGCGTGGCGACCACGACGACGACCTTGCCGGTGAGCCGTGGCAACACGTACTCGAGCAGCTGGAGCGACGTGAGATCGGCCGCGTGGGCGTCGTCGAACAGCAGCGCGACGATGGGCAGCGCCGCGGCACGCGCGCGCACGAACTGGAGGATCTCCTCGAAGCGCGCGAGTCGCGAGGTCGCGACGGCGGGTTGGTCGATCGAGGAGAGCTCGGGTGCGCGTCCATCGGGAGTCTCGAGAGCAGCGAGCACTTGCATCCACGGCCACAGCGCGGGTGTCAGGCCGACCTCCGCACTGCGACCCCACGCGGCGATGCCACCGAGGGCCGCAACGCGCGAGGCGATCTCGTCGAGCAACCGGGACTTTCCGATCCCGGGCTCGCCACTGAACATCATGGCGGCGCGTTCGCCGCGCATGACACGTTCGATCGCCTCGCCGATCGCGGCGAGCTCTCGATCGCGACCGACGAGCATCGCCATGTTCGTAACACGGCTACTGCTTCTTCATGTTCAGCTCGATCACGCTGGTCGATGCGTTCGCCACGAACGTCTCGCCGCGGACCTTGATCTGGTTCGGCTTGTCGCCCGGCTTCGCCGCGCCGAGGAACTCCCAGTCGACGACCTCCTTGAACGGCTTACCTTCCTGCGTGCCGCTGTACGCGAAGCGGATCTTGTTCTTGTCGGTGAACGGCGCGACGTGGTCGTGGGTCTCGCCGGCGTTGGTCACCGCGAACCAGTGATAGGTGCGGCTGTTGGGCTCGTAGCCCATCAGGTCGGTCTCCTCGTAGACCGGCACACCCGGGATCCCGGTGATGCGCAGGTTGCAGAGCACGCCGAAGTCGCCGCCGGTGCGCTTGCAGCTGTAGGTCGCGTCGATCTTCGCCTTGTCCCTGCCGATGGTCATGGTGCCGGCGCCCTTCCAGTTGCCGAGCAGGCAGTCCATGCCTTCGACCTCCTTGGGCAGCGAGTCGGCGGTGGCGATCGAAGAAACGAGGACGAGTGCGAGAGTGGTCAGGGTCTTCATGGGGTTGTCTCCTGACCCCCTGGTGTGACTGCACGAGGAACATTGTTCCTGCCGGGCTCTTGATCGCGTTTTCGACCTGGCTAAACATATGTTCAGTGTACGCGTCGCTCTGGTGCAAGTCGGGATATTCGTTCCTGGAAGGAGCGAGCCACCCGGAGGAGCTGGTCGAGGAGGCGCACCGGCTCGGCATCCGGGCGCTCGCGATCGCCGATCGCGATGGCGTCTACGGGATGGTCCGCGCGCACGTCAAGGCGCGCGAGCTCGGCATCCAGCTGATCTGCGGCGCGCAGGTCACGACCGCTGCGCCGGGCAGCGCGCTCGTCGCATCGCCGATCACGGTCGGCCTGCACGGCGAGGAGTTTCACGGCCGCGGTCCGGGCTGGGGCGTCGACACCGATGATCTCGAGCCCGCGATCCCGGTGACCGGGCGGCGCGGTCGCACGAAGCGCAGCAAGCCGCGCCAGGTCTCGCTCGCACCGGCAGAGGTCGCACCGAGCACGCTCGTGCTGCTCGCGATCGATCGCGCGGGCTGGGCAAACCTGACGCGGCTGCTGACGATCGGTCGCCGGCGCTGCGACAAGGGCGCGGCGATCGTGACGTGGCCGGAGGTCTGCGCGCGTGCGGGTGGGCTGATCGCGCTGTGGGGTGGCGACGATTCGCTGCTCGCCGGCGATCCGGATCCCGATCCGCGAGTGGTCTCGGATCTGATCACCGCGTTCGGCGATCGGCTGTACGCGATGGTCGTGCGCCATCGCCGTGCCTCCGATGTCGAGCGCGAGGCGCGGCTGCGCGAACGCGCGAAGGCGTGGAAGCTGCCGGTGGTCGCGGCGACCGAGGTCCTCTATCACACCAAGGCGCGGCGCCCGCTGCAGGACGTGCTCGCGTGCATCCGTCATCAGGTCACGCTAGCCACCGCGGGGCGCAAGATCCGCGACAACGACGAGCACGACCTGCGCTCGCCGCACAGCTTCGAGAAGCTGTTCCACGACGATCGCGCCGCGATCGAACGCACGCTCGAGGTCGCGGCGCGCTGCACGTTCTCGCTCGGCGAGCTGCGCTACCGCTATCCGTCGGAGCGGTTGCCGAGCGGCTCGACGACCGCACAGCACCTGCGCGAGCTGACCTATCGCGGAGCCGCATGGCGATATGGCGGTGTGATTCCCGATGACGTGCGCCGCCAGCTCGACGCCGAGCTCGCGCTGATCGAGGAGCTCGATTACCCGGGCTACTTCCTGACGATGTACGAGATCGTGTCGTACTGCCGGCGCAAGAACATCATCTGCCAGGGGCGCGGCTCGGCGGCGAACTCGGCGGTGTGCTTCTGCCTCGGTGTCACCGCCGTCGACCCGGTGCGCATGGGCCTGCTGTTCGAGCGCTTCCTGTCGCGCGAGCGCGCCGAGCCGCCCGATATCGATCTCGACATCGAGCACGAGCGCCGCGAAGAGGTCATCCAGCACGTCTACGACGTCTACGGCCGCGATCACGCCGCGATGGTCTGCAACGTCGTGCGCTACCGGCCGCGCTCTGCCGTTCGCGATGTCGGCAAGGCGCTCGGCATCCCGGAGACCGCGCTCGATCGCGCCGCGAAGCACCTCTCGATGTACGGCCTCGTCGAGGAGGATGCGCTGAAGCGCGCCGGGCTCCAGGAGCACCACGCGAATTCTTTCGAGCTGCTCTCGAAGCTGTCGAACGAGATCCTCGAGCTGCCGCGCCACATCTCGATCCACCCCGGCGGCTTCCTGCTCGGCCACGAGCCGGTGCACGACATCGTGCCGATCGAGAACGCGGCGATGCCCGGTCGCACCGTCATCCAGTGGGACAAGGACGATCTCGAGGACCTCGGCCTGTTCAAGGTCGACCTGCTCGCGCTCGGTGCGCTCTACCAGCTGCACCTCGCGTTCGACATGCTCGAGAAGCACCGCGGCATCGCGCTGACGATGGCCACCATCCCCGCCGAGGACGCCGCGACGTACGACATGATCTGCACCGCCGACACCGTCGGCACGTTCCAGATCGAGTCGCGCGCGCAGATGTCGATGCTGCCGCGGCTGAAGCCGCGCACGTTCTACGATCTCGTCGTCGAGGTCTCGCTCGTCCGCCCGGGCCCGATCTCGGGCGGCATGGTGCATCC
>JAEYYY010000214.1 GCA_023430775.1 Pseudomonadota bacterium
CGAGATAGAGGTCAGGGTTCTCGGGATCGACCTGCACGAGGTAATCGCGGAGGCCGTTCGTCGGATCGAGGCGCTTGTTGCCGCCCTTGCTGTAATCGAGCAGCACCGAGTGGAGGTACGCGTTGTCACGCGCCGTCGGATCGGTGGGCGCGACCTCGTAGAAGCCGAACCGCTTCGGTGCGGTGTCGCTCGGCTTGGTGTGCCAGCGGCCGTCGAGGACGTTCTGGACGACGGGGCAGTTGTAGCCCATCACCCGACCATCCTCGTTTCTGAAGAAGCCCTTCCCGAACTTCTTGATGCCCGCGATGCTGGCCCAGAACGGGTGGGTGATGCCGCGGAACTCCCAGCCGACGAGCTGATCGAGATCCGGCATCTCGCCGCGCACGAACGCGAGCTCGAGCTCGGCGTGCGACGACGCTTCGAGGCGAAGTGCGGCCTCCGACGGAAACGGCGGCAGGAAGCGGGCGACGCGGGGCAGGGACGGAGTTTGTTGTGCGATCGCGGCGTTCATCGGGTCTCCTAGCTCAGAAACTTCTTCGCGTTGTCGATCACGTGACCCGCCGCGCGCGTCGCGAGGGCCATGATGGTTTCCATCGGGTTGACGCGGATCGGCGTCGGGAACAGCGAGGCATCCGAGATCAGCAGGCGATCGACATCGTGCATGAAGCCGAAGTTGTCGGTCACGCTCGTCGCGCGATCCTTGCCCATCTTCGCGGTGCCCATCATGTGGACGGTCACCACCTCCCAGCTCTTCGCGGGAATCTGCTTGCTGAACAGCCGGCGCGCCTCGTCGGGCGAGCACACCTCCGTCGCCTGGTGGAACGGCAGGATGACCTGCCGCGCACCGGCGGCGAACAGCAGCTCGGAGAGCAGCGCCAGGCCGCGCTGCATCGTCGCCGCGTCGCGCTCGGCGAGCTGGTAGAACGCCTGCGGCCGGCCGTTGATCGTGCGGACGCGGCCGACCGCGGTGTCCTCGCACAGCAGGCCGGCGACGACCATGTGGTTGTAGCGATCCATCAGCGCGCCGAGCTGCTTGCCGCGATGCGGGACGCTCATCGCGATGATCGCGGGAGGGAGGTTGACCGCCGCGAACGTGCCGATGTTCTCGTGCGCGAACTCGCGGACCTGGAACGCCTGGTGCGCGCCCTTCCAGCCGGTGACGTCCTCGTCGAACAGCGCGACGACCTTGACGTTGGGGTGTAGCGACAGGTTGCCGCCGAGCTCGCCCGAGCGCGACGACAGGCCGCTCCGCGACAGCAGGGCAGGGGTCTGGATCGCGCCGCACGATGCGACGACCAGCTTCGCGCGCACGCTGATCGTGGGTCCCAACCCACCGCCGGACTGGGCGACGCGCGCCATCACGCCGACCGCGCGCTTGCCGTGCATCATGATCTTGTCGACGCGGACGTCGGCGTAGACGCGCGCACCGTAGTGCAGCGCGCGCGGGATGTAGCTGACCAGCGTGGATTGCTTCGCGCCGGTCGGGCAGCCGAAGGCGCAGCGATTGCTGCCCACGCAGTGCGCCTGGTTGCGCAGGTTGCCGATGATCTTCCAGCCCTTCGCGTCGGCGCCCTTCTTGAGCAGCCAGTTGTCGCGGCCGATCGCATCTTCGTCCATCGGGGCGACGTGGATCCGTTTCTCGACGCGCTCGAAGTACGGCTCGAGCGATTGCGGCGTGGTGTCGAGGCCGGACTCCTTGACCCAGCGAGCGAGGATCTCCTCGGGCGTGCGCCAGCTCATGCCGCCGTTGATCACGGTCGAGCCGCCGACCGCCTTGCCCTCCTGGAACAGGATCGGCGGGTTGCCGATCGCCATCGACGCGCCGCCGTCGCGATACAGCTGGCGGACCATCGCCGACGTGTCGGCGGTGAAGTCGCGCGTCTGGTAGTAGCTGCCTTCCTCGAGGACGACGACGTCGAAGCCGGCCTCGGCGAGCTCGGCCGCGACCGGTGCACCACCGGAGCCCGAGCCGATCACGACGACGTCGCAATCGAGCACGGTGTCACCGTGGATGTCGTGCCGCGTGAAGACGTTGCGAGGAGCGCTGCCCTCGTGGAGTGCATGTACCGCCATCTAGCCACCCACTTTCTTGCGGCGACCGACGTACACGCCGGGCCGGAGCGGATCGGGCGCGAGGATCTGTTCCTCTTGCTTGCGGACGTCGTCCTTGAACACGCTGAGCCGCTTCCTGGTGACGTCCTCGATCCACGGCGCGACGCGATAGCCGACGCGCTCGGCCATCTCGGGCATCTCGTAGCAGGACAGGCTCATCAGCTGGTTGAGCGCGGCGGCGAGCTGGCGGTGCAGCGGCGTGATGCCGTGCAGCCACGACTCGAAGTAGTTCTCGGCGGCGGCGCCGGTCAGCGAGCGGGCGCGCTTGCCGTGACGGAGCAACGCACCGAGATCGTACGTCGCCATGCCGGCGCCGAAGCCCCTGCGCAGCATCGCCGGCGCGGCACCGAGCGTCAGGGCCATGTGATCCACGATCGCGGCGGCGAGGTGATGGGCCTCGGGCGGGCAGATCACCGGCACCAGCGACAGCAACACGGCGCGGCTCGTCGGCGAGTGCTGGTAGCTCGGCTCGCCATTCTCCTGCGCCTGCCGGCGCGTCATCGCGGCCCAGGTGGTCACGCCGGCCCCCCGGTCGCGGCGAACGGTGCGAGCGCGTCGACGATCTTGCGATCGTGACGCTCGAGGTAGTCGGACATCAGCGCGACTGCCGCATCGGCCTCGCCCTTCTCGAGCAGGTCGAAGAACCTGGTGTGCGTCTGCACGTAATCGGCGGGCGCCAGGATCATGAAGCGCAGCGAGCCCGCCGCATCGAGCCAGATATCGGCGACGCGATTGAGCAGCCACAGCCCGGGCGTGAACTTCGCCGCCTCGACGATCGTGCGCATCACCTCGAAGTCCTCGCGCGCGTACGCCGGTTGATCGCGCAGCGACCACGCGCGCGCCATCGCGATCCGCGCCGCCTGCGTCCCGCCCTTGGGGACGCGACCCGCGGTCAGCCGGATCACCTCGAGCACCACCGCGCGGCGCATCGCGAACATGTCGATCATGATCTGACCGATCGTCGGCTGCATCGCGGTCGGCTTGCCGTACCGCATGTACGCCGCGATCACCTCGATCGACCAGTCGCGATACGGCCGCACCACGATCCCCGATCCGCGTCGCGGCTCGACCAGGTTCCACTCGTCGAGCCGCCTCAGCGCTTCGCGCAGCGTCGGTCGCGAGGTCGACAGCTGGCGCGACAGCTCGCGCTCCGGCGGCAACCGGACACCGGCGGCGTAGACACCGCTGATGATGTCGGCGAGCAGCTTCTCGAACACGGTGTCGATCGCGGTCGCGTCGGTGGATTCGTCGAGGGGCACGGTTGCGGTGGCCATGGTTGGTAAGACCAATTGGTAAGACCACATGGTACGCGCGGTCAATAGCGAAGTTTCAGCTCGCTTTCCCGCGTGATCTTCAAGTAGTGCGGCTCACCATCCCCAGTACCGCGAGACCGTTACCGTGGCGGTTTTCGCGAGCTTCGCGCCCCGGATCGCGTCGGCGACGTTGGCCGCCCGGTCATCGATCCCGTCGAGCGCGTCGAGCGCGGTGAGGAGGGTCGCCGCCGCCAGCTCCTTGTAGATGGTGTTGCCCTGGTCGTCTTCCCACTCGAGGCCGTCGAGGAAGCCCCAGACCTCGAGCCACGCCTGCTGCTGGTCGGCGCGCATGGCGTCGAACATCACCTCGAGATGCTCGATCAACGACGACAGCGCGAGCTCGGTGCAGTGGACGCCGGGTGCGATGTCGACGGTCAGCGCACTGCGCGAATGCTCGCCGCCCGGCCACTGCCGCGGCGGCGGCACGACGAGCCGCGGGTGGCTCACCTCGAGCGCCGAGTACATCCGCGCGATCTCGATCGTCAGGTGAGGGCAGCGCTCGAGCTTCGCGATCAGCTCGTGCGCCGTGTCGGCGGTCTCGATCCACGGCACGCGCACGCGCTCGAAGCGATCGAGCTGCTCCACGCTGTCGAGGAACACCAGCACGCCTGCGCGATTCGCGGGCTCTCTGTCAGGCGGCGCGTTCGCCGACAGATCGAGCCGGCGCAGCCCGGGAAACGCGCGCGGATTGATCAGCGCGGCGAGCGCCTCGGGGTTGCTCGCCGGCGAGAACCGATGGACCTCGGTCTCGAACCGGAGGTCGAGCTCGGTCACGCTGGTCACCGGCTCGCCGGCGATGACGACCGTAGGCCCATAACTGCGCAGCTTCGCGATCGCGGGATGGAGCGGCGACGCCGCGACGCTCGGACCGACGAGGGTCAGCATGCGGAGGTGCGGGGTGGCGGCGACGAGCTCGGCCCACACGCGCTGGTCGATCGGTCTGCTCTCGCCGACCCGGCGCACGGTCAGCGATGTCAGCCACGGCAGTGATCGCGAGGCGAGCGCCCGGATGCCGGCCTCGAGCTCGGCGTTGCTGCCGTAGATCTCGATCTCCGCGATCCGCGCTCCGACCGCGCCGAACATCTGATCGACCAGCGCGTCGAGCGGGAAGCGCGCCGTCGTCGGTAACCGAAGCCGCCGCAGCAGCCCGGCTCGGAAGTGATGCAGCGTCCACGGCGCGTCGGCGATCGTCGCGGCGCCGATCCACGCCCACAGCAGCTCGCGCTTGCGTTCGAGCAGTGCGTCGGTGATGCCCTTCGCGAGCGCGAGATCGATCGCGATCAGCTCGCCGTGCAAATCGCCACGTGACGTCAGCAGGTCGGCATAGACCGCCGCGGTGTCGTCGTTCCACTCGCGCTGCAAGGCAGCCTCGAGCTCGTGTGGATCGGTCACGACAAGGAGCATCGCACGGCTCGTCAATCGGCGAATCTGCGCGATACTGGGCGCGTGAATCGACGCCAGGCGCTCTCGTGGATGGCCGCGGCCAGCGTGGCCGCGTGTCAGAGCAAGCGCGACGGTCAAAAGCTCGGGTCGAGCGTGCGCGACACGGCCGCGCTCGACGGCATGCAGTGGCCGACGCCGGATCCGTTTCTGTTCTGCGTCCATCACGACGACGCCTATCCCGCCGGCAATGCCGCGATGGGGCCACAGGCATCGCTCGCCGGCCGCCGCATCGGCTCCGACTTCGCCGGACCGCAGGGCAAGCAGGGCGGCTGGCGCATGTATCACGGCCGCCGGGTGCCGGGCTTTCCGCAGCACCCGCACCGCGGCTTCGAGACGGTCACCGTGGTCCGGCGCGGGCTCCTCGATCATTCCGACTCGCTCGGCGCGACCGCGCGGTACGGCCGCGGCGACGTCCAGTGGCTGACCGCCGGCCACGGGATCTTGCACGCCGAGATGTTCCCGCTCGTCGAGCAGGCGAAGGAGAACCCGGTCGAGCTGTTCCAGATCTGGCTCAACCTGCCGAAGGTCGACAAGCTGGCGCCGCCGCAGTTCTCGATGCTGTGGGACACCAAGATCCCGCGGCACGTCCACCGGGATGACGACGGGCGGCAGACCGAGATCACCGTGGTGGCCGGGGTGGTCGGGGAGTCGCGCGCACCGGCGCCGCCGCCGAAGTCGTGGGCGGCGCGGGCCGCGAGCGAGGTCGCGATCTGGACCATCCGGATGGCGCCGAACGCGCGCTGGACCCTGCCGGCCGCGAGTAGCGGGATCGAGCGCTGGCTGTACGCGTTCGCCGGTGGGCTGGCGATCGATGGCGCACCGATCTCGAGCGCGGTCGCGATGCTGCGTTCCGACGAGGAAGCCGTGTTGCACAACGGTCCGGCGGAGTCCGAGCTGCTGCTGCTTCAGGGGCGGCCGATCGCCGAGCCGGTGGTTCAACAGGGACCGTTCGTGATGACCAGCCGCGAGGAGATCCGGCAGACCATCGCCGAGTACCAGGCCACCCGGTTTGGTGGTTGGAAGTGGGAGAGCGACGAGCCGGTACACCCGTCCACGGAAGACCGGTTTGCACAACCTGCAGACGGCACGATCGAACGGCCGGGACGCACCTGACGACCTGCCTTGTCGACGAGGATGAGAAGCATTAACGGCAGGTTGCCTTGACGATCGGAAGGCGCGCTCGCTAGGTTCCGACAATGACCAAGGCCAAGGCCGGGGATCCGCAGCCGGTAGAGATACCGGACACACTGCCGATCCTGCCGCTGCGCAACTCCGTGCTGTTTCCGGGGGCGATCATCCCCATCGACGTCGGACGACGAAAGAGCGTCCGCCTCGTCGAGGATGCGATCGCGAAGGAGCGGCCCGTCATCGGCATCCTGACGCAGAAGGATGCCCGCACTGAGGATCCGGGCTCGGGCGACCTCTACATGGTCGGCTGCGCCGCGCGCATCCTCAAGGTGATCAAGCTCGCGAAGGACAACTTCTCGGTGATCCTCCAGGGCGTCTCGCGCTTCGAGGTCTCCGGCTTCGACGGCGCCGAGCCGTTCCTCGCCGCGAAGGTTCGCAGCGTCCCCGATCCGACGTCGAGCGACGTCGAGCTGGATGCGCTGGTGATGAACCTCAAGGACATCGCGAAGCGCGTCGTCAAGCTGATGCCCGAGCTCCCCAAGGAAGCCGGCGCGCTTGTCGATTCGGTCACCGAGGCTGGTCACCTCGCAGACCTCATCACCTCTCACCTCGAGCTCGAGGTCGGCGAGAAGCAGGACGTCCTCGAGACGTTCGATCTCAAGACCCGCGTTCGCAAGGTCCTCCAGTTCCTGTCGCGCCAGCTCGAGGTGTTGAAGGTGCGCGAGCGCATCA